>NZ_LZKU01000234.1 GCF_001672975.1 Mycobacterium sp. 1465703.0
GCCGCGGCCGCCCACCCAGATGATGCTGCGCGGACGGTCATCGGCGCGAAGCAATTCCAGCGCGCCCTCCTCCACCGCGGTGGCGACCGCACGCACCTGGGCACCGGCCGACGACGCGGCCCGCAACAGGCCTTCGCGGTCGGCGGCCAACAGGCCGTCGGTGTCTTCGAGATCGATCGCCCGGATGGCGTTCACGGCGCGGCCTCGACGCCCGCCGTGGTCGCGCTGATCGCTTCGATTTCCGTGCTGATCTGGGCGACCACCGCGACGACGTCCTCGGCCGTGCGGGCCTCCACGTTGAGCCGCAGCAACGGCTCGGTGTTGGAGCTGCGCAGGTTGAACCAGCTGCCATCGCCCAGGTCGGCGGTCACCCCGTCGACATGATCGAGGGAGTGGATCCGGGTGCCGAACGACTTGAGCACCGCTTCGGTGCATTGCGCGGCATCGGCCACGGTGAAGTTGATTTCGCCCGACGATTCGTAGCGCTGGTAGTCCGCGGTCAACTCGGACAGCGGGCGGTCCTGTTCGCCGAGGGCGGCCAGCACGTACAGCGCCGCCAACATCCCGGAGTCGGCGCCCCAGAAATCGCGGAAGTAATAGTGCGCCGAGTGCTCGCCGCCGAAAATCGCGCCGGTGTCGGCCATCAGGGCCTTGATATAGGAGTGCCCGACCCGGGACCGCAGCGGCGTGCCGCCGCGCTCGGCGACCAGTTCGGGCACCGCGCGCGAGGTGATCACATTGTGGATGATCGTCGCGCCGATCTCGCGGCCCAACTCGCGCGCGGCCACCAGGCTGGTCACCGTCGAGGGCGACACCGCGTCGCCGCGTTCGTCGACCACGAAGCAGCGATCGGCGTCCCCGTCGAAGGCCAGCCCGATGTCGGCGCCGGTTTTCCGGACATAGGCCTGCAGATCCACCAGGTTGGCGGGGTCGAGCGGGTTGGCTTCGTGATTGGGGAAGGAGCCGTCGAGCTCGAAGTACAACGGTTCCAATGTGATCGAGTCGATCGGCCCTAGCACCGCGGGCGTGGTCAACCCGGCCATCCCGTTGCCGGCGTCCACGGCCACCCGCAGCGGGCGCAGCCCCGACGTGTCCACCAACGAACGCAGGAACTGCCCGTAGTCGGCCAGCACGTCGCGATCGGTGCTGCTTCCGGGTTGCCCGTCGTAGCCGTCGACGCCCGCGATCACCTCGTCGGCGATCAGGCGCAGCCCGGTTTCGGCGCCGACCGGTTTGGCGCCCGCCCGGCACAGCTTGATGCCGTTGTAGGCCGCCGGGTTGTGGCTCGCGGTGAACATCGCACCGGGGCAGTCCAACAACCCGGAGGCGAAGTAAAGCTGATCTGTGGACGCCAGACCGATGCGCACCACATCGAGTCCCTGGCTGGTCACCCCGGCGGCGAACGCGGCGGCTAGCGTGGGCGAGCTGTCTCGCATGTCGTGACCGATCACGACCTGGCCGGCCTGCTCGGCGCGCATCAGTTTGGCAAAGGCTGCGCCCAGATCGGTGACCAGCGGCTGGTCGAGCTCTTCGCCGACTAGCCCACGCACGTCGTAAGCCTTGACGACACGGTGGACAGTCGCGGCGGGCCGAGACATGCGGGACTCCTGACGACGTGAACTCTTGGCCGCCAGCCTATCGGGCGACGGAGAACTCGAGCCGCCGCGGTGCGAGCTAATCGCTGGGATCGGGCAACACCCGCAGATGTCCGCGGCGCCGTCCGGATCGAGGCTCGGGCGGTGCCAGCAGACTGCTGCTGGGCGCGGTGGCGTGCGACCCGCCGTGGTGGATGTGCGCGTCGGCAAACCCCTTCATCGGTGTCACGGCGCCGGCGTACGGCACCGCCCGATCACCGCCCTCGCGCACCGCGTCGGCCAGGGCGACCAGGTCGTCCTCGTCGGGATGGGTGGGCAGGGGGCCGGCATGACGCACCAACTCCCAACCGCGGGGCGCGGTGATTCGGCCGGCATGGTTGACGCACAGATCCCAGGAATGCGGTTCCCGTGCGGTCGCCAACGGGCCGACGACTGCCGTCGAGTCCGAATAGACGAACGTCAGGGTCGCCACGGCGTAGTGCGGGCACCCGGGCCGGCAACAGCGACGGGGAACGTTCACGACCGAAAGGCTATCGTGCGCAAACGCGGCCGCAGCACCGGACACGCGCAACGCCTCGACCCTCGATGTGCAACCGTTACCATCGGCGCGTGGGTGATTCGCGCAGCTCCCCGCGAAGCGATCGGTTTCCCGACGGATCGGCTCCGCGCCGAACCGCTACCCACCGACTTTTCCGCAGAGGCCGCGACATGCGCGGTCCGCTGTTGCCCCCGACCGTCCCGGGGTGGCGCAGCCGTGCTGAGCGGTTCGACATGGCGGTGCTGGAGGCTTACGAACCGATCGAGCGGAATTGGCAGGACCGGCTGGCCGAGCTGGATGTGGCGGTCGACGAGATCCCGCGCATCTCGGCCAAGGATCCCGACAGTGTGCAGTGGCCACCCGAGGTCATCGCTGATGGTCCGATCCCGCTGGCGCGCTTGATCCCGGCCGGCGTCGACATCCGCGGCAACTCCACGCGGGCGCGAATTGTCTTGTTCCGCAAGCCAATTGAACGACGGGCCAAGGACACCGTCGAACTCGGCGACTTGCTGCACGAAATCCTGGTGGCCCAGGTCGCCATCTATCTCGACGTTGAGCCGTCGGTCATCGATCCGACGATCGACGACGACTAACTTTCGTTACGAGTCGCGCTCAACGCGCGTTGCGCTCAGCGTGCGTCAGATTATGCCGCGCTTGAGGCGGCGGCGCTCGCGTTCGGACAAACCGCCCCAGATACCGAAGCGCTCGTCGTGCTCGAGGGCGTACTCGAGGCACTCATGACGCACCTCGCAACCCAGGCAGATCTTCTTGGCCTCGCGGGTGGAACCACCCTTCTCCGGGAAGAAGGCCTCGGGGTCGGTCTGGGCGCACAGCGCCCGGTCCTGCCACTGATCGGCGGCCGGCTCCGGCAAGGGGTCGGGCTCGAATGCGATTGGGGCATCAGGAACCACGGTCAAATGCGGCCGAGCGGGGCGGGCCGGTGCCGGGTCGATGTCAGCGTGCGGGGTGCTCGCCATGGCGCTTCGAAAAGTTTCGTAAGACATACGGTCGTCCGCCTCCTCAGCTTGATTGAGAGAGTGTGATTGGTTTCCCACTGTTCTGATGTACAGACAATTCGAACAAGTGATCGAATCTCGGTCTGCGACACCGGAGTCGGCCGGCCAACCGGGAAATGACACTGTTGTGATTAGACACGGGTTGACCTGCCGGGTCAAGCATTACGGCGCATTTCCATACCATCTCGTGATCGAATTTCGGCGTTTCTGTTGTTTTGGTCGTTCGGCGTGTCGATCACATGGCCCCCAACTTCCCCACAAGTTTTGGGGAACCTCAACTTTGAGGCAGCTCCAGTGGGCCCGCCACGGCACCGTCGCCGGGCAGTACTGTCGTGCAATGTGAAGGTCACCGTTCTGGTCGGTGGGGTTGGCGGCGCCCGCTTCCTGCTGGGGGTTCAACAGCTGTTCGGGCTCGGTCAATTTCAAACGCAAGGGCGCCCGGACACCGAAGCCAACAGTCACGAGCTGACGGCGATCGTCAACATTGGCGATGACGCCTGGATCCACGGACTGCGAGTCTGCCCCGATTTGGACACCTGCATGTACACCTTAGGTGGAGGTGTAGATCCGGAGCGAGGGTGGGGGCACCGCAACGAAACTTGGCACGCCAAAGAGGAATTGGCGCGCTACGGGGTGCAGCCGGACTGGTTCGGACTCGGCGACCGTGACATCGGCACGCATCTGGTGCGCACCCAGATGCTCAACGCCGGCTACCCGCTCTCGCAGATCACCGCCGCGCTGTGCGACCGGTGGCAACCCGGCGCACGGCTGCTGCCCGCCACCGACGACCGCTGCGAGACACACGTGGTGATAACCGATCCCGCCGACGACAACCGGCGGGCCATCCACTTCCAGGAGTGGTGGGTGCGCTACCGGGCTCAGGTGCCCACCCACAGCTTCGCCTTCGTCGGGGCCGAAAAAGCGGCCGCCACAACTGAAGCCACCGCGGCCATCGCGGAGGCAGACGTCATCCTGCTGGCGCCGTCGAACCCGGTGGTGAGCGTCGGCGCCATCCTGGCCGTCCCCGGAATTCGCGGCGCATTGCGCGCCGCGCGCGCCCCGATCGTCGGCTACTCACCGATCATCGGTGGAAAGCCATTGCGGGGCATGGCCGATGCCTGCCTATCAGTGATCGGCGTCGAGTCCACCGCCGAGGCGGTCGGCCGCCACTACGGGGCGCGCCGCGACACCGGCATCTTGGATGGCTGGCTGGTGAGCGAGGACGACCGGGCCGACATCGACGGCGTCGCGGTGCGCTCGGTGCCACTGGTGATGACCGACCCCAAGGCGACGGCCGAGATGGTCAGCGCCGGGCTCGCCCTCGCGGGAGTGGCCCCATGACGCAGACCGGTCCGGCGTCGTCGCCCGGCGAGCATGGCACCGCCGCCGCGATCGAAATCCTGCCCGTCGCCGGGCTGCCCGAATTCCGGCCTGGCGACGATCTGGCGGCGGCCGTCACCGCGGCCGCACCATGGCTGCGCGACGGCGATGTGCTGGTGGTCACCAGCAAGGTGGTGTCCAAATGCGAAGGCCGACTGGTCCCGGCACCGCCCGATCCCGAGCAGCGCGACCAATTGAGGCGCAAGCTGGTCGACGACGAAGCCGTCCGGGTGTTGGCCCGCAAGGGCCGAACCTTGATCACCGAGAACCGGATCGGTCTGGTACAGGCCGCCGCGGGCGTGGACGGATCCAACGTCGGCCGCGACGAACTGGCGCTGCTGCCGGTCGATCCGGACGGCAGCGCCGCGGCCCTGCGCGCCGCGCTGCGTGCTCGGCTCGGCGTCGAGGTCGCGGTGGTCATCACCGACACGATGGGCCGCGCCTGGCGCAACGGCCAGACCGACGCGGCGGTGGGCGCGGCGGGAATGGCTGTGCTGCACGGGTATTCGGGGGCCGTCGATCAACACGGCAACGAGCTGCTGGTCACCGAGGTGGCGATCGCCGACGAGATCGCCGCGGCCGCCGATCTGGTCAAGGGCAAACTGACCGCACTGCCGGTGGCCGTGGTGCGCGGCCTGTCGGTGACCGACGACGGTTCAACGGCGCGGCAGTTGTTGCGGCCGGGCACCGAGGACCTGTTTTGGCTCGGCACCGCCGAAGCCGTGGAGATGGGCCGGCAACAGGCGCAGCTGTTGCGCCGATCGGTGCGCCGGTTCAGTCCCGAGCCGGTGCCGGCGGATCTGCTGGAAGCCGCCGTTGCCGAGGCGCTGACCGCACCGGCTCCGCACCACACCCGCCCGGTGCGGTTCGTCTGGTTGCGGACCCCGGCCACCCGGAACCGGCTGCTGGACCGGATGAAGGACAAGTGGCGCACCGACCTCGCCGGTGACGGCCGGCCCGCCGACGCCATCGACCGCCGGGTGGCGCGCGGCCAGATCCTCTACGACGCGCCCGAAGTCGTCATCCCGATGCTGGTTCCCGACGGCGCGCACTCCTACCCCGATGCGGCCCGCACCGACGCCGAGCACACCATGTTCACCGTGGCGGTCGGTGCGGCCGTGCAGGCCCTGCTGGTCGCGCTGGCGGTGCGCGGGGTGGGTAGCTGCTGGATCGGCTCGACGATATTCGCCGCCGACCTGGTGCGCGCCGAGCTCGAGCTGCCCGCCGACTGGGAGCCGCTGGGCGCCGTCGCCATCGGGTATGCCGCCGAGCCGGCCGGGCCGCGCGATCCGGCGGAGCCCGGTGATCTGCTGATCCGCAAGTAATACTGAGCCGATGACGTTCGCGGGCAAGGCGGCGGCCTCGGCCGACAAGGTTCGCGGTGGCTACTACACGCCCGCGCCGATGGCCCGCTTCCTGGCCGGCTGGGTCCGCGCGGCGGGACCCAGGATCGTCGAACCCTCCTGCGGTGACGGCGCGATCCTGCGCGAGTTGGCCGCGCTCAGCGACCGGGTCCATGGCGTCGAGTTGATCGCCGACGAGGCGGCCAAGTCCCGCCGGTTCGCTCCGGTCGACGCCGAGAGCCTGTTCACCTGGCTCGCCACCACCGAAGCGGGCGGCTGGGACGGCGTGGCCGGCAACCCGCCCTACATCCGGTTCGGCAACTGGTCCTCGCAACAGCGTGATCCGGCGCTGGAACTGATGCGGCGCGAGGGCCTGCACCCCACCCGGCTGACCAACGCCTGGGTCCCGTTCGTGGTGGCCAGCACCGTGCTGGTGCGCGACGGCGGACGGGTGGGGTTGGTACTGCCCGCCGAACTGCTGCAGGTCAGCTATGCCGCACAGTTGCGGGACTTTCTGCTGAGCCGATTCGCCGAGATCACCCTGCTGACGTTCGAGCGCCTGGTGTTCGACGGCATCCTGCAAGAGGTGGTGGTGTTCTGCGGTGTGGCCGGCGCCGGTCCCGCCCGCGTTCGCACCGTCCACCTCAAGGACGCCGACGCCCTGGCGCACGCCGATCTGAACGTGGCATCGGCGCCAACGCTGTTGCACGAAAACGAGAAGTGGACCAAGTACTTTCTGGACCCCGCCACGATCGGGCTGCTGCGCACACTCAAGGGCTCTGGCACCCTGACCCGGCTCGGTTGCCTCGCCGGGGTGGACGTCGGCATCGTGACCGGCCGCAACGCCTTCTTCACCTTCACCGACGCCCAGGCCGGCGAGCTGGGACTGCGGCCGCACTGCGTCCCGCTCGTCTCGCGCAGCGCCCAGCTGTCCGGGCTGATCTATGACACCGATTGCCGGACAAGCGACATCGCGGCCGGGCACCGCAGCTGGCTGCTCAACGCGCCGGTCGAGCCGGCCGATCCCGCGCTGATCGACCACATCCGCGCCGGCGAAGCGGCCGGGGTGCATCACGGCTACAAGTGCTCGATCCGCAAGCCCTGGTGGCGCACGCCGTCGTTGTGGGAACCCGACCTGTTCCTGCTGCGTCAGATCCACCGGGCACCGCGGTTGACCGTCAACGCGGCCGCGGCGACGAGCACCGACACCGTGCATCGGGTGCGCCTGGTCGCCGGCGTCGAACCCGCCGCGCTGGCCGCGGTGTTCCACAACAGCGTGACGTTCGCCTTCACCGAGATCATGGGCCGCAGCTATGGCGGGGGCGTTCTGGAGCTCGAGCCCGCCGAGGCCGAGCAGCTGCCCGTCCCGTCGCCGGCGCACGCCGATCCCGAGCTTGCCTGCGATGTCGACCTGTTGTTGAAGGCCAACGAGATCGACAAGGCCCTCGACGTCGTCGACCGTCGGGTGCTGATCGATGGCCTGGGACTGCCGGCCGAGGTGGTGGCGGATTGCCGGGCGGCGTGGGTGTCGCTGCGGG
>NZ_LZKU01000235.1 GCF_001672975.1 Mycobacterium sp. 1465703.0
CAACCCGGTGCTCGAACCGCTGGTGGCGGTGCACCGGGAGATCTATCCGAAGGCGAACGTGTCGATGCTGCAGCGCGCCTTCGAGGTCGCCGATCAGCGCCACGCCACCCAGTTACGCTATTCCGGCGACCCCTACATCACCCACCCGTTGGCCGTCGCCACGATTTTGGCCGAATTGGGAATGGACACCACTACTTTGGTGGCCGCGCTGCAGCATCGACACGTTCGCCTTCGGATAGATCTCCCGGTGCACCGCCACCAGCGGTTCGAGCACCGGGTTGAGCGTGCTGCGCTGGGCGGTCATCCTCCGCGCCAGCCGGGCCCGCACCCGCCGCGACGCGCTGCTGGATGTCTTCAGGGATTCGGCCGGAGGCTCCGGAACCTCCATCGGCTGGGTGATGGCCGGCGACTCTGAGACCTTGGTGGGCGCGTCAAGCGCTTGCGCCGCGCTCTTCTCATCCGCCACGTTTGGTCACCTCCGAATTCGAGGATATCTCCAATGCCTGAGCGCTACTCGCAAGTCAGGCTGTGTACCGCCAATGGCGCGACCGCTTCCCGGCCACGCAGCGCGCCGAGTTCGAACACCACCGCCGCCGCCGTCACGTTGGCTCCCGTGCGCTCGAGCAACCGGACCGCCGCGGCCAGGGTACCGCCGGTGGCCAGCACGTCGTCGATGATCACGATGTCGCGCCCGCGCAGGTCGATGCCGTCGGCGGGGATCTCCAGCGTCGCACTGCCGTATTCCAGGTCGTATTGCTCGGCGTGCACCGGCGGCGGCAGTTTGCCGCCCTTGCGAATGGCCAGCACGCCGGTCTGCAGCCGGTCGGCGACGGCCGCGGCCACCAGGAACCCCCGCGAGTCGATGCCGGCCACCAGGTCGGCGCCGGATGCGAGGTCGGCCAGCGCGCCGGTGATCGCCGTCATGGCCGCCGCGTCGGCGAACAGCGGGGTGAGGTCCTTGAACTGGATCCCCGGTTTGGGGAAATCGGCCACCTTGCGGGTCAGCGACGCGATGAGCTCGGCCACCGGCGGTCGCTCGCCGGCGTTCGTCATCGGAGCCTCACTGCACGAGGGCCCATCGGTCCATGTTCCAGCCGGCGCCCCAACGCGTCGGGTTCTTGCTCACCGCGTACATCTTCTTGGAGGTCAGCAGTGTGCGCTGCTGCCGGTACAGGGGCAAAGTGGGCATGTCGGCCCACAGTACCGGGGCGGTCTCGGTCAGCAGCCTGACTCGCTCAGTGGTGTCGGCCGACACTGAAAGCGCGCTGATGGCGTTGTCGACCTGCGGATTCGTATACCCGGACAGGTTGTTGCCGTTGCCGGTGTGCAATGCGTAGGCGTCCAGCGCCGACGACCCGGTCGACCCGCTGCCGGTGGCCCCGCCGGTGCTGGCCAGCAACGCGTCGATCTTTCCGTCCCTGAGCGCCCGGGGCCCCGAGCTGTCCAGGATGACGCCGGACACGGTGATACCGGCCGCGGCGCACGCTTTGGTGATGACGCCGACGTTGACCGCGAGCCGTGCGTTGGGCCCCTGGTAGCCGATCCGCACCGTCAGCGGCGCGCCGCCCAGCGCTTTGCGAGCGCCGGCCGGATCGGCCTTGTTGAACGGGTCGGCCTCGCCGTCCCCGTCACCGGCCGATACGGCGTCGTCGGTGGCCGGATCGAGACGGGAGTTGGCGATCGGGGTACCCGCGTCTTTGGCCAGCGTGTCGCGCGGCGTGCACAACGCGACCGCGCGCCGGGCCTTGGGCGCCGCCAGCGGTCCCTGCGGGGCGAAGATCAGCTGTTCGATGCCATTCGACGGCCCATCGGAACGCTCGTAGTTGTCCGGCGTGGTCAGCGCCCCCGAGGAGCCGGCGGCGACGTCGACCACGTCGACGCTGCGGTTGTTGACCCGATCCTGGATGTCAGGCCCCTGCGACCACACGGTCACCCGCTTGGTGATGGCCTTGGGCCCCCACCACCGGTCGTTGGCGACGAGCACCACCGCGCCGCCATCCAGGATGGATTCGATCTTGTACGGCCCCGACGACGGGAAATGCTTGAGGATTTCCTCACGTTTCAGCCCGGGCTTGAGGTCCCAGATGGTGTTCCACAGCTTCGCGATCTGCTGCACCAGCGGCCCGTTGTTGCTGAGCAGGGCCGCGGTCACGTCGACGTTGAGTTGGTCGGCGATGACGTGCGACGGCATCAGCGAGGTCGCGGTGAACAGCTGGTTGTAGTCGACGACGCCGCGGTCCGGGATGAAGGACACCCGGGCCTTCTTTTGCCCGGGTATGCATTCGACGTTGGCGATGTCGATGTAGCCGGCTTGGCTGGCGGCGTGGAAGTCGGGAAACTTGCCGGACTGCGCCGCCCAGGCGAGCACGATGTCGTCGCAGGTCACTGGCTTGCCGTCGGAGTAGACGGCGTTGTCGGCGATCTGGTAGTCCAGCACCAGCGGCGTACCGCCGACCACCGAAACGGTACCGAAGTCGCGGTCGGCAACGATTTGCCCGTCGGGGCCGTGATAGCTGAAGCCGGTGAGCGTGCGGGCGAACGCCTGCGCCCCGGCCGAGGCGGCCCCGGCGACGGTGTTGGTGTTGTAGGTGGACAGTGGGCCGTCGACCACGTAGTCGATCTGGGAGGCGGCGCTGCCCGCGCAAGCGGTCAGGGCGAACCCCGCCGCCAGCACCACTGCCAGTCCGGCGCCGATCCATCCCGTCACGGCCCGCCGGCCGATGAGCATGCCAACATCGGCCCCAGTCCCCGGGTACCTGGTGGCCATGCGATTACCGCCGGCCGACGTTCCGCTTGCCGGTGGGACGCCGCGTGCCGGTCGGCCGCACCGGACGGGCGCCCGGCGCCGGCTTGCTCGGCGCGGGCTTGGACGGCGCTTCGGAAGCCGGCTCGTCCGTGGTCTTCTCGGTGTCCGCCGCGGTGTCGGCCGCATCTTCACCGGAGCTTCCCGTCTGCTTCTGCGTGCCGGGCCTGCGTCGTTTGATGACGCGACGAGTGTGGGTGCGCACCAGCTCCGTGCGCTCACGCAACGTGACCAGCAGCGGCGTGGCGAAGAAGATCGACGAGTAGGTGCCGACCAAGATCCCGACCAGCTGCACCAGCGCCAGGTCCTTCAACGTGCCGACACCCAGCAGCCACACCGCCACCACCATCAGCGCCAGCACCGGCAGCACACTGATCAGGCTGGTGTTGATGGAGCGCATGAAGGTCTGGTTGATCGCCAGGTTGGCTTCCTCGGCGAAGGTGCGCCGAGTGGTGTGTTGGAAGTCTTTGGTGTTCTCCTCGACCTTGTCGAACACGATGACGGTGTCGTAGAGGGAGAAACCGAGGATGGTCAGCAGGCCGATGACGGTGGCCGGTGTGACCTCGAAGCCGACCAGCGAGTAGACGCCTGCGGTGACGGTCAGGTCGAAAATCATGGTCGTCAGCGCGGCGATGGACATGTACCGCTCGTATCGCACCGTGATGTAGACGCCGACCAGCACCAGGAAGACGGCGAGCGCGATCAGCGCCTTGTTGGTGATCTGGCCACCCCAGGTCTCGGACACCGCCGCGTCGCTGATCGCCTGCTTGCTGGGCTTACCGTCGGCGCCCTTCGGCTGGAAGGCGTCGAATAGGGCGTTGCGCAACTTCGTCGTCTGGTCGTTGGTCAACGTTTCCGAGCGGATCTGCACGGTCGCGCCCGGGCCGTTGCCGACCATGACCACCGCTTCCGGATCGTTGCCGAGGGCCTTGTGGAACACCTCTGAGACCTGCGAGGTCTGTATCGTGCCGGTCTTCCCGGCGGCGGGCATCGACACCGTCGTGCCGCCGTTGAAGTCGATACCGAAAGTGAAGCCGCGCAACACGATCGACAGGAGGGCGACGGCGACGATCGCGCCGCTGATGCCGAACCACAAGCGGCGCCGTCCGACCACCTCGAAGGCGCCGGTGCCGGTGTAGAGGCGGGACAGGAAGTTGTGGTGCGGCGGCCCGGCGGTGCCGGCGGCGCTGTCGGTCAACTCGGTCGTGCCCGCGGAGGCTTCGGTGATTTCGGTTGCGTCTTTGGAGGCTTTGGAGGGAGTCATCCGCTATCCCCGTCCCGTCTTGACCTGTACCGACGCCCGGCGTTCGCGGGCGACCTGCTGAACGGCGCCCAGGCCGTTGTAGGCCGGCTTTGCCAGCGTCGGGGACTTGGACGCCAGGTACACCAGCGGCCAGGTCACCAGGAACACCACCACGATGTCGAGGACTGTGGTGAGGCCCAATGTGAAGGCGAATCCCCGCACCTGACCGATCGCCAGGGCGTAGAGCACCGCGGCGGCCAGGAAGGTGACGGCGTTACCCGACACGATCGTCTTGCGGGCCCGCGTCCACCCTCGTGGCACCGCGGACCGGAACGAACGGCCTTCGCGGATCTCGTCTTTGATGCGTTCGAAGAAGACGACGAACGAGTCGGCGGTGGTTCCGATACCGATGATCAGACCCGCGATACCCGCCAAATCCAGGGTGTAGTTGATCTGACGGCCCAAGATCACCAGGATCGCGAAAATCATCGCGCCGGAAGCGGCGAGCGACAGCGCCGTGAGCAATCCCAGCACCCGGTAGTACAGCAGCGAATACAGCAGCACCAGGACCAATCCGATCGCCCCCGCGACCAGTCCCGCCCGCAGCGAGGTCAATCCCAGTGTCGCCGAGACGGTTTGGGCCTCCGACGATTCGAAGGACAGCGGCAGCGAGCCGTATTTCAGAACGTTGGCCAGCTGCTTGGCGGTCGCGGCGGTGAACGGCGGATCGCCGCCACTGATCTGGGTCCGGCCGCCGGGGATGGCTTCCTGAATCATCGGCGCGCTGACCACCTGCGAGTCCAGCGTGAACGCGGTCTGGGTCCCGATGTGGGCGGCGGTGAAGTCGGCCCAGGTGTTCGCCGCGGCGGACTTGAACTGGAGGTCGACGACGTAGCCGATGCCGCGCTGGTTCTGGCTGGCGCTGGCGTCCTGGATCTGGTCACCGCTGATGATCGACGGCCCCAGCAGATAGGCGACCTTGTGGTCCGTCGAGCAGGTGATCAGCGGCTGGGCGGGGTCGTCGTTGCCGGCCAGGATGTCGTCTTTGTCGCAGCGGGTCGCCTGGAACTGCAGGGCGAGGAACTGGATGCCCTGACGGGTGCTTTGCCGCCACTTCTTCTCCTCGGTGATGCGGTCGGCGAGGTCCTTGCGCGGATCCGGCGGGGCGGGCTGTTCGGCGGGCGGCGCCTCCCCGGCCGGCGCGGCGGGCGCGGGCGCGGGGGCCGGAGCCGGCGCGGCGGGTGCGGGCGCGGGGCTAGGCGCCGGAGGCGCGGGGCTGGGCGTAGGCGGCGGGTCCTGCGGATAGGGCCGGGGCTGGGCACCCGGTGCGGGCTGGCCTGCCGGTGGCGGCGCGGGTTGGCCCGGAGCGGGCTGAGCGGGCGCCGGCTGGCCAGGAGCCGGCTGACCGGGGGCCGACTGACCGGGGGCGGGCTGACCGGGCGCCGGCTGGCCAGGCGCCGGCTGACCGGGAGCGGGCTGGCGCGGCGCCGGCTTGGGCTCGACGCTCTGGGCCGGCATCGAATTGAGCACCGGGCGGATATAGAGCCGCGCGGTCTGGCCCAGGTTGCGGGCCTCGTTCCCGTCGTTTCCGGGGACCGTGATGATCAGGTTGTCGCCGTCGACCACGACCTCCGAGCCGGAGACGCCAAGTCCGTTGACCCGGGCACCGATGATCTGCTGCGCCTGCGCCAACGCCTCCCGGCTGGGTTTCGAGCCATCCGGGGTACGTGCGGTCAACGTGACGCGGGTGCCGCCCCGAAGATCGATGCCGAGCTTGGGAGCGGCTCGCTTGTCCCCGGTGAGGAACACCAACAGGTAGACGCCGACGAGCAATAACAAGAAGACCGACAGGTAGCGGGCAGGGTGCACCGGCGCCGAAGACGATGCCACGTTCCTTCTATCTCCTCGAAAATCGGTTACTTACCCGGGACAGAGCCTACGTGGCCCTCCGTTGCCCATTGCGCCAGCGGTCCACCGGTTGAGTGATCGGTGGGGATCGCCGTCAGGAATCCTTGCTGATCGATCCCTCATCGGCGGAGCCGTCGCCGTCGGCCAGGTCTTCGTCCTCGTCGGGCACGATCCGGTCGCGGATCGCCAGCTTCATCCACGTGGTCACCACGCCGGGGGCGATCTCGAGGTCGACCGTGTCCTCGGCGATCTCCACGACGGTGGCCTGCAGACCCGAGGTGGTGTGCACCCGGTCACCCGGACGCAATGACTCATGCAGGTCGATGGTGGCCTGCATCGCACGCTTCTGGCGGCGCGATGCCAAGTACATGAACCCGCCCATGATGAGCAGGAACGGCAGGAACAGGATCAAGCTCTCCATGGACGCGCCTGTCTTTCGTCGTAAATTTTCGGGGCATTACAGAGGGGCAAGTGCCGGTACGACTCGAGCGTCGCGGACCTCGTAACGATCCAGTGTGCCCGTCCAGTCTGGCAGGCCACGGGGCGCAACCGACCGCCACGGTGCGCGGAGTGCCCGCCGACGGGAACCTCGATAGGCTTTTGATGCGACGTGACACGCGCGCCGCGGGGAGGAGTACGTGGTGGCCAGCCTGGAGCAGACCCGCCAACTGGTCACCGAGATCCCCGGTCCGGCGTCGCTGGAACTGAGCAAACGCCGGGCGGCGGCGGTGTCGCACGCGGTGAACGTGTCGGTGCCGGTCTTCGTGGCGCGCGCCGGCGGGGGAATCATCGAGGACGTCGACGGCAACCGGCTGATCGACCTCGGGTCCGGCATCGCGGTGACCACCATCGGCAACTCGTCGCCCCGGGTGGTCGACGCGGTCCGCGCGCAGGTGGCCGAGTTCACCCACACCTGCTTCATGGTGACGCCGTATGAGTCCTACGTCGCCGTCGCCGAAACCCTCAACCGGATCACCCCGGGTTCCGGCGAGAAGCGTTCGGTGCTGTTCAACTCCGGCGCCGAGGCGGTCGAGAACGCCGTCAAGGTCGCCCGGGCATACACCCGCAAGCCCGCCGTGGTGGCGTTCAATCACGCCTACCACGGCCGCACCAACCTGGCGATGGCGCTGACCGCCAAGTCCATGCCCTACAAGGCCGGCTTCGGTCCGTTCGCACCGGAGGTCTACCGGGCGCCACTCTCCTACCCCTACCGGGACGGGCTGATCGACAAGGAACTGGCCACCGACGGTGAGAAGGCCGCCGCGCGGACCATCAGAGTCATCGACAGCCAGATCGGCGCCGACAGCCTGGCCGCCCTCATCATCGAGCCGATCCAGGGTGAAGGCGGATTCATCGTCCCCGCGGAGGGCTTCCTGCCGACCTTGCTGAACTGGTGCCACCAGAACGACGTGGTGTTCATCGCCGACGAGGTGCAAACCGGCTTCGCCCGCTCCGGCGCGATGTTCGCCTGTGAGCACGAGGGCATCGAGCCCGATCTGCTCTGCACCGCCAAGGCCATCGCCGACGGACTGCCGCTGTCGGCGGTCACCGGCCGCGCACAGATCATGGACGCGCCGCATGTCGGCGGCCTGGGCGGCACCTTCGGCGGAAACCCGCTGGCTTGCGCGGCCGCGTTGGCCACCATCGAGACGATCGAGAACGACGGATTGATCGAGCGGGCCCAGCAGTTGGAACGCCTGATCACCGAACCGCTGCTGCGGCTGCAGGCCGGCGACGACCGGATCGGCGACGTGCGCGGCCGGGGCGCCATGATTGCCATCGAATTGGTGAAGTCGGGAACCGCCGAGCCCGACAAAGAACTGACCCAGAAGCTGACCGTCGCGGCGGCCGCCGCCGGAGTGATCGTGCTGACCTGCGGGATGTACGGCAACGTCATCCGGCTGCTGCCCCCGCTGACCATCACCGACGAATTGTTGAGCGAGGGCATCGACATCCTCGGCGGACTGCTGCGCGACCTGTAAGACACGAAGACGTTTACGGCCCGGGTGGGCAATCTCACAACCTGCGTAAAGCCAGATCCTGGTGGAATACCGTTACTTTAGCTAACGTTCTATATGTCAGCGCCGACAGCGCAAAATGACTCACTATCTTTCATTCGCAAGGGATCTGTATATGTCGACTGCCTTACATGACGAACGACTCGACCGTCGCGTCGAGGAACTCATTGCCAACGACCCGCAGTTCGCCGCCTCCCGACCGGACCCGGCGATCACCGCTGCCCTCGAACAGCCCGGTCTACGTTTGCCGCAGATCATCCGGACGGTGCTCGACGGTTACGCGGACCGGCCGGCACTGGGACAGCGCACGGTGGAGTTCGTCAGGGATGCCAAGACCGGACGTACGTCGGCCGAGCTGCTCCCCCGCTTCGAGACCATCACGTATGGCGAACTGGGCGAACGGGTTTCGGCACTTGGCCGGGCCTGGGCCGCTGACTCGGTGAGCCTCGGCGACCGGGTCTGCGTGCTGGGCTTCAACAGCGTTGATTACGCCACCATCGACATGGCGCTGGGCACCATCGGAGCCGTCTCGGTGCCGCTGCAGACCAGCGCGGCGATCACGTCGCTGCAGCCGATCGTGGCCGAGACCGAGCCCAGCCTGATCGCGTCGAGCGTCAACCAGCTGTCCGACGCCCTGCAGCTGATCCTGGGCGGCGACCACGTGCCCGGCAAGCTCGTCGTGTTCGACTACCAGCCCGAGGTCGACGACCAGCGCGAGGCTGTGGAAGCCGCTGTGGCGCGGCTGGCCGGCACCGATGTGGTCGTCGAGACGCTCGCCGACGTGCTGCGGCGCGGCAAGGACCTGCCGCCGGTTCCCGAGCAGCAGACCGACGAGGACTCGCTGGCCCTGCTGATCTACACCTCCGGCAGCACCGGCGCCCCCAAGGGCGCGATGTACCCGCAGAGCAACGTAGGCAAGATGTGGCGGCGCGGTAGCCGGAACTGGTTCGGCGAAAGCGCTGCGTCGATCACCCTCAACTTCATGCCGATGAGCCACGTCATGGGACGCGGAATCCTCTACGGCACCCTGGGCAACGGCGGTACCGCCTACTTCGCGGCCCGCAGCGACCTGTCCACCCTGCTCGAGGACCTCGAGTTGGTGCGTCCGACCGAGATGAACTTCGTTCCGCGTATCTGGGAGACGCTCTACGGTGAATTTCAGCGCCAGGTCGAGCGACGCCTGACCGACGGCGGGGACCGCGCGGCGGTCGAGGCCGAGGTGTTGGCCGAGCAGCGTCAGTACCTGCTGGGCGGACGGTTCATCTTCGCGATGACGGGCTCGGCGCCCACCTCCCCGGAGTTGAAGAAGTGGGCCGAGTCGCTGCTCGAAATGCACCTGTTGGACGGCTACGGCTCGACCGAGGCCGGAATGGTGTTGTTCGACGGCGAGATTCAGCGTCCGCCGGTCATCGACTACAAGCTGGTCGACGTTCCGGACCTGGGCTACTTCAGCACCGACCGTCCGCATCCGCGCGGTGAACTGCTGCTGCGGACCGAGAACATGTTCCCGGGCTACTACAAGCGGGCCGAGACCACTGCCAACGTGTTCGACGAGGACGGCTACTACCGCACCGGTGACGTGTTCGCCGAGATCGCTCCGGACCGGCTGGTGTACGTCGACCGGCGCAACAACGTGTTGAAGCTGGCGCAGGGCGAGTTCGTGACGCTGGCCAAGCTGGAGGCGGTGTTCGGCAACAGCCCGCTGATTCGGCAGATCTACGTCTACGGCAACAGCTCGCAACCCTACCTGCTGGCGGTCGTTGTCCCGACCGAAGAGGCGTTGGCGGACAACGATATTGAGTCGCTCAAGCCGAGGATCGCCGACTCGCTGCAGAAGGTCGCCAAGGAGACCGGCCTGCAGTCCTACGAGGTGCCGCGCGACTTCATCATCGAAACCACCCCGTTCACATTGGAGAACGGTCTGCTGACCGGGATCCGCAAGCTGGCGTGGCCGAAGCTCAAGCAGCACTACGGCGAACGGCTCGAGCAGATATACGCCGACCTGGCCGCCGGGCAGGCCAACGAGCTGGCCGAACTGCGCCGCAGCGGCGCCGAGGCGCCGGTGCTGCAGACCGTGAGCCGGGCCGCGGCCGCCATGCTGGGGACCGCGACCAAAGACCTGTCGCCCGACGCCCACTTCACCGATTTGGGTGGAGACTCGTTGTCGGCGTTGACATTCGGAAATCTGCTGCGTGAGATCTTCGACATCGACGTGCCGGTGGGTGTCATCGTCAGCCCGGCCAACGACTTGGCGGCGATTGCCAACTACATCGAGGCCGAGCTCCAGGGCTCCAAGCGGCCCACCTTCGCCGCCGTGCACGGACGCGGCGCCACCACGGTGCACGCCAGCGACCTGACCCTGGACAAGTTCCTCGACGAGGCGACTCTGGCCGCCGCACCGAACCTGCCCAAGCCGGCGACCGAAGTGCGCACGGTGTTGCTGACCGGCGCCACCGGATTCCTGGGCCGTTACCTGGCACTGGACTGGCTCGAGCGGATGGACATGGTCGACGGCAAGGTAATCGCCTTGGTGCGGGCCAAGTCCGACGCGGAGGCGCGGGCCCGGCTGGACAAGACCTTCGACAGCGGCGACCCGAAACTGCTGGCGCACTACCAGAAGCTGGCCGCCGACCACCTGGAGGTCATCGCCGGCGACAAGGGCGAGGCCAACCTCGGCCTGGACCCGCAGACCTGGCAGCGACTGGCCGACACCGTCGATGTCATCGTCGACCCCGCGGCGCTGGTCAACCACGTGCTGCCCTACAGCGAGCTGTTCGGGCCCAACGCCCTGGGCACCGCGGAGCTGATCCGCATCGCGCTGACGTCCAAGCAAAAGCCCTACACCTACGTCTCGACAATCGGGGTGGGCGACCAGATCGAGCCGGGCAAGTTCGTCGAGAACGCCGACATCCGGCAAATCAGCGCCACCCGCGAGATCAACGACAACTACGCCAACGGTTACGGCAACAGCAAGTGGGCCGGCGAGGTGCTACTGCGTGAGGCCCACGACCTGTGCGGCCTGCCCGTCTCGGTGTTCCGCTGCGACATGATCCTGGCCGACACCAGCTATGCCGGACAGCTCAACCTGCCGGACATGTTCACCCGGCTGATGCTGAGCCTGGTCGCCACCGGTATCGCGCCCGGTTCGTTCTACGAGCTCGACGCCGAGGGCAACCGGCAACGGGCGCACTACGACGGCCTGCCGGTCGAGTTCATCGCCGCGGCGATCGCGACCCTGGGAACGCAGATCACCGACAGCGACACCGGGTTCCAGACCTACCACGTGATGAACCCGTACGACGACGGCATCGGACTCGACGAGTACATCGACTGGCTGGTCGAGGCCGGCTACTCGATCGAACGCATCCCGGATTACTCCGAATGGCTGCGACGGTTCGAGACCTCGCTGCGGGCACTGCCGGATCGGCAACGTCAGTACTCGTTGCTGCCGCTGTTGCACAACTACCAGAAGCCGGAAAAGCCGATCAACGGCTCGATGGCACCCACCGATGTGTTCCGCACGGCGGTGCAGGAAGCGAAAATCGGCCCCGACAAAGACATTCCGCATGTCTCGCCGGCGGTCATCGTCAAGTACATCACCAACCTGCAGTTGCTCGGATTGCTCTGAGGTAGGCCGAAAAGCAAGTCGCCCAGCCCTTGAAAGGGCTGGGCGACTTGCTGTTGTGTCCTGAAGACTACTGCTGCGGGTGCGGCCAACGCAGATACGCGGCGTTGGCCCCGGACCCCGCACCGGCGCGGTTACGACGCCATCCCCGCTTGGGCTCGGGATCAGCCGCGGATCGCGGCTTGGTCAGCGCGCCCGAGGAAACCTCGGCCGGCTCGTAGACCGGATCCCGGTAGGGCTCGACGCCCGGCGCCGCAGCGGCGCGTTCGGCCGCCACCGGATGCACGTCACGGGCCAGGCGCGCAGCGGTGCGCGCCAGCGCGACGCCGCCAATGAAAATGATCAGCGCACCCAGGCCGGAGAAATAGGTGACCTCGAGCACCGCGCGCTTGCGGTCGGTTGCGGCGATCGGGTCGCCGGCTGAGCCGATCCCCAGCAATGGGGCGACCTGACCGCCCACCACGAACCAGGCTCCGGCCAGCACGGCCAGCCAGCCACCCAGCATGGCGGCGACCCGGTTGCCGGCGACGATCAGTAAGAGTCCACCCAGCACGGTGGCGGCGCCGGGCGCCACTTCCAGCCAGCCGCGGGCCGTGCTCCATGCCCAGTCCCGGTCTGGTGTGTAGGCGAAGTTGAAGTGCGGACCAACAAACGGTATTAACGCCCCCCAAGCTCCCAAAATGACCAGGAGCAATCCGCTGACCGCGCCTCGCGAGCGCGGCATACTCAGCCCGCGGGTTCGGCCGTCCTCTGCGTATTTCATGACATCCCCTCGTTGAATACCGGGTCGAATTCCGGCCTGGGGTGGTTACCCAGCGCCTTCCAGTACTAACCCACGAGGCCGACGAAAGCCACTGCTAGCTGGGGCTTTTGAGGCTGGTGGGGCTGATGTTACTAATGAAGGCCGATAAATAGCAGCACGATTGCGATCGCGGGGAAGGTGCCTTGGGTCGCCGCGGCCCGCGCCTTGTCTCGTGCGGACGCGACCAGCACCACCGCGGCCGCGGCCATCGATCCGACGCCGGCGAAGACGAGCGCCGCTCCAATACCTTTGTGCCCCAATGCAACTGCGGCGATGCCCACACCGGTGACGACGGCCAGGAACAGGTTGTAGAAGCCCTGGTTGAAAGCGAGCAGTTTGGTGGTTTCGGCTTCTGCGGCGGTGATGCCGAAGGTGGCGCGGGTGCGCGGCGAGGTCCAGGTCAACGATTCCATCACAAAGATGTAGACATGCAGCAACGCCGCCAGTGCGGCGAACACCAATCCGGCCGTGATCATCGCTCCTCCTCGCTGGCGGAGGCATCGGGTGCCGGTGAACATTACCGACCTGCGACTAAGCGGGCCAGCCTGACGCGAAACGGCACCGGTAGCCATAGGGCTACCGGTGCCGTCCGCTACTTATTCAGCGGCTAGACGCCGGCGTGGTGTTCCCGGTGGAACAACCCGCCGCCTCCGGGGCGTCGGTGGAATAACCCGCCGCCGCCGGCACGCCGGCGGAACAAGCCACCCCTGGTGCGCTCGCCCTCTACGGCCGCCGGTGCCGCACCGCGACTCTCGTCGTACATGGCCGCTTCGCCCGCCGGTACGGCCGCGCCCGCCGGTACGGCTTCCCCGGCCACCGGGGCCGGTTCCGTGACCACGACGTCTCGGGCATGCCGGACGGCCAGGCGCGCCACGGCGGCCCCGCCCAGGAACAGGATCAGGGCACCGAGGCCGGTGAAGTAGGTGACCTCGAGGAGGGCTCGTTTCAGGTCCGTGGAGGCCACCGGTTGGCCTACATCCCCGATACCCAGCGTCGACGCGAAGGCGCGCCCGACCACGAACCAGGCGCCACCCGCGACCGCGAGCCAGCCGCCCAACACGGCGCTACCGCGGTTACCGGCCATCAGCACCATCAGGCCACCGACCGCCGTGACGGCACCGGGCAGCACTTCCAGCCAGCCTTTGGCCGTCGTCCACGTCCATGCCGGATCGGACGTGTAAGCCCAATCGATGTTGGGCCCGAAGAACGGCACCAAAGCGCCCCACACACCCAGCAGAATCAGGAGTAACCCGGTTAGCGCGCCGCGGGAACGTGGCATGTACAGCGCGCGAGATCGTTCGTAGTCGTGCGGCCTGGTCCTCATCGGAACCTCCTTCAACAGGTCTTGTTGCTGTGAGCCTGGTTACCCGGCGCTGCCTGGGTGTAACCGGCTGCGGGCGGTCAGTGTTTGCTGTGGCCGCCGTGCAGGGTTGCGTCCGGCGGCGGTTCAGCCGGACGGACGGTGCTGAGAACGGTCTGACCAGGCCGGAAGCGCGGCCGGCAGCGGTGTGGTCACCGGCCGGGGGGAAGGTCACGATTTGGCGGCGATGGCCGGCCACCAGGTCAGCGCACCGATGGTGGCGACCCGCTAGTCGAACAGACCGGCTTGCCCGAGTCCGGTGACGCCGGGCGGTGGGGCCATGCCGAGGTGCGTCCACGCCTGGGCAGTGGCCACCCGGCCGCGCGGGGTCCGCGCGACCATGCCGGCCCGGACCAGGAACGGCTCACAGACTTCCTCGACGGTGGCGGCCTCCTCGCCCACCGCGACGGCTAGCGTCGACACTCCGACCGGGCCGCCGCCGAAGCTGCGGGTCAGCGCCGAGAGCACCGCCCGGTCCAGCCGGTCCAGGCCCAGCTCGTCAACGTCGTACACCGCCAGCGCGGCCTTGGCGACGTCACGGGTGATCACGCCGTCGGCGCGCACTTCGGCGAAGTCGCGGACCCGGCGCAACAACCGGTTGGCGATCCGCGGTGTGCCGCGCGAGCGGCGGGCGATCTCCCCGGCCGCATTGCCGCCGAGTTCGATACCCAGGATCCCGGCCGAGCGCACCAGTACTCGCTCCAGCTCGGCGGGCTCGTAGAAGTCCATGTGCGCGGTGAAACCGAACCGGTCCCGCAGTGGACCGGTCAGCGCGCCCGATCGGGTGGTGGCACCGACCAGGGTGAAGGGCGCCACCTCCAACGGAATCGACGTCGCCCCGGGACCCTTCCCGACCACCACGTCGACCCGGAAGTCCTCCATGGCCAGATACAGCATCTCCTCGGCGGGCCGGGCGATGCGGTGGATCTCGTCGATGAACAGCACATCGTGCTCGACCAAGTTGGACAACATCGCCGCCAGATCGCCGGCCCGTTCCAGCGCCGGCCCGGATGTCATCCGCAACGCGGATCCGAGCTCGGCCGCGATGATCATCGCCAGCGACGTCTTGCCCAGCCCCGGCGGACCGGACAACAGAATGTGATCCGGTGTGCCGCCGCGGTTCTTGGCGCCCTCGATGACGAGCTGCAGTTGCTCGCGCACCCGCGGCTGGCCGATGAATTCGCGCAGCGACCGCGGCCGCAGGCTGACGTCGACGTCGCCGTCACCCGACACCAGCGCGCCGGAGACCTCCCGATCGGCGTAGTCGTCTGCGGTCATCGCGACTTACCCAGCAACGACAGGGCGGCCCGCAGCACGCCCGAGGTGGTGGCGTCGTGTTCGGAGGCCAGTACCTTGTCGGTGGCTTCCTCGGCCTGCTTGACGGCAAAACCGAGCCCCACCAGGGCCTCCACCACCGGACCGCGTACCGCGTGGCCATTGAGGCCCGCACCCGAAGACGCTCCGCCGCCCACCACGCCGGCACCGACCGCGCCCATCTTGTCGCGCAACTCCAGCACCATCCGTTCGGCGCTGCGCTTGCCGATCCCGGGCACTCGGGTCAACGCCGTGACGTCGCTGTCGTGCAGCGCCTGCCGTAGCGCGCCGGCGTCGTGCACGGCCAGGGTCGCCATGGCCAGCCGGGGCCCGACGCCGGACACCGACAGCAGCGTCACAAACAGATCGCGGGTTTCGGTGTCGGTGAAGCCGTACAGCGTCATCGAATCCTCGCGGACGATCATCGCGGTGATCAGCCGCGCCTCGGTCCCGGTGCGCAGCGTGGACAACGTCGACGGGGTCGCGTTCACCCGGTAGCCGACCCCGGCGGCCTCGATCACCACATGATCGAGCGCCACCTCCAGCACCTCACCCCGCACCGACGCGATCATCGCGCGGCCTTCAGCTTGGCATCCAACTTGGATTGGTATTTCCGTCGCTGTTCAGCGGCCATCGCTTCGGCGGCGGCCAACCGGGCGATCGTCGGCGCCCGCCAGCAATGACAAATCGCCAGGGCCAGCGCATCGGCCGCGTCGGCCGGAGTCGGTTTCGCCTGCAGCGCAAGGATTCTGGTGACCATCGCGGTGACCTGTGCCTTGTCGGCCGCGCCGTTGCCGGTGACCGCGGCCTTGACTTCGCTGGGCGTGTGGAAGTGCACGTCGATGCCGCGTTTGGCCGCCGCAAGCGCGACCACACCGCCCGCCTGGGCGGTGCCCATCACCGTCGACACGTTCAGTTGGGAGAACACCCGCTCGACGGCCATCACGTCCGGCTGGTGGGTGGCAAGCCAATGCTCGACGGCATCGCTGATCTGCAGCAGCCGTTCGGCCAGCGGTGCGTTCGACGGGGTGCGCACCACGTCGACGTCCAGCGCGACGACGGTGCGCCCGCGCCCGCTTTCGACGACCGACAGCCCGCACCGGGTCAGGCCGGGGTCGACGCCCATCACCCGCATTACCCGCTCCCACCTAGTTAGAACAGCTGTTCGATACCCTAGCGGCCGGCACCGACGGGTCCGGGTAGGACACGCGGCGGCCACGCCGATTCCCGGCGGTGACGTTACTGCGCCCAACCCAGGAAAAAGCTGTTAGCTTTAGCCCACGTTCGCTCGAGCAAGGTGGCAACGGAAGGGTTGGCGTGGGATCTCTGCTGCTCATCATCGCCGTGGCGTTCTTCATCGCATCTATCGTCGTGCTGGTAGTGGCTTTGCGGCGGCCCAAGCAGCCGGTCCAGCGGGGCGGGCGTCAGGATCCACTCGCGTCCGATGCGATGCCGGAGTTCGGGCCGCGCCAACTCGGCCCGGGCGCCGTCGTCAGCTACAGCGGCATCGACTACATCGTGCGCGGTTCGGTCACCTTCCGCGAGGGCCCCTTCGTGTGGTGGGAGCACCTGCTCGAAGGCGGCGACCAGCCGATCTGGTTCAGCGTGGAGGAGGACGACGGGCGGCTCGAGCTGGCGATGTGGGTCACCCGCAAGGACGTGCCGTTGCGGCCCGGCGACCCATATGTCGTGGACGGTGTGATGTTCCACGAGTCCGAACGCGGCCGCGCCTCGTATACGACCGAAGGCACCACCGGCCTGCCGGCCGGCGGCGAGATGGAATTCGTGGACTGCACCAATGCCGATGAGACGGTGCTGCTTTCGTTCGAGCGCTGGGCGCCGGACATGCCCTGGGAGGTATCGACGGGCAAGTCGGTGTCGCCCGGCGAGATCACTGTGTATTCGGCGCCCCCGCCCAGCTCGACATAGAGCAAGAGGTCAGGTCGGTGCCCCTTCATCAGCTCGCCGTGACTCCGGCCGACGTATCCGGCGAAGGCCTGGGCCTCGCGCTCAACGCGCCCGTTCCCGAGCCGCTGGCCAGCTGCCGGCTGGACCACCCCGGCGGCGGCGCCCCGTTACTGCTCGGCGTGCTCGGCGCCTCACATGTCGTCGCGGTCGAGCGCCCTACGGGCCGGTTCTCCGAGGAAATCTCCTGTACCGCACGCGACCTCGGGGCCGAGCTGCCCGGGCGCACCGACGCCCCCGGCTACTGCCTGCGGTCTTGGACCGACACCCACGACGAGGCGAGCTTTCGTCGCCTCGCGCAGCACCTGCGCGGCCGTTGTGTCCGCCGGGCGGGCTGGCTCGGTGGCGCATTTCCCGGCGATGACGCCGCCCTGACCGTGCTGGCCGCCGCACCCGACGGCGCGGGCTGGCGCTGGCAGACCTGGCACCTCTATCCGGGCCGTCCCGCCGGCAACGGCGGGACGGTGGTCCACACAGCGAGCCGGTGGCGCCAGTGAGCCGCAACCGCCTGTTCGTGATCGCCGGTGTGCTCGGCGCCGCCGGGGTGGCGTGCCTGATCTTCGGAATCATCTTGCTGCAGAAGAACATTGCGTCGTACGTCGCGAGCCACTATCACGAGTACGGCCGCGATGTGAACGGGACGCGCTACCAGTGCACCGGGTCGCCCGATCAGGTGGCCGACGCGCTCGCCGAGTACGCCGAACCCGAGGCAAGGGCGGCCAACGGCAACAGCGAATACCTGCGCTACGGCAACAACATCGTGATCGTCGGCCCCGACGGCAATTACCCGTGCAGCATCCGCGTCGAACCGCTGAGCGCCGGATACAGCCACGGCGCCTTCATCTTTCTCGGCCCCGGCTTCAGTCCCGGTTCCCCGTCGGGCGGCGCCGGAGGCACGCCCGGTGGCCCCGGCGGAACCAAATGAGTACAGCAAAGGAGAAAACCATGTACCTGGCCGTCGAGATCGGCACGGTCGACCTCAATCCCGTGCTGAAAGGCGCGGTCGCGACCATCCTGTACTTCCTGGTCGGCATGGCAGTGCTGCTGGTCGGGTTCTACGCGGTCGACGTGCTGACCCCGGGCAAGTTGCGCCAACTGGTCTTCATCGACCGCCGGCCCAACGCCGTCGTGGTCGCGGGCGCGATGTACATCGCGCTGACCGTCGTCATCATCACCGCCATCGCCAACAGCTATAGCCAACTGGGCCAGGGCCTGGTCGGGGTGGCGGTCTACGGGCTGATGGGCGTGATCCTGCTGGGCGTGGCGCTGCTGACCATGCACCTGCTGATCCCGGGCAGCTTCCACGAGCACATCGACGAGCCCGAGCTACACCCCGGATCGTTCGCGGTGGCGCTGATATTGCTTGCCGTGGGAGGGGTGACCGCCGCGGCGGTGTCATGAGCGCCATCGATGTCCGGACGCCCGAGGCGCCGCCGCCGGCGGCCGCGTCGGGGCGGTGGCGGGCACTGTTGCTGGCTGCCGTCGCGGCCTGCGCGGCCTGCGGCATCATCTACGAACTCGCGCTGCTGACGCTGTCGGCCAGCCTCGACGGCGATGAAGGTGATCGCGGCGTGCCCCAGCAACGGTTTGACCAGCAGCGCGCCCACACCCAGCGCTGCGATGTAGCCCGCCACGATCAGTGAGGTGGCGACGATCCCGCCGCCGTCGAGGCTGGCCGACAGCGTCAGCAGCGCGAGTTCGTAGATGATGCCGCAGGCCGCGCAGGCCGCGACGGCC
>NZ_LZKU01000236.1 GCF_001672975.1 Mycobacterium sp. 1465703.0
ATCTGCAAACCGCGCGGCGGCGCGTCGGAGTTCACCCCGTCGATGTTCACGTAGGACACCGGATGACTGGCGTCGGTACGGGTCACCACGAGGTCGTCACCGGTTCGCCACGACAGCGACACCACCGAATTGCCCAGCCCGAAACCGAGCCGGCGCGGGAAGGTCAGCGCGTACTGCCCGGCCTGGGTCTGCTCGACGCTGGCCAGAATTACCTGACCGCCGATCACCATCGCGGCCCGGGTGCTGTCGCGAGACAGTTGCAGGTCGGTGATCGGCCCCGGGAACCGGGTGGCCACCGCCACCGAATCCACCGGAAGGCGCGCGGGCTGCCCGGAAGCCGGCTCCTGGATCGCCCGCAACACGTTGTTGCCGTCGACAACCACCCAGACGACGTCATCCAGCGACCAGGTGGGCCGGGACAGGCTGTGCCCGTCGGCCGACTGCACGGCTTCCTGGCCGAGATCACCGATCCACAAGGACGCCGCCATGTCCGGGGCACCGCGGTGCAAGGTAACCACCGACGCCACCTGTCGGCCGTTGCGGGACAGCGCGGCGCCGGTCTGGTCACCCATGCGGCCGAACGCGCCGGGCACCATGGCGGTGTGCTGGCCGTCCAGCGACACCAGAGAGCCATTCACCAGGGCGTGCAGTCCGGCGCCCGCGCCGTCGGCCGCGCCGGGATCGGTGGCCGCGACGTCGGAGGTGGTCCACCCGTCGCGGAACCGGTCATCCAGCGGCGCACCGTCGGCGTTGATCACATAGGGGCCCCTGATATCGGCCCGGGCCAGGGTCCAAATGATCTGCGCTGCAAGCAATTGTCTGCTGTGCGGATCGGTGGTGGACAGCTTCTCCAGATCGACGCGCGCGCCGCCGTAACCGCGCCCAATCCCGTTCTTGCCCCCGTCGGCCCGGGTCACTGGCCCGCGCAGCCGTAGCGGCGGTGCGAGCAGGTTGCGGACGGTGTGCGCCATCTCGGGCCGCGGACCGGCGATCAGCTTGGAGATCAGCTCGGTGGCCAACTGGTCGTGGTCGGGCACCGCGACATAGCGTGGATCCGGAACCACCGTCTTGCCGGTCGGGTCGGCGAAATACAGCGTGTTGCGTTTGTAGGTGGACTGAAACTGTTGCCAGTCCAGAAAGACCCCGTTGGGCAGCCGGTCGATACGCCAGCCACCGGGGGTCTTGACCAATTCGATCGGCCCGGGGTCGGGCAGCACCCCCTCGGCGGTTTCGAACACACCCATATCGGACAGCGAGCCCAGTATGTCCGCCCGCATTGTTGCCGAAACCCGTTCGGCTGCACGGGTTTCGACGAACACCACGTGGTCGATCAGCAGTGCGCTACCGGCGTCGTCCCAGGCGTTGGACGCGGACTGGGTGAGGAACTGGCGAGCGGCCAGGTGCCGGTTGGCCGGATCTGCTGTGGCCTTGAGGAATTCGCGCAGCAGCACGTCGGGGTCCATGCCCGGGGTCGGCTTGGGCAGGTTCGACGGCGCCGGCCGCTCGACGGTGCCGATGGCTTGCGGCGCGGACGAGCTGGGCACTCCGGCACAGCCGGTGAGCAGCGCAGCCAGCATCAGCAATCCCACGAGTCGACGCATCACAGGCTTCTCTCGGCGTGCTCTCGTTGCCGCGGACGGTCTTTCGCGTGCTGTGG
>NZ_LZKU01000237.1 GCF_001672975.1 Mycobacterium sp. 1465703.0
TGGCAAGTCCGCGCCCAAATCACCGCCCGTCGAGCAACTGCTGGGGCCCTTGGATCAGGCCCGCAAGGACAGCGCGCGGGCATGTGCGGCGCGTTGGTTCGCCACCACCGCCAGCGCGGCAGCCACCTGAGGAGGATTCCCGATGGCCGCGGCGGCGGCACCCGCCAGCGCGCTGTCCTTGCGGGCCTGATCCAAGGGCCCCAGCAGTTGCTCGACGGGCGGTGATTTGGGCGCGGACTTGCCACAGGCGGACACCACCGCCCCAAGCGCAGCCAAAGCCACGCCACCGGCGAGGACATCTCGCCTGTTGACGAAGGGAACTGCGCTAGGCACAAGAACATCCTGCCATCGGCGAAGGCGGGCAAGATGCCAGGACGCGATCACGGCGGCATCGGCGTTTCCTGGCGTATCGTGGATAGCTGGTTCTCGCGAAGGGCAACCACTGGCAGTTGCTGCTGGCGCGCCTGTTCCTCCGCCGGGGCACCGGAAGTCGCCTGCGAAGCCATCGGGGCGCCGACATCCGCCAGATGACCGGACAACTCAAGATGAGGAGCTCGCCGTGACCACCGGGCTACCGTCGCAGACGCAGGTGATCGAGCTACTCGGCGGAGAGTTTGCGCGCGCCGGATACGAAATCGAAGACGTGGTCATCGACGCCCGGACCCGCCCGCCGCGAATCATGGTGATCGCCGATGGCGACAACGGCCTCGACCTGGACACCGCGGCCACGCTGTCCCGTTCGGCGTCGACCCTGCTCGACAGCTTGGACAGCATTGAGGACCAGTACGTGCTCGAGGTCAGTTCTCCCGGCGTTGACCGCCCCTTGACCAGCGCGAAGCACTTCCGCCGCGCCCGCGGCCGCAAGGTCGACGTTGTCCTCTCCGATGGATCGAAGCTGACCGGCCGCGTGGGTGAGACGAACGACGACTCGGTCGCCCTGGTGGTGCGAGCGGGCCGGGAGTGGGCGGTCCGCGAGATCTCACTCGGCGACATCGTCAAAGCCGTTGTCCAGGTGGAGTTTTCGCCCCCTAACCAAGCAGAGCTGGAACTGGCGAGTAGGGGTCAGGCCCGGAGGACGGAGACCGGAGCATGAACTACGCCAGCGACGATGCAGCGGGGGCAGCTCCCGCTTGCGGGGGACGTAGCGATGAGGAGGAGCGGCGCTGATGAACATCGACATGGCCGCACTGCACGCGATCGAGGTGGACCGGGGCATCTCGGTCAACGAGCTGCTCGAGACGATCAAATCGGCGTTGCTCACCGCCTACCGGCACACCGAGGGTCACCAGAACGACGCGCGTATCGAGATCGACCGCAAGACAGGCGTGGTGCGGGTGATAGCCCGGGAGACCGACGAGGACGACAACGTCATCAGTGAATGGGACGACACGCCCGAGGGTTTTGGCCGCATCGCCGCCACCACCGCACGTCAGGTCATGCTGCAGCGCTTCCGGGACGCCGAAAACGAGCGGACCTACGGCGAATTCTCCACCCGCGAGGGCGAGATCGTCGCGGGCGTGATCCAGCGTGACAGCCGGGCCAACGCGCGCGGCCTGGTCGTGGTCCGGATGGGCACCGAGACGAAGGCCTCGGAGGGGGTCATCCCGGCCGCCGAGCAGGTGCCGGGGGAAAGCTACGAACACGGCAACCGGGTGCGGTGCTACGTGATCGGGGTGACCCGCGGGGCGCGGGAGCCGCTGATCACCCTGTCGCGAACCCACCCCAATCTGGTCCGCAAGCTGTTCTCCCTGGAAGTCCCCGAAATCGCCGACGGGTCGGTCGAGATCGTGGCGGTGGCCCGCGAGGCCGGACATCGCTCCAAGATCGCGGTGAAGTCGAACCTGCCCGGCCTGAACGCCAAAGGTGCCTGCATCGGCCCGATGGGGCAGCGGGTGCGCAACGTGATGAGCGAACTGTCAGGCGAGAAGATCGACATCATCGACTACGACGAGGACCCCGCCCGCTTCGTCGCCAACGCGTTGTCACCGGCGAAGGTGGTGTCGGTGTCCATCATCGACCAGGCCGCCCGCGCCGCTCGCGTGGTGGTGCCCGACTTCCAGTTGTCGCTGGCCATCGGCAAAGAGGGCCAGAACGCGCGGCTGGCCGCCCGGCTCACCGGGTGGCGCATCGACATCCGCGGGGACTCTCCTACCAGTTCCGGAGGGCATTCGGAGAGCCAGTCCGACCACAGTGCCACCCACGGAATGGCCCACGACCGCTAGCGGTCCGCCGGTGCGTGCCGGCACATCCTCGGGTGGTTCTGACCATCGATTCGGTGACGCTAGACTGAGCCGTGATCCAGCGCGAACTTTCGGCTCACGAAACGACGTCGCACCGTCATGCGGGTGGACCCGTACGGACATGCGTCGGGTGCCGGAAGCGAGAGTTGGCCGTCAAGCTGCTTCGAGTGGTGGCTGTGCCGAACGAGAACGACGAAATCGCCGTGATCGTCGACACAGGCAATAGTCTGCCGGGGCGGGGTGCATGGCTGCATCCCGAGCCGCAGTGCGCGCAACAGGCAATCCGGCGGCGGGCTTTCACCAGAGCGCTGCGCATCACCGGTTCACCGGACACCTCCGCGGTGGTCGAGCACATAGAGTTCCTCAATGCGCCCGAGCGCCCGGCAACAGAACAGGTAGCAAAGAACATGAGCACACCGTGAAGTCCCGATGACAATGCGTCATAGCTAAACCCGAGGCGCGGCCCCACGACTGTCGCCTCATAGACAGGAGATGTAGTGGCAGGTAAGGCCCGCGTACACGAGTTGGCTAAGGAACTCGGTGTTACCAGCAAGGAAGTCCTCGCCCGACTGAATGACCAGGGCGAATTCGTTAAATCCGCGTCGTCGACGGTAGAAGCACCGGTGGCTCGCCGGCTGCGCGAGTCCTTCGGTGGCGGCAAGACCGCCGCGCAGAAGGCCCCCGCGAAAGCCAGTGCGCAAGGAGGGGCCAAGGCGCCCGCGGCCAAGGCCCCCGACAAATCGCTCGACAAAGCCCTCGACAACGCCATCGGCAGCGCGGGTGGCAACGGCGAAGCGACGGCGACGCCGGCCAAGCCCGCCGGTGCGGCGCCTCCGGCCGCCGCGCAGGCCGCCGAGGCGCCGGCTCGTCCGGGCCCGGTTCCGGGACGGCCGTCCGCGCCCGCTCCCGGGCAGCCGAAGGCACCCGCCCCCGGACAGCCGCCAGGCCAGGCGCCCCGCCCCGGCATGACGCCGGGCCCGCGTCCAGGTCCGATGCCCAAGCCCCGCGCCCCGCGCGTCGGCAACAACCCGTTCTCGTCGGCGCAACCCGTCGACCGGCCCATTCCGCGTCCCCAGGCGCCCCGGCCGGGAGCGCCCCGTCCGGGCGCGCCGCGGCCCGGCGGCGCTTCGCCGGGCAACATGCCACCCCGGCCTGCGGGTGCAGGCGGACCGGGCCGCCCGGCCCGGCCCGGCGCCCCGCGGCCGGGCGGCGGCCGTCCCGGTGGCCCCGGCGGTCGTGACGGAGGCGGCGGCAACTACCGCGGCGGTGGCGGTGGAGTCGGCGCCCCACCCGGAGGCGGCGGCGGCGGCGGTTTCCGCGGCCGTCCTGGTGGCGGCGGCCGTCCCGGCCAGCGCGGTGGTGCCGCCGGCGCGTTCGGCCGTCCCGGCGGTGCGCCGCGACGGGGCCGCAAGTCGAAGCGGGCCAAACGCGCCGAATACGAGAACATGCAGGCGCCCGTCGTCGGTGGTGTGCGGTTGCCGCACGGCAACGGCGAGACGATCCGGCTGGCCCGCGGCGCGTCGCTGAGCGACTTCGCCGACAAGATCAACGCCAACCCGGCCTCGCTGGTGCAGGCACTGTTCAACCTCGGTGAGATGGTCACAGCCACCCAGTCGGTCGGCGACGAGACGCTCGAACTGCTGGGCAGCGAGATGAACTACGTCGTCCAGGTCGTCAGCCCCGAGGACGAGGACCGCGAGTTGCTCGAGTCGTTCGACCTCAGCTACGGCGAGGACGAAGGCGGCGAGGAAGACCTGCAGACCCGGCCGCCGGTGGTGACCGTGATGGGTCACGTCGACCACGGTAAAACCCGACTGCTGGACACCATCCGGAATGCCAGCGTCCGCGAGGCCGAGGCGGGTGGCATCACCCAGCACATCGGTGCCTATCAGGTTGCCGTCGAGCACGATGGTGAAGAACGGCCGATCACCTTCATCGACACCCCGGGTCACGAGGCGTTTACCGCCATGCGTGCCCGCGGTGCCAAGGCCACCGACATCGCCATCCTGGTGGTCGCCGCCGACGACGGCGTGATGCCGCAGACGGTCGAGGCGATCAACCACGCGCAGGCGGCCGACGTGCCGATTGTGGTGGCGGTCAACAAGATTGACGTCGAGGGTGCCGACCCGGCCAAGATCCGCGGTCAGCTCACCGAATACGGTCTGGTCGCCGAGGATTTCGGTGGCGACACGATGTTCGTCGACATCTCAGCCAAGCAGGGCACCAACATCGAGCAGCTGCTCGAGGCGGTGCTGCTGACCGCCGACGCCGCCCTGGACCTGCGGGCCAACCCCGACATGGAGGCTCAGGGTGTGGCGATCGAGGCGCACCTGGACCGTGGCCGCGGGCCGGTGGCAACCGTGCTGGTGCAGCGCGGCACGCTGCGCGTCGGCGACTCGGTGGTGGCCGGCGACGCCTACGGCCGCGTCCGCCGCATGGTCGACGAGCACGGTGACGACGTCGAAGAGGCGCTGCCGTCGCGACCGGTGCAGGTCATCGGGTTCACCTCGGTGCCCGGCGCCGGGGACAACCTGCTGGTCGTCGACGAGGACCGCATCGCCCGTCAGATCGCCGACAAGCGCAGCGCCCGCAAGCGCAACGCGCTGGCCGCGCGTTCCCGCAAGCGGATCAGCCTGGAGGACCTGGACTCGGCGCTGAAGGAAACCAGCCAGCTGAACCTGATCCTCAAGGGCGACAACGCCGGTACGGTCGAAGCGCTCGAGGAGGCCCTGATGGGCATCCAGATCGACGACGAGGTGGCGCTGCGCGTCATCGACCGCGGTGTCGGTGGCATCACCGAAACCAACGTCAACCTGGCGTCGGCCTCGGATGCGGTGATCATCGGCTTCAACGTGCGCGCCGAGGGCAAGGCCACCGAGCTGGCCAACCGCGAGGGTGTGGAGATCCGCTACTACTCGGTGATCTACCAGGCGATCGACGAGATCGAGAAGGCCCTGCGCGGCATGCTCAAGCCGATCTACGAGGAGAACCAGCTGGGTCGCGCCGAGATCCGGGCGATCTTCCGGTCCTCCAAGGTCGGCATCATCGCCGGTTGCATGATCACCAGCGGCGTCGTGCGCCGCAACGCCAAGGCACGGCTGCTGCGGGACAACATCGTGGTCACCGACAACCTTTCGATCACCTCGCTGCGACGGGAGAAGGACGACGTGACCGAGGTCCGCGAGGGCTTCGAGTGCGGTATGACGCTGGGGTACTCCGACCTCAAGGAAGGCGACATCGTCGAGTCCTACGAGTTGGTCCAGAAGGAACGCACCTGATGGCCGACCCGGCTCGGGCGCGCCGTCTGGCCAAGCGAATCAACACCATCGTCGCCTCGGCGATCGAGTTCGAGATCAAGGACCCCGGGCTGGAGGGGGTCACCATCGTCGACGCGAAGGTGACCGCCGACCTGCACGATGCGACGGTGTTCTACACGGTGATGGGGCGCACGCTGGACGACGAGCCGGATTACGGGGCCGCCGCGGCCGCCCTGGAGCGCGCCAAGGGCGCGCTGCGCACTATGGTGGGGGCCGGCACAGGCGTGCGCTTCACACCGACTCTCACCTTCACCCGCGACACCACCTCGGACAGCGTGCAGCGGATGGACGAGTTGCTGGCGCAGGCCCGCGCCGCGGATGCGGATCTGGCGCGGGTTCGTTCGGGCGCCAAACCGGCTGGGGAGGCCGATCCATACCGGGAGAGCGGATCGGGCGTGGAGCCCGGCCTGGACGGGAGTATCGGTGACGACGACCAACACGAACACTGACCTGGACGGCCCCCGGCTGGGGGCACGCGTCGACGCCGCGGGCGCGGTCGATCTGCTGTCGGACGCCGCCTCTGTCGCGGTGATCGCGCACGTGCACCCCGACGCCGACACCATCGGCGCCGGGCTGGCCCTGGCGTTGGTGCTGGACAAGTGCGGCAAGCGGGTCGAGGTCAGTTTCGCCGAGCCGGCAAGGCTGCCGGAGTCGCTGGCGTCGCTGCCCGGCCGCTGGCTGCTGGTCGCTCCGGACGAGATGCGTCGCGACGTCGATCTGGTTGTCACCGTTGACGTTCCGAGCGTCAAGCGGCTGGGCGCGTTGAGCGACTTGGCCGTTGCGGCCCAAGAGGTGCTGGTCATCGACCACCACGCCTCCAACGACATCTTCGGCACCGCCAATCTGGTTGATGTGTCTGCCGATTCGACCACGATGCTGATCGCCGACATTCTCGACGCCTGGGGCAAGCCCATTGATCCCGACGTCGCGCACTGCATTTACGCCGGTCTGACGACCGACACCGGTTCGTTCCGCTGGGCCAGCGCGCGCGCTCTGCGGCTGGCCGCCCGGTTGGTCGATGCCGGCGTGGACAACGCCGCGATCAGCCGAACCCTGATGGACACCCATCCGTTCGGCTGGCTGCCGCTGCTGTCGCGGGTGCTGGCCTCGGCCCAGCTGCTGCCGGACGCCGCGGGCGGTCGCGGACTGGTGTATGCCGTTGTCCGCCACCAGGATTGGATCAGTTCACGCCCGGAGGAAGTCGAAAGCATCGTCGACATCGTCCGGACCACGCAACAGGCCGAGGTGGCCGCGGTCTTCAAGGAGATCGCGCCGCAGCAGTGGTCGGTGTCGATGCGGGCCAAGGCCGCGGTGGACCTGGCGGCGGTCGCGTCCGGGTTCGGCGGCGGCGGGCACCGGCTGGCGGCCGGCTACTCGACCATCGGCTCGATCGGCGACGCGGTGGCATCGCTGCGCACAGCGCTGGACTAGCACGGCCTTTGGACTAGAACGCCCAGCTTCCCGAGCGCTGCACGACGAATCCGTGATCGCCGCTGGTGGTGTCCAGGCACGCCACGAGGTTGTCGGCTCCCACCGCACAGGTGACATTGAGGTAGGTCAACTTCTGGCCCGACCCCAGCGCTTTGCCGCCGGCGGGCAGCGGGGCCGGGTTGCCGTCACATCCGCCGTACGACATGCGGCTCAGCTGATAGCCGGGTCCTTTGAAGTCCACCGAGCCCACGACGCAATCGCCGGGGCGCGGGCGACCGCCGGGGAAGGGCACGTCGTCCATACCGAGCATGTCGCCCTTGCACTTGATGTCCTGCGACGGCTGCGGCACCGGCGGCGGCCCGCCGTAGAAGTCGCAGACCAGGGCTGAGCCGGACGAGAAACTGACCCGCGGCGTGCCACCCGGCGCACCGCCGCCCAGGTAGCCGTCGGCCGGGACGGCGGTGAAGGTATCGAGATTCGGAAATCCCGGTGGCGGCAGCGCGGCCGCGGGCGACGCGCACACCGCGATGGCCGCCGCGGCGACCAGCATCAGGCCGCCGAGCATCCGCAGGGTGACACCGACGACGGCCCGCATTAGCTGATCGTATGGGGTCGGCCGAATCGGCGTGGCCGGATCGGCGCAGTCAACCCGGTCAACGCACCTGCGAGCGTCCGCGCTGCAGCACGGCCTCCCGGTTGGCAGCGATGTCGTCGCCGCTGGTCCGGAATTGCCGGGCGGCGGCCGCCTCCTGCCACAGCCCCGCGCTGGTCTGTGCGTCGTCGATGCGGTGATAGGACGCCAGCAACGCTCGCACGGCGTCCTGGTTGTTGCCGACGATGGACGCCGCCACTGCCCGCGCGGTGCTCAGCAGCTGATCGTGCGGCACCACCTCGGTCACCAGGCCGGCGCGCAGCGCGTCGGCGGCCGACAGGTAGTCCCCGGTCATGCTCATCCGCCGGGCCAGGCCGATTCCCACCTTCTGCGGCAACCGCACGCTCAGACCCCAGGTGGGCAGCAGGCCCACCCGGGCGTGTGTGTCGGCGAACCGGGCGTTCTCCGAGGCGATCAGGATGTCGCAGTACAGCGCCAGCTCCAGGCCGCCGGTCACCGCGGCACCGTTGATCGCGCCGATCACCGGCTTGGTCAGCGCTGGCCAGCGCGGCGAGATGTCCGGAAGCGCCGAGGAGCCGCCCAGCTCCTTGAGATCCAGTCCCGCGCAGAACACCGGGTCGGCGCCGGTGACGATGATGACGTCGACATCGTCGTCGGTTTCGGCGTCGGCCAGTGCCCCGAAGAAGCGGTCCCGCAAAACCGAGGACAGCGCGTTGCGCGATTGGGGGCGGTTGAGGGTCAGGGTGCGCACTCGCTCGTTGGTGTCGACCAGCAGGATCTCGTCCGTCATGACATCACCGTAGCCAGTCGCTTCGCACGGCCGGTTGGCCGCCTTACCGCCAGCAGGCGGCGCCGCCGAGCGGCGCTTATCGTGGAAAAGATGTGCCGAAACATTACCGAGCTGCGCGGCCTGCAGCCCGCGGCCACCGCCGAGGAAATCGCGGCGGCGGCCCGCCAGTATGTGCGCAAGGTCAGCGGCATCACCCACCCCTCCGCGGTCAACGCGGAAGCGTTCGAGGCGGCGGTTGCCGAGGTCACCGAGGCGACGACGCGGTTGCTGGGACAGTTATCGCCGCGGCGTCAGCCACCCAAGACGGTCCCGCCGCTTCGCCGGCCCGAGGTGATGGCGCGGATGGCAGGAGCGAAATGACGGTCATCACAACGGTGCCCGCGCTCAAGGAATGGAGCGCCGCGGTGCGCGCGCTGCTCGACGGCAGGCAGCGGGTGCTGCTGCGCAAGGGCGGCATCGGGGAGAAGCGATTCGAACTGGCGGCCAGCGAATTCCTGTTGTTCCCGACCGTCGCGCACAGCCACGCGCAGCGGGTGCGACCTGAGCATCAAGACTTGCTGACACCCGCGGCCGCCGACAGCACCGAGGCCGAGTTGGTGATCCGGGCTGCCGCGAAAGTCGTTGCGGCAGTTGAGGTTGAGCGGCCAGACGGCCTGCCGGCCATCGAGGACTTGCACATCTGGACGGCCGAGTCGGTGCGCGCCGACCGGCTCGACTTTCGCCCCAAGCACAAACTGGCTGTGCTGGTGGTGTCGGTGATTCCGCTGGCGGAGCCGGTGCGTCTGATCCGGACTGCGGAGTATGGCGGCTGCAAGAGCTGGGTGGAGCTGCCGGTGCACGCGCCGCTGGCCGCGCCGGTGCACGACGACAGCGCGCTAGCCGCGGTCGCTGCCCGGGTCCGCGACGCCGTCGGCTGACAACTCGGCCGGGCCGACCGGCAACAGCAGCCGGGAGCGGCCATAGCGCACGCGGTGGGTGACCGCCTTCGGCTGCCGGCCGGTCAGCACCGGTTCGCCGGAGCCCAGGTTGTGCGCGTAGCGCGGCGACCAGCTGCCGGCGATCAGTACCCGGACGCGGGAGCCGGCCCGGAAGCGGTGGGCCGTGCCGTCCAAGTCGAGGCGAACGGTCTTCTCCGACTTCGGCTTTGCCGCGGATTCGAGCCGGCGGTACCCCTCGCTGACGTTGCGCGATCGGCCTTTGGCGTCGACCTCGCTCACCCGCACGAACAGGTCGGCGTGCGGACTGTCCGCGCTGTGGGCGAGTTCGAGGATCGGACTGCCGTAGACGTACAGGTCCTCGGTGAGCGTCGCGCTGGTGAAGGCCAGCACGTCGGCACGCGCCGCGAGCCGGCTGTCGTTGCGGTAACCGCCGTTCGGCGACAGCAACGGGCCACCGGTAGTGGGAGTCGGGTCGGCCGGGTCGTATCGGAATGTGGCCGGGGCCAAGCCCTTCAGAGCCGGCGCGGTCTCGCCGAGGTAGCCACCGGGCCGCAGGTACAGTGCGCGTTCGGTGGTGGCGGGCGGCCAATCGGGCAGGCCGCGCCAGCCCGCGCCGGTGACGTAGGCACGGACCCGGTTGGGTCGGCGCGCCGTGGGTGCACCGCCCAGATGGGTGCCCAGCCAATCGAATGACTCCTGTGTCCAGGTGAAAAGCCCGGTGGTGAGCAACTGGGTGTGCGTCCACGGCCCGACGGTGAGCGCGACGTCGACACCGCGGCCGCGCAGATGCGCGTACTGCTGCAGCGTCTGCCCGATGAAGATGTCTTGCCAGCCGCCCATCAACAGCACCGGAACCTGCACCTGGTCCAGAGCCTCGCTGCACCGCAACCTGTTCCAGAACGCGTCGTTCGGGTCGCGGTGTTCTACCCAGGATTCGAACCACGGTGCACCTGTACCGAGCAGCGCCCGCGCGGCCTCGCCCAGCGGCACCCCGGCCGCGGCCTGGGCCACTTTTCGGTGGCCCTGCACGTGGCGCAGGGCGGTCCGAACACGCACCGGATCCTCCTGGTGCGCCATCATGTCGCTCCAGCCCAGAAAGTCATTGACCGCGAATGTGCCGGTGCCCCAAGTCGATTCGTGGAAATCGTGCGGGGCCGTCATGATGACCGCGGTGGCCAGTTCCGGCGGGGGGTCTTGTAACAGGGCCCACTGGGTGAAACCCAGGTACGACCATCCTATGGTCGCGAAGCGGCCGGCGAACCACGGCTGAGCGCGTAGCCAGTCGACGGTGTCGGCGCCGTCGGCAATCTCGTGGGCCATCGGCTCGAAGACCCCGCCCGAGCCGAACGTCCCGCGAACGCTTTGCAGCACAACGTGATAGCCGTGCCCCGCATATACCGCGCCGAATAGCAGCGAGTACGGAAACATGCGCCCGTAGGGGCCGCGGACCAACAACGTACCGAGCGCCGAGGCGGTGGTCGGCGCGTAATGGTCGGCTACCAGCTGCACCCCGTCGCGCATCGGCACCCGGACGCGCTCCACGGTGTAGTCGGTGATCGCGGGCCCCAGACCGAGCAGCCGGCCGACGGCCTTGCCGCTCAGGTGGCGCAGGGCGTGCGTGGCCGGGAGCGCTGGCCGAACCGAGGTGGTACTCACGGTCCCCACATTAAGACCCGGTCAGCCCGCGGCCGCGCAACGCGGCTGAACTTCAGAACTTGTAATACGGCGCGAGGTCGTTGGCGCGCTGCAGGTTGGTCTGCATGCAGTCGACCTCGGGATTGGAGTAAACCGTCGAGTAGTACAGCGCCTGCTGCAGCACCCCATAGCTGGTCTTGAACACGACCATGCAGGAGTAGTACCAGTAGCTGTTGTGGTACGTCGGCTTGAGCACCCAATACTGCGCGGCGCGGTGACCCGCGATCGTCGTCTCGACGGCGTCGGCCGGTAGCGACTGCTCGTAGGTGCGCCAGATGATCGGTTCCACGGCCACCTGATAGTTCCCCGCGTCGAAGTGGCAGCGCAGCCCGTCTTCGTGTTCTGGTGGGGTGAAGCCCAGCCCGAGCCCCTGGATGACGTCGAACGGGATGTCCTCGCACGCATCGAACGGGCGCGGATCGGTGGTCGCCACGATCGGGCTCTTCATGGTGGTTTCCATCGGCTGGGCCGTCGAGCGCAGCTCGACGGCCCGATCGCCGCCACCCGGCGCGGCCGGGGCGGTCAACAAGCCCACTGTGCCCCCGATGGCCGCTGTGAGCAGCGCACCCAGCGCCCCCATCAGACGAACATTGGCGAACACCACACCCCCTGACGCCTCAGCGGTCCTTTCGGGGGAGTGTACAAGTCCCGCGCGCGGCGTCACAGACAAACCTGAACCTGTTCCAGCTCGCCCGGTCACGGTCCGAAATGACGCCCGCGACAGCGGGTTGCCCGGTTCGAGTCGTTAGGGTGGTTATTCGTGGCCGGACATACTTCGGGGCAGGAAGCGAGCAACGGTGGGCAACCGACACTGTGGGCGGTGTCCGACCTGCACACGGGCCACGTCGGGAACAAGCCGGTCACCGAATCGCTGCATCCCTCGTCACCGGACGACTGGCTGATCGTCGCCGGCGATGTCGCCGAACGCACCGACGACATTCGTTGGTCCCTTGACCTGCTGCGACGCCGGTTCGCCAAGGTAATCTGGGTGCCCGGCAACCACGAGTTGTGGACGACCAACCGCGACCCGGTGCAGGTCTTCGGCAAAGCGCGCTACGAGTACCTGGTCAACATGTGCGACGAGATGGGTGTGGTCACGCCCGAGCACCCGTTCCCGGTCTGGACCGAGCGCGGTGGCCCGGCCACGATCGTGCCGATGTTTCTGCTCTACGACTACAGCTTCTTGCCCGAGGGGGCGACGAGCAAAGCCGAAGGCCTGACCATCGCGCGCGAGCACAACGTGGTGGCAACCGACGAGTTCCTGCTCTCCTCGGAGCCCTACCCCACGCGTGAAGCGTGGTGTCGTGAGCGCCTGGACATCACCCGTGCCCGTCTCGAACAGCTGGACTGGATGACGCCGACCGTTCTGGTGAACCACTTCCCGTTGGTCCGCGACCCCTGCGAGGCGCTGTTCTACCCGGAGTTCTCGCTGTGGTGCGGGACCACCAAGACCGCCGACTGGCACACCCGCTACAACGCCATCTGTTCGGTCTACGGTCACCTGCACATCCCGCGGACCACGTGGTATGACGACGTGCGCTTCGAAGAAGTGTCGGTGGGCTATCCGCGAGAGTGGCGGCGGCGCAAGCCGCCCAGCTGGCTGCGCCAGGTGCTGCCGGATCCGCAGTACGCGCCGGGCGACCTCAACGACTTCGGTGGCCACTTCGAAATCACTCCCGAGATGCGGCAGCAGGCCACGCAGTTCCGGGAACGGTTGCGGCAGCGGCAATCACGATGACGGGGGAGACGCTGCTTTCGTCGGTGCTACCGGTATTGGATGGCTTGGCCTACTCGGAGGTGTATGCCGACCCGCCCGGTCTCGCCCCGCTGCCCGAAGAGGAGCCGCTGATCGCCAAGTCGGTGGCCAAGCGGCGCAACGAGTTCATCACCGTCCGGCACTGCGCCCGGATCGCGCTGGGCGAGCTCGGCCTGCCGCCGGTGCCGATCCTCAAGGGCGAGAAGGGGGAACCCTGCTGGCCCGACGGCGTGGTGGGCAGCCTCACCCACTGCACGGGCTATCGCGGTGCGGTGGTGGGGCGCACCGACGCGGTGCGCTCGGTAGGCATCGACGCCGAACCGCATGACGTGTTGCCGGACGGGGTGCTGAACGCGATCAGCTTGCCGGCCGAACGCACCGAGATCCCCGCAAGCCTGTCGGGGGACCTGCATTGGGATCGAATCCTGTTCTGCGCCAAGGAGGCAACGTACAAGGCCTGGTTCCCGCTGACCAAAAGATGGCTGGGCTTCGAAGACGCCCACATCACGTTTGAGGCCGACGGTCCCGGGGCGACGACGGGCGGGTTCGTCTCGCGGATCCTGATCGATCCGGAAGCGCTGTCCGGTCCGCCGCTGACCGAGCTGCCGGGCCGTTGGTCGGTTGAGCGCGGGCTGGTGCTGACCGCCATCGTGCTATGAGCCAAAGCCCCGTCGGGCCCGGAATAGTTGTCGTCGACAAGCCGTCCGGGATGACCAGTCATGACGTGGTCGGGCGCTGCCGGCGGATCTTTTCCACCCGCCGGGTGGGGCATGCGGGGACGCTGGACCCGATGGCCACCGGCGTACTGGTGATCGGCGTCGAGCGGGCCACCAAGATCCTCGGCCTGTTGACGGCATCGTCGAAGTCGTATGCCGCCCGCATCCGCCTGGGCCAGAGCACATCCACCGACGACGCCGAAGGTGAACTGCTGCATAGCGTCTCGGCGCGGCAGCTGACGAACGAGGCGATCGAATCGGCGGTGAGCGCCCTGCGCGGCGACATCGAACAAGTGCCCTCGACGGTCAGCGCCATCAAGGTGGACGGCAAGCGTGCCTACCGGCTGGCGCGTGAGGGTCAGACCGTCGAGCTTAAGGCCCGGCCGGTGCGCATCGACCGATTCGAGGTGCGCGATATCCGATCCGGCGACGACGTCGTCGACCTTGACGTCGAGGTGGACTGCTCGTCGGGAACCTACATCCGTGCGCTGGCGCGCGATGTCGGCGCCGCCCTGGGGGTAGGCGGGCACCTGACGGCCTTGCGGCGCACCCGCGTCGGGCGCTTCGGGCTCGATCAGGCGTATCCGCTGGACGAACTGGCCCAGAGACCACGGCTCAGCTACAGCCTGGACGAGGCTTGCCTGCTGATCTTCCCCCGCCGCGACCTGTCCGCCGACGAAGCCGAGGCCACCGGCAATGGGCGGCCCCTGGAACCGGCCGGCATCGACGGCGTCTACGCCGCCTGTGACCCCGGCCGGCGGGTGATAGCGCTGCTGCGCGACGAAGGTTCGCGCACCAAGTCGGTGGTGGTGATCCGCCCGGCGACGATGCAGGACGGGACGTCCTGAGGAGGAGGCGGGCAATTCAGCCCCGCCCGGCGACGATGCGGGACGGGACGTCCTGAGGAGGAGGCGGGCAATTCAGCCCCGCCCGGCGACGCTCTAGGGGCTCCCGGCCGAGCGGTTGGTTGGGTTAGGTTACACACTGAAGTATCTAGGCGGCCTACGGAAGGGACGACGATGTCCACCAAAACGTCCAACAAGGTTTATGTCGTCGGCGTTGGCATGACGAAGTTCGAGAAGCCGGGTCGCCGCGAGGGCTGGGATTACCCCGACATGGCCCGGGAATCGGGAACCAATGCGCTGGCCGACGCCGGCATCGACTACCACGAGGTCGAGCAGGGCTACGTCGGCTACGTCGCCGGTGATTCGACGTCCGGCCAGCGGGCGCTCTACGAGCTGGGCATGACCGGCATCCCGGTCGTCAACGTCAACAACAACTGCTCCACCGGCTCGACCGCGCTGTTCCTGGCCGCGCAGGCCATCCGCGGCGGCATCGTCGACTGCGCGATCGCGCTCGGCTTCGAGAAGATGCAACCCGGTTCGCTGGGCGGCGGCGCCCAGGATCGCGAATCGCCGATGGGCAAGCACGTCAAGGCGATGGCCGCGATCGACGAGTTCGCGATGCCCGTCGCGCCGTGGATGTTCGGTGCCGCCGGACGCGAGCACATGAAGCAATACGGCACCACCGCAGAGCATTTCGCCAAGATCGGCTACAAGAACCACAAGCACTCGGTCAACAATCCGTTCGCCCAGTTCCAGGAGTCGTACACGCTCGACGACATCCTGGCGGCGCGGATGATCTCCGACCCGCTGACCAAGCTGCAGTGTTCGCCGACCTCGGACGGTTCGGGTGCGGCCATCCTGGCCTCGGAGAGCTTCGTCGACAGCCACGGGCTGGCCGGCCAGGCCGTGCAGATCGTCGGCCAGGCGATGACCACCGACTTCGCGTCGACGTTCGACGGCAGCGCGAAAAACCTCATCGGCTACGACATGAATGTGCAAGCCGCCCAACAGGTCTACGACCAATCCGGACTCGGGCCACAAGACTTCCAGGTGATCGAACTGCACGACTGCTTCTCGGCCAACGAGCTGTTGCTCTACGAGGCCCTCGGTCTGTGCGGGCCCGGTGAGGCGCCCAAGCTGATCGACAACAACGACACCACCTACGGCGGACGCTGGGTGGTCAATCCGTCCGGTGGCCTGATCTCCAAGGGGCACCCGCTGGGCGCGACCGGGCTGGCGCAGTGCGCGGAACTGACCTGGCAGCTGCGCGGCACCGCGGACAAGCGTCAGGTCGACAACGTCACCGCCGCGCTGCAACACAACATCGGGTTGGGCGGCGCCGCCGTCGTCACCGCCTATCAGCGCGCCGAGCGTTGAGGGTGCCATGATCGAGTGGTCCGAAACCGACCTGATGGTGCGGGATGCCGTTAGGCAGTTCGTCGACAAAGAAATTCGCCCGCATCTGGACGAATTGGAAACCGGCGAACTGTCGCCGTACCCGATCGCGCGCAAGCTGTTCAGCCAGTTCGGCCTCGACGCCATGGCCGCCGAGTCGGTCAAGAAGATGCTGGACCGCGAGCGGGCCAAGCTGGCCGGTACCCCGGCCGCTGACGACGAGAGCGACGAAAAGTCAAGTGAATCAAGCGGTTTCGGTGGCGGGGCACCAGGATCGATGATCGCGGTGCTGGTGTCCGAGATCGCCCGGGTCAGCATCGGGTTGCTCAGCACCGCGTCGGTCAGTCTCGGTCTGGGCGCGGCGACCATCATGAGCCGCGGGACGCTGGCCCAGAAGGAACGCTGGCTGCCCGAGCTGATGACGCTGGAAAAGATCGCGGCGTGGGCGATTACCGAGCCGGATTCCGGCTCGGACGCATTCGGCGGCATGAAGACCTACGTCAAGCGCGACGGCCAGGACTACATCCTCAACGGGCAGAAGACCTTCATCACCAACGGACCGTGCGCCGACGTGCTGGTCGTCTACGCCAAACTCGACGAGGGCGATGCGAGCCCGGACAAGCAAGACAAGCGCAGCCGCCCGGTGCTGGTCTTCGTGCTCGACGCCGGCATGCCGGGGCTGACGCAGGGCAAGCCGTTCAAGAAGATGGGCATGATGTCCTCGCCCACCGGCGAACTGTTCTTCGACAACGTGCGGCTCGGCCCGGACCGGCTGCTCGGCGAAAGTGAACGGCACACCGACGGCGACGGCCGCGACAGCGCCCGCGCCAACTTCGCCGCCGAGCGGATCGGGATTGCGATGATGGCGTTGGGCATCATCGACGAATGCCACCGGCTGTGCGTCGATTACGCCAAGAACCGGACGTTGTGGGGCCGCAACATCGGGCAATTCCAGCTGATTCAGCTCAAGCTGGCCAAGATGGAGATCGCCCGAATGAACGTGCAGAACATGGTGTTTCACACCATCGAGCGTCAGCAGACGGGTAAACCGCTGACACTGGCCGAAGCCTCAGCGATCAAGCTGTATTCGTCGGAAGCTGCCACCGAGGTGGCGATGGAGGCCGTCCAACTGTTCGGCGGCAACGGATACATGGCCGAGTACCGGGTGGAGCAGCTGGCCCGCGATGCCAAGTCGTTGATGATCTACGCGGGCAGCAACGAGGTGCAGGTCACCCACATCGCCAAGGGGCTGCTGAACTAGACCTTGTGCGCCGAGCGTGCACTCAGTGCGAAAAATCGGCGGAAATCTCGCCGTGAGTGCACGTTCGGTGCGAGGCGCCGGGCCGCCAGGTGCCGCGCCGTGCGCGAAAACATCAGGCCACCACCCAGATCGCCCGGGCGGCCGGGCTGCCCAGATCGACCGT
>NZ_LZKU01000238.1 GCF_001672975.1 Mycobacterium sp. 1465703.0
TTCGACCAGGCGCATAAACGCCTCGGCGGTGGTAGGCAACGGGGGCCGCTGACCTGAAGCGCCCGCGCCGTCGCCGTGATCACGCTTCCACTCGGCGATCAACGCATCGCGATGAGACGCCAAGGCCGCGTCGAACTTCGCCGCGTCGTGGTGGGCAAGTGCGATCCGATAGCAGCTGCCCTGCTCGGTGGTGGTCTTGCTGATCGAGCGCTCGGGCTCGGGCCGAGATTCGGGTCCGGGTCGCGGTTCCAGCTTGACCGCGGTGCGTAACTGGTTGACCGTGGCGACCGCGGCGAGCTGCGCGTAATGCTCATCGGACCCCGCCCCGGCCCGCTCCGCGATCACCCCGACCTGATCGACCGACAACCGGCCCTCGCGCATGCCCTGGGCGCAGCGCGGGAATTCCTGCAGCCGGCCCGCGATGGTGGCGATCGTGTGCGCGTTGGCCGGCGAACAGCCCGTCTTCCAGGCCACCAACGCCGGCACCGACCGCGCCCCGGTAGCCCCCCACAATTGGTCGCCATCGATCTCGGCGACGATCTCCACGATGCGCCCATCAATCGCGTTGCGCTGACCGGTCAACTCCGCCAGCTCCTCGAACAACACCTCCAGACGTTCGCCAGGACCCACCACCACAGAACCAGCGGATGCGATCGACGACATGACCTCATCATCGCAGCCACCACCGACAAAACCGGGCCGCCCGATCTTCGCTAGCGGGATTCCGAATCCGGCTCTGGGCCACCGGTTTCGTCGGCTGGATGTCTACGCCATTTCCGGTATCCGCGATGCGCGGCGAACGCGCCGACGATCGCGCTGACACACCACACCCCCACCGCCGCATAGGCCAACGGCGACGACCGATTTCCTATCGAAGCGCCCAGCGCGGTATAGGCGAAAGCCCGCGGAGCCGAACCGATGAACGCGCCAACGGCCATCTGCCACACCGGAACTCCGAACGCCCCGAACGCATACGAGGCCAGCGCATCCGAGATGCCGGGAACGAAGCGCTGGCCGACGACCGCCCACAGGCCGCCGCGCCCGATCACGGTGTCGATGCGGTCGGCCCGCGCCGCGCCCAGCAGCGCGCGTGCGCTGTCCCGGCCGGCGCGGCGGCCGACGAAACTCGCGACGACCGCGGTGCCCACCGTCGCACCCAGCGTCACGAAAACACCCATCACCGGACCGAACAGCAACCCACTGCCGGCGGCCAGGATCGAGCCCGGAACGAACAATGCGCCAACCACCGCCGAGACCACCACATAGGTCAGCGGCGCCGCCGGCCCGGTGGCCGACACCACGCGCCGGATCTCGTCGATGTTGATCACCCGCGCCACGGCCACCAGATAGAAGACGACGGCCAGAAACCCCGCGAACACGACCAGTCGCACAACGTGGGCCCGGCGCGATCCGGGCCGCGATGCCGATGCGAGAGCGTCGTTGTCGTCCATGCCGCTGACGATTCTTCCGTACCGGTGTGCGCTCACCCCACTCGGCTATTTGCACTCAATCGCTGAGCCAATCCGGTGGCCCGGATGGCGCGGCGGTCGATCGCGGCGCGCACCGAAGCCTCCGGCCCCACCACCCGCACCCTGGTCTTCGCCCGGGTCACCGCCGTGTAGAACAATTCCCGCGTCAGCAATCGCGAATCTTCCGGCGGTATCAACACCGTCACCTCGTCGGCCTGGCTGCCCTGACTCTTGTGAATGGTCATGGCGTGCATCGTCTCCACCTCGCCGAGGCGGCTGGTCGCGAAGTCCAACGGCCCGGTCGCGCCGGACACGACGGCCCGCAACCCATCCGCGCCCGCCACCGTCACCCCGGTGTCGCCGTTGTAGAGACGCAGCCCGTAGTCGTTGGCCGTCACCAACAGGGGGCGGCCGGCATACCACTGCGACCAGGCCGACTGACCCGTCGCTTCGCCAATCCACTTCTGCACCTGCATGTTCCAGTGCGCCGCGCCATAGGGACCCTCGCGGTGCGCACACAACAGCCGGTGTTCGTCCAGCGTGGCCAACGCCTCGGGAACCGCGCCAAGCAGCGCGGCCGACCGCAGCCGCAGCGCGTGCGCCACCAGCACCTCACGCAGCCGGTCTGCGGGACGCTCGGAATCGACCCACTCGATGTGGTCACCGCCGGCCGCCAACAGCGCCACGACGCGGTCGGCATCGCCGACCCGGATCGCTGCGGCCAGGGCGCCGATCGACGTGCCGAATCGGTGCGGCGTGCGCAGGGCGGCCACCCGGACGTCGTCACGAGCGGTCAGCCCGTCCACCAGATCGGCCAGCACCGCTCCCGCTTCCACCGAGGCCAGCTGGTCGGGATCACCGACCAGAATCAGCCGGGTGTTCGGCCGGACCGCTTCGACCAGCCGGGCCATCATCGTCAGCGACACCATCGACGTCTCGTCGACCACGATGACGTCGTGCGGCAGTCGATTGCCGCGATTGTGCTTGAAACGCACCGACGTATCGGGTCGGGGCCCCAGCAGCCGATGCAGCGTCGTTCCCGGCAGGCCGGTCAGCCGCGCCCTGTCCACCGCGGTCAGTTCCTCGATTCCCGCGGCCACCGCCTCGGCCAGCCGGGCCGCCGCCTTGCCGGTCGGTGCGGCCAGCGCAATCCGGGGCCGCGGCAGACCGGCCCGCTCCGCCTGCTCGACCAGCAGCGCGAGCAGGCGCGCGACCGTGGTCGTCTTGCCGGTGCCGGGCCCACCGGTGAGGACGGTTACCGCCTGCGACACCGCGATTTCGGCAGCCGCCCGCTGTTCGTCGTAGCCGGACGGGAAAAGCCTTTCGTAGGTGGGTGATTCGACGGCGGCCGGGGTCACCGAAAGCGCCAGCAGATCGGTGCAGACCTGCTCCTCCTCGAGCCAGTACCGGTCGAAGTACAGCAGATCACCGAGTAGCCGCAGCACCGGTGGCATCTGGACTAATGCGCTGGCCCGCACGGCCGCCATCCACTCGTCGGCGTCGGGCCACGGCAGATCGGCCGCGGCGAGCTGTGCGGGCAACGCGCGCAGATCGACGCAGACAGAACCGCCCCGCAGCGCACGCACCACCAACGCAACCGCCAGCCCCACCCGTTCGTCGGATTCGCCGGTGAGCGAGGTAAGTCGTTGTGCCACATGAATATCGGCGGGCTCGAAAACGTCGGCATCACAGAATGTGCGCAACAGTCCGGTCGCGGACATCACTTCGGCCGTCACGCCGCCACCCCCTGGGCATCGAGCAGATCCGACAGGGCCGCAACCAACGACCAGGGCGGCTGCCAACCAAAGACGCCCGCCGGGTGACCGTCGAACACCGGCGTATCCGGGCCGCACATGCCCCGCACGAACAGGTAGAGGATGCCGCCGAGATGGCGGCGCGGGTCGTAGTCGGTCAATCGCCAACGCAGGTACCGGTGCAACACCGCGCTGTACAGCAGCGCCTGTAGCGGATAATCCGAGTGCAACATCGCCTCGGCCATCCGTGAGCGGTCATAGTCGGCGGCGGTCAGCGGCCGCTCCGGATCTCCGAGCCGGTTGGTCTTGTAATCCACCACCACGAAGCGTTGCGCCGAGCCGTCGGGAATGCGCAGTACGGCGTCGATCGAGCCGGTGAGATATCCGCGCAACGCCTGCTCGCCGAGGCCGGGGTCGGCCAGCCGGTCGGCATAGGAGGCCAGCACATCGTCGGCCGGCAGGTGCTCGCGCAGCAGCGGAGCCAGATCGGCCAGCCGCACCTGCGGCGCCGTCGAACCCCGGTCACCGCCGGCCAGTGGAAGCTCGAAGTCGAGTTCGCGCAACCGATCTCGCAGTCCGATTTGGCGTAGCGTGATACCGCCCGTCATCGGGCCCAGCGGCGTGTCGTGCATCGGTATCATCGCCGCGGCTAACTCCTCGGGAGCCGCGGCAACCGGCCACCACGGCGAGTGGGCCCGGATCTGCGTTTCCAGTTCGGCGGCCAGGTCCGCGGCGAACGGATCGGCCGTCTCCAGCACGGCGTGCACCAGGGTGCCGAAGGTGGCGCCTGCCGGAAGCTCCGCCATCGGGGAGGGTACGTCGGGCCCGGACACCGTGGATACCAATGGGATATCGGCGACCTCGTCGTCGAGCTCGCCGACTTCCGGTTCGCTGCTCACCCCGCCGGCCTGGACGACCCGGATCAAACCGGAATAGGAGGTCCGCCGCCAGCCGGTGTCAATGCCGCGGTGGAAGTGACGATTCTCCAGGCGTTCGGGTACCGGCTCGGCGGGCAGTGCCGGGGCCGGCGCCACCACCGATTCCTCGATGACCGGCCCACCGGCCGCCTCCCACTCGCGCAGCCGGGCCATGGCGTCGTCATCGGAGATCTTCGCCGGTTCACATCGGTCCGGGACCACCGGTTCACCGGGACGGCGGCCGCGCAGCAGCCGCGACAGGCCCCCGTTGGGTTCGTAGTACGCCGGTGACCACCACGCCACCACCTGGGCCTGTGCCCTGGTGAGCGCGACGTAGGTGAGCCGGCTGTCATCGCTGGCGTCCTCTTTACGACCCAGCCGTTCAACGGTTTTGAAGTCGGGGCTGTCCTTGCCGCCGACGTGCAGGCAGCGCGTGCCGTCCTCATCGTGGAAGAGCACCACATCGCTGTCCTGGGTGGTGCGGTTGAAGGCGAACGGCAGGTACACGATCGGGTACTGCAGCCCCTTGCTGACGAACACGGTCATGATCTGGACGGCCGCGGCGTCGCTGTCGAGCCGGCGGTTGCGTTCGGGTGCGCCGCTTCGTTCGTCACGCTGCCGGCGCAGCCAATCACGCAGCGCGGGCAGGCTGTAATGCTCACGGTGTGCGACATCCTGCAACAGCTGGGTGACATGTGCCAGGTCGGTCATCTGCCGCTCACCGCCCTGCCAGGCCAGCACGCGATTGCCCATCCCCAGCAACTGGGCGGCTTCGAAGATCGCCGCAACCCCGCGTTCGCGGGCATGACCGGCCCACTCCCGCAGGGTTTTCGCGATCCGATCCGTGAGTGCGTCACCGCCGGCCGCCAGCGTTTCGGCGGTCTCCCCGAAGAACATCGTCGCCGCGGCCGCGCGCACCATCCCGGGCCGGTGCGGCTGATCGAAGGCCTCCAGCAGACACAGCCAATCCTCGGCGGCCGCCGAAGTGAACACGTCGGAGTTGCCGGTGTAGACCGCGGGGACGCCCGCGTCGCAGAGCGCCTTGAAACATGCGTGGGCATCCCGGTGCTTCTCCACGATCACCGCGATATCGCGGGCCTGCAGCGGTCTGCCCCCGAAGGTGGCCCCGCTGGCCAGCAATGTGCGGATGTCGGCAGCGAGGTCGGCACCGATGTGCTCACGTACCTGATCGATCGGCAGGTTTTGAACACCACGGCGGCCCAACGTTTTCCGGCCCACCACCCGCAACCGGAACGGTTCGTTGTGCGGTGCACCGGCGAGCCGATGGCCGGTGTGATGCGCCTCGACGTCGTTCACCACGATCGCCGGGTCACCGAGTTGAGCGCCGCGCAACACCACCTGCAGCCGCTGCAGCAGCGCGGAATCGCTGCGCCAGTTGGTGTCCAGCGTCTTCTTCTGTCCCGCCGTCTCGGCCGCCCGCAGGTAGGTCACGATGTCACCGCCGCGAAACGCATAGATCGCCTGCTTGGGATCACCGATGAGGATCACGGTGGAGCGCCCGCTGAACGCGCGGTCGATCACCTGCCATTGCACCGGGTCGGTGTCCTGGAACTCGTCGACCATGACAATCGGCCAGCGTTGATGCATGCGCAGCCGGGCGGGGGAGTTGTCGGTGGCCAGCGCGTCGGCCAGCCGGATCAACAGATCGTCATAGCCGAGGACGCCGAGCCGGCGCTTGCGTGTCTCGAGCTCGGCCAGAACATCATTGGCGAACCCGACACTGATAGCGGCCCGTGAGCCGGGATCTGGATCGCGCGGCCGCAGCTGGGTCGATGGGTTTTTGACCACCTCGCGTGCCAACCGCAGCGCTTCGCGATACTGCAACGCCGGATCGTCGCGCTGCTGCCCGAAGTGGGCCAGGTACAAATCGTCGACGATTTCGGTCACCAGGTCGTCGAGGCTCTCGAGCAGCGTCACGCTCGCCGCGGTGTCGCCGGCCACCCCGAGCGAACGCAGCACCAGCTGGCAGAACTGGTGGGTGGTGGCGATCGTCGCCGCATCGAAGCCGGCCAGCGCGTCGCGAAGACGCTGCCGGCGCGCCGCCCGCTCATCGTCGGTGCCGTCCAGCAGGTACGCCATCACCTGGTTGTCGCCGACGGTCGACGGGTCATCGAAAGCCCTTACCGCATCGACGATTTGGCAGCGAACGCGTTCGCGGAGCTCCTGGCTGGCGGCGCGGCCGAAGGTGATGAGCAACATCTGGTCCAGCGTCGCGGCGCCGTCCGCGACATACCGGGTGACCAGAGACGCCAGCGCGAAGGTCTTGCCGGTGCCCGCGCTGGCCTCCAGCACGGTGGTGCAGCGCTCGGCCGGCAGCGCGCCCAACAGGTCGAAGCGCTCCATCACACCGGCTTACTTTCGGCGCGCAACATCGGCAGCCAGACCCGGGCCGCGTAGGCACCGAGCCGGTTGTCTTCGCCGTCGCACTCCTCGCCCGAACGCACCGGCTGCATCAGCTCGCGCAGTCGCGCGTTTTTGCCCCACGCCCGCACGTGAGCCGGCGCTTCGTCCTCTCCCGGGTATCGGTCGGATTTCCAGCGATATTCCGCCGCGCGCTCCGGATCGTCACCCTCATAACGCGCGGCCGCCCAGGCATAGGAAGTCTTGATGGGCAACGGAATCGGCTCGCGGCGGCCTGCGTCATAGATTGTCACCAGGTCACTCAACAACCGGACGGCGTCCGCACCGTCGCGCGGCGGCCCCAGACCCTGCACCCGGATGCCTGTGCCCCTGCGCATTCGGCCGATGCACACCGCCGACCAGTCTCGGCCCGGATCCTGGGCGGCCAACGCCAGCAACCCAATCCACGATTCCAGCAGGTGCTTGCCATCCAGCCGCGAATACGTCACCGACACCAGGCGGTCGCCATACACCGGCGACACCGTGCCGGTGAGTCGCCGTCCGCCGCCCAGATCGACGTCGACGTCATGTGCGGTGGCGCTGGCCGGGCGGTGCCGCCGCGCCTCTTGCGCCAGCACGGCGGCCTGGTCGCGAATCTCGGTGACCGTGCGCCAGCCCAGCTGGCCCGGCGGCAGGGTGCCGCGGCGCCACTCGGCCTGCCGCGCGTCATCGGGGCTCATCCCGCGCAGGATGTCGCCCAGCATCCGGTCTCCGACCGTCCACTCTTCGAGACCGTCGATGTCGACCGGCATGGCGTCTTGCACACCGTCGACGTCGTAGGGCAGCGTGAATTCCAGTGCGCGGAAAAAACCTTTCACCGGGTCTCTGAAGAAGCCGACCAGATCGGCGAGGATGACGTCACCTGCCGGTGGTGGCGGCAGGGGCGCCGAGATGAACCGGGGCTGGTCGCTGTGTTCGCCGGTAGTTGCGCGCGCCGCGCGCAGCACCGTGGGGTCGAAACTGAACGGCACGTCCGGGACGAGTCTTCCCGGGATGACATTGCGAATGTCGAACGGCTGCAACGGATGTTCGATGACGATGCGGTCACGCACCTTGGTCGTCGTGGTGATGTCGAGGGTGTCCAGCAATTCGGCCAATGGTACGGCCGGCGGCCGGGGCTGTCCCGAGTACTCGTTGGCGCCGGTGTAGGTGATCACCAGTTTCTCGGTGGCCGCGCCGATAGCGTCGAGCAGCAATTGCCGGTCCTCGGAACGAATGTCGCGCTCCCCGGTCATCGGGCACCGGGCCAGCGCGTCGTCCCCGTCGACGATGCCGAGGCGCGGGAAGAGTCCGTCGTCCAAACCGACCAGGCACACCACCCGGTGCGGCACCGAGCGCATCGGCACCATGGTGCACACCGTCAGGGTGCCGGTGCGAAAGTTGGCCCGCGTCGGGCGTCCGGCGAGGCGTTGGGTGAGCAGCGCGCGAATGTCGGGCAGTCGCAGCACGGTATCGCCCCGAGATGCGGCCTGCGCAGCCGTTCGGGCGAACTCGCGTTGCATCTGACCGGTCTGCCATGCATCCGAATCGCGGACCCGGGTCAGCAGTTCGATGCCCTCGGTGAGGTTGGTCAGCCACTCGGTCAGCGGCCGGGTGCCGGTGAGCGAGTCGACCACGTGCTGTACCCGGGCGACGAATTCGGCCAATTGGCCGGCCAATTGGACGCGGTTGCTGCTGACGTCGTCGAGCGGCAGCGTGGCGTCGATCCATGCGTTCGAATCGTCGGACATCGCCACGCCGGCCAGTATCCGGTCGATGCCGAAACGCCATGTGTTGTGCACGAAGTCGACGTGGTAGGGCCGCCGGTGCTGCTGGTCCAATCCCCACCGGATGTTCGCCTGCCGGACCCAGCGGGTGATGGCCTCCAGGTCGTCATCGGTGAACCCGAACCGTGCGCGCACCGGCGGGGCCTGGGCCAGGTTGAGCACCTCACTGGCCGTCACCCGGCCGGCCGCCAGGGCCAGCAGTTGTGCGGCCACCCCCAGCAGCGGATTGGTCTGGATCGGCGAACGATCCGCCAACCGCACCCGTAATTGGTGGGCCGGATGCGCGCCGTGCACCACGTCGCCCAGGCCGAAGTCGGCCATGATCAGCGGTGCGTAGGTTTCGATGTCCGGGCACATCACCAGGATGTCGCGCGGCTCGAGCGTCGGGTCATCCTGCAGCAGGCCGAGCAGCACCTCGCGCAGCACGTCGACCTGGCGTGCCGGGCCGTGGCAGTTGTGTACCTGTACCGATCGATCGTCGGCCGCGGGTGTACGGCCTTGCGGCCGAACGTCATTGGCGGCGATGTCGGACTGCAGCCAGCCCAGCAGCGTGTCCGGGCGGGGGCCACCGGCCAGATATTCGTCGGTCCGAGGATCCGCCGGCAAGCCGCGCTGCAGTTCGCGCAGGTCTCGTCCCAACGTCGCGAGCAGCGGATGGGACACCGCTCGATGGCTGCGGTCCTCGCGCCGCGGAATCGCACCGTGTGTGCCGCCCAGCGCCCGCCACAGTTGGTCGCTCGGGTGCGGTAGCCACAGATGCAGATCGTGGTGGGTGGCCAGCGCGTCCAACAGCTCGACGTCGGTGCGGCTCAACCGGGTGTGTCCGAACAGTGACAGCCGCGGCGGCAGCTCGCTGGGCGCCTCCCGCAGCCGCGCGACGGTCTTGGCGTGGCGGACATGCGGGGGATCGGCGGCGACGCGTGCCACCAGCGCCCGCCACAGCTCGGGCTGCCAGCGCAGGTCCTTGTCGAGATCACCGGGGTCGCCGTCGCACCAGTCGATGAGCAACTGCGGGCGTTGCCGGGCGTAGGAGTCGAACAGCCCGGCCAGCCGGCGCGCGACCTCGTATCGGCGACCCTGGCGCAGCTCGGCCTCGGCGCCGGTATGGAAGTGCCCGACGTGCATGGCCAGCGTGCGGCACCACGGCTCGTCCAGCGAGCAGTCGATCGCCTCCAGCAGCGGCCAGGTCAGGGCGTCCGGTGACCACGGATCGTCGTCGGCGGTGCCGGTGATCTCGGCGATCAACGAACCCGGACTGCGGAACACGACGCCGGCGCACACTCCGTCACCGCCACCCGAGCCGCCGAGCAGGTGCGACAACCGCTGACTGAGCCAGCGCTCCACGCCGCGCGCCGGTACCACGACGAGTTCGGTGGCGAACGGATCGGTCAGCGGGTTGGCCAGCAGAGCGCCGAGACCGTCGGCCAGCAGATCGGTGCGCTCGGCACGATGTAGATGAAGCGGCATTGCGCTGTCACGATAAACCCGAACACCGACGCGGGTGGGCGGTTACGCCCGCGGAGTGTGTCGCCCGGCACGCGGGTGCGGCCTATTTCGCCAGCGTGAACTGGTTGACGTCGATGTATCCGACGCGGAATGCGTTGGCGCAGCCGGTCAGATACCGCATGTAGCGCTGGTAGACCTCTTCGGACTGGATTTCGACGGCCTCGCTGTGGTGCGCCTGTAACGCGTCGGCCCAGTGATCGAGCGTACGGGCGTAGTGCAGCTGCAGCGACTGCCTGCGTTTGAGATTGAAGCCCATCTTCGACGCGTGAAACTCCACCACCTCGATCGCCGGCAACTGCCCGCCCGGGAAGATCTCGGTGGCGATGAATTCGTTGAAGCTGGTCTGCTCCTGGGTCATCGGCAGTTCGCGCTCGAGGATCTGATCGGGAGTCAGCATGGTGATGGTGTGCAGCAGCATCACCCCGTCCTCGGGCAGGGTGCGGTAGGCCATCGCGAAGAAATCGTCGTAGCGGTCATACCCGAAGTGCTCGAACGCGCCGATGGACACGATCCGGTCGGCGGGTTCGTCGAATTCTTCCCAGCCGTGCAGCAGCACCCGCCTACTGCGTTCGGTGTCCATCGCGTCGAACATCTTCTGCACGTGAGCGGCCTGGTGCTCGGACAGGGTCAGACCGACGACGTTCACGTCGTAGTTCTCGATCGCGCGGCGCATGGTGCCTCCCCAGCCGCACCCGATGTCCAGCAGCGTCATCCCCGGCCGCAGACCCAGTTTGCCCAGCGACAGGTCCATCTTGCGCCGCTGCGCCTCTTCCAGCGGTATGTCCCGGTTGCGATCCCAGTACGCGCAGCTGTACGTCATGGTGGGGTCGAGGAATAACCGGAAAAAGTCGTCGGACAGGTCGTAATGGGCCTGCACCTCTTCGAAGTGCGGCGTCAAGTGCTCTGCCACGGGCGGCTACCCGCCTTTCTGACTTGGGGCCATTCAGTTGTTGACGAGTCGGCCGCTCGGTTGGTTCACCACGTCTTCCTTCCCGGAAATGTGGCCCCAAACCCGACCACTGATCCGTAGGACATCGTGATGATCTGTGGCCCAAGGTGTTTGGATGCGTTGGCGCCCGTCTATCCACGGTTGTCGGCACTAGACCACGGGCGAATGCGCTATTACCCACCTGGGAATCCAACCGATGCTACGCCGGTTTAGTCGGGAAAACAGTTGCTGGAGGGAAGCAGATGGAAGCTTGGGACGCGATCTGCGCGCGGCGCAACGTGCGGGAGTACCAGCCGAAGCCGATACCGGCGGAGGACCTGGATCGTATCGCCGAAGCCGGCTGGCGGGCGCCGTCGGCGAAAAACCGCCAACCGTGGGACTTCGTTATCGTCACCGACCGTGACCAGTTGCAAGAGCTGTCCACTGTCTGGCGAGGTGCGGGCCATATCGCGTCGGCCACGGCCGCGATTGCCATCGTGGTCCCGGTGCCGCCCGATGAACGCCGAGTAGTGACCGACAATTACGACGTCGGCCAGGCCACCATGGCGATGATGATCGCCGCCACCGACCTGGGGATAGGGACCGGCCATTCGTCGGTCGGGGACCAGGAGAAGGCACGCGCCATCCTCGGTGTGCCCGATGATCACCTGGTGGCGTTTCTGCTCGGCGTCGGCTATCCCGCCGATCGCCCGCTGACCCCGATCCGCAAACCGAATCGGCGGCCGTTCTCCGAGGTCGTGCACCACGGCGGTTGGTGATCGCCACGGTGAAAAGCCTTCGGCGCGTTGTCGAGTCGTAGGCTGATGGGCGTGCATGACCACCAGGGCGATTACGGGGTTGACGGTTCTTTTCACACCATCTCGGCACGCGCACAGGCGATAGGTGTCGGCGCCCAAGCCGCCGGCCTGGCTGTGTTTGCCGGGATCAGCTGGGCGCGCGGCAAGCGGCTTCGGGCGGCGATGGCCACGGTGTCTTTCGCCGGGGTGGTGGGCGCCGTGGTCCTGTACATGCACGCCACCCGCAGCGGGAAATTCGTGGTCTGGGACCGAGTCCTGCGCGATCTGCGACTGGCGGGCGACGAAACGGTGCTCGACCTCGGATGTGGACGCGGTGCGGTGTTGCTGGCGGCGGCCAAGCGGTTGCCGCGGGGCCGCGCAATCGGTGTTGATCTGTGGCAGGCCGACCAGACCGACAACTCCGAACAGGCGACGCTGGCCAACGCCGTGGCCGAAGGCGTCGCCGATCGCGTCGACTTACACACCGCCGACATGACCGCGCTCCCGTTCGCCGACGAGAGCGTCGACGTGATCGTGAGCAACCTGGCCATCCACAACATCCCGGGCCACGCCGGCCGTCGTGAGGCGCTCGACGAAGCCGTGCGCGTGTTGCGGCCTGGTGGGCGACTCGCCATCGCCGATCTGTGGGAGACGCGTCAACACGCCGCCCGGCTGCGCGAACTCGGTTGGCTCGACGTGCGGCGGCGCAACCTGGGCTGGCACATGTGGTACGGCGGCCCCTGGTTCTCCACCCGCCTGGTCACCGCGACCAAGCCGGGATGACGCCCGGGTGGCTGAGTACGCCGTAGAAGCCGAATGCGATCGGCAGGGCCACCGTGCATGCTGAACCGCATGACGAGAAACGAACTCACCGAACAGATCGTCGTCGCGCGGCTGGCCAAAGGGCTGACCTGGCAGGAACTCGCCGACGCCATAGACCGGCCGGTGGTGTGGACCACAGCGGCGCTGCTGGGTCAGCATCCGATTCCGGTCGAGCAGGCCAAGGTGCTGGCCGCGAAGCTCGGCCTCGACGAATCCGCGGTGGCGCTGCTCGCCGCCGTCCCGATGCGTGGCGGGCTGCCCACCGCCGTGCCGACGGACCCGACCATCTACCGCTTCTACGAAGCCCTGCAGGTCTACGGTGGCGCCCTGAAGGAAATCATCGCCGAACAGTTCGGCGACGGCATCATGAGTGCCATCAACTTCAGCATCGACCTGCAGAAGAAGTCGCACTCGTCCGGTGATCGGATAGTGGTGACCTTCGACGGGAAATTCCTTCCCTATCAATGGGTTGCGGCGGATAACTGACCGGTGGTCACTGAAGGACGACGTGACTGCGCGTCGTGCGCATGTCAGACTGGCGTTTGAGGAGGCGAAGGGAACGCGGTGGCCGCCAACGGCGGCCACCGCGTTCGCCGTTCAGTTCATCAAGACTTGCGGAGAAAGTTCTTTCAGCATCGCGTTGGCCCAGCGCATCTGTCGCAGCGTCTCGGGGTGACAGCGCGACGTCACGCTCAGCAGTTCGGAATCCTTGGCGGCCTGGGCGGCCTGGGCCAGCAGCTCCCAATTCAGCGACACCCCGGCCGCCAGCCGGTGAATCCGCCGCAGGTCGGCGAGCAGCGCCAGGGCGGGCTCGGGCCGACGCGCAGCGGGCCACTCATCCGCGACTGCACGAAACCGGTGATCGCGCCGGTGTGTGGGTCGGCGGACAGGCGCAAACCGTAGTGACGGCCGTGCCGCGGTGCGGCCCACAATTTCGCATCCGCATACAGCCGCTCGGTGCCGTCGGGATGCTCTGCGTCACAAGGTTATTGGATGCCGCTGCGCAACTTGGCATAGCTCAAGCCGGTGTAGTCGCACGGACTCGCTCCGGCCATCGGGTGCCGGGTCCGTACGGGGTCCGCGTGCCCCAGTGGTCCGCGATGCGATCGACGGCCATTCCGGTGAATTCCCCGGCAGTGGCCCGCGAAACCGTCGGGCGCCGCGCGGCTCACACCCCGAATTCGGCTTCGATCCCGTCGATGCCGGCACGGATGGCCGCCAGGGCGTCGACGCGGGTGCGCAGTTTGGTGGCGGCGTGCGCGCGCTGGTTCAGGCCGGCGAATTCACGGGCGGCTTCTTCGGCCCGGTCGAGCACCACCTCGGGCAACACGATCTCGTCGATAAAGCCTGCGGCGAGGGCGGTTTCACCGAAGAACGTCTTGGCCAGCCCGCTGGCTTGCTGGTACGCCGAGGGTGTCAGCCGCAGTTTCATGATCTCCAGCGCGGCATACGGGATGACCATGCCGATGGCGACCTCGTTGGCCTGAATGTTGTAGGCGTGCGCGGCCACCCGGTGATCGCCCGACGACAACAGGAACGCCCCCATCGCGATGGCATGGCCGGTGCATGCCATCACCACCGGCTTGGGATACGACAGCAGGCGATACGCCAGCTCGAACCCGCCCCGCAGCATGTCGATCGCGGGCTGCACCTCACCGGAGGTGAGGATCTTGAGATCGAAGCCGCCGCTGAACACCCGCTCGTTCCCGGTGATCACCAGCGCCCCGACCTTGTCGTGGTCGGCCTGGTCGATCGCGTCGTTGAGGGCCTGCTGCATGGTGGGGCCCAGCGCATTGACCTTGCCGTCGTCCATCTTGATGACGGCGATGGAGTCCTTGGTGCTGTAGTGGACCGGGGCGCTCATCGGTTGCTCCTTGCCGTCACGCGGGCTGGCTGTGGTGTCTGCCCAGGTCGTCTTCGGCGTTACTCCAGCGCAGGCTGACATCGGTGGGTTCGTCGAGTTGGCGGGTGCGCCATCTGTCTTGGGTTTCGCGGACCGCGGAGTTGATCCTTTCGATCTCGCTGCGGAATACCTCGGGACGAGTCTCCTTGCTGGCGTAGTGGAAATAGGTCAGCAGGCCGCGCAGCAGCTCCAGCTTCTCCTTTTCCCGCTTCGCCAGGTCATGGGTGGTCATCAACTCGATGCGCTGGACGGGCGGCAGGGCATTCCAGTCCAGCACCACGTCGGTCTGCAGCGGTGAACGCTCCCGCTGCCAGAACCGCCGGCGGTGCGGCCGGTCGGGCCGGTCGTAATAGGTCACGGTGCCGGTGAAGCGGGACTCGATGCCGCTGCCGATCTCGGCGCGGTCGAGCGCGGAATCCCACACCATGCGCCATTCCTGGCCGGGGGCCAGCATCGGCAGCCGGCGGGGCAGCTGCAGTTCGACGACGTCGGCGTAACCGTCGGTGGCGTTCTCGTATTCGGCCACCGTGGGTGGATTGAGAAAGGAGAACCCGATGTCGTACGCCGCGGTCTGGCCGAAATTGCGAACCACGAGTTCGATCACGTGCCAGTCGGCGGAATGCGGCTCCATGAACACCGCGACGTGCGGGCGGGTCTGCTCGGCCGCCACCCGGCGATTGCGGCTGATCTGGCTGTTGGTGAAGACCAGCGTGACGATGGCCAGGACGATTGCCGCCCACGCTGCCCACGCAATCCAGGTACCGGACCCGACGTGCGTGACACCATGCCAGCTGTCCTGGATCCAACCCATGGAATCCACCCTCCGCTTATATCACAAGGGGCGGTCGCCGGATGGTTGTGACCGAGCCATCCCTGGGGGACCTCAGCCGCCCATCAACATCCGCCATTGGTCAAGATCCCTGGCCCGATACACGTAGTTGGACCGCTTGACGTCCGACAGCGAGGCACTGGACTCCGCCGAATACCAATGCCCCGGGAAAACCGTCGGGTCACCGGGCAACGTCGCGAGCCGCTGCAGGCTGCGGTACATCTCGTCGGAGTCGCCGCCGGGGAAGTCGGTGCGCCCACAGCCCTCCAAGAACAACGTGTCACCGGCGACCAGACGGCCGTCGAGCAGGAAGCACTGACTGCCCGGCGTGTGGCCGGGAGTGTGCAACAACTCGATCTCGATGTCGCCGATGCTGACCTTGTCATGGTTCTCGTGGGCGGTCAGGTCCGCCATGCTTATCCCGGTGACTCGCGAAACCCACAGCGCCTCATGGGTATTGACGTGCACCGGCACCGGCGCGCGCTCCAGCAGTTCGGCCAGGCCCGCCAGCGCGAACCCCATCATCGATCCGCCCACATGGTCGGGGTGATGGTGGGTCACCAGCACCCCGGACAGGTGCATGCCGTCGGCCTCGAGTGCATCGAGCAGATCGCCGGCGGCGTAGGCCGGGTCGACGACCACACAGTCCCCGGTTTGCCGGTCGCCGATCAGGTAGGCGAAGTTGCGCATCTGGGTCGCAATCATGTCGCCGGCGGCGAAGTCGCGACCGGAGAGCAATTGACGAAAGTACAGCCGGTCCTCTGGCACGTGACCAGACTAGGGCCTGCGCGAAGACCTGCAGCGAGTAGACCGCCGCCAGTTCGGATTCGGCCCGACACACGGTGCCCGACACCGCCGTTTCACACCCGATTGGGCCGGTATGCAGCGGGTATGGTTGGCGCATGAGGAAGAAGGTCGAAATCGAGGTCGACGTGGATCTGGCCGATGAGGCGATCCGGCGCTTCCATCTCGCCGACGTGCGCGAGGCGGTCAACCTCGCGTTGCGAACCCTGCTCAGCAACGGCGATTCCCTCGACCAGGAGGACGAGTACGACGAATTCAGCGACCTCAGCGCCTGGGAGCCCCGGCGTAGCGCCGGCGGCGGGTGATGTTTGCCCCGACCTCATCAATTGCCGGTTGAGCCCGCGATTTCGAACCACCCGCAGCGGACGGCACTGCGGCTACCCGTGGTTTGGTTCCGCTGCGCGCCAGGCTGTACCCTCTTTTAGGCCCGCGCGGAGGAGATCGCTGCGGGTGAACGGCCCCCTTAGCTCAGTCGGTAGAGCGTTTCCATGGTAAGGAAAAGGTCAACGGTTCGATTCCGTTAGGGGGCTCGGCGGACGCCGAGCAGGCGTGGCGGCCCCGACCCCAAAAGGGGTGGCCAGAGGCGATGTAGCTCAGTCGGTTAGAGCGAACGACTCATAATCGTTAGGTCGCCGGTTCGAGTCCGGCCATCGCTACAACACAACAGCACAGTTTTTTTGAAGGAATTGAGAGAGAACCGTCATGGCTTCCAGTACCGACGTGCGGCCGAAGATCACCTTGGCATGCGAGGTGTGCAAACACCGCAACTACATCACCAAGAAAAACCGCCGGAACGACCCGGACCGACTGGAGCTGAAGAAGTTCTGCCCGAACTGCGGTAAGCACCAGGCGCATCGCGAGACACGCTAGCGGCCACCCGCAAGCGTTTCTTTCGATTGACTAGGTAAGTTTTAGAGCCGTGCCGTTAACCACAAACATCGTCGGGATGCACTATCGCTATCCCGATCATTACGAGGTGGAGCGGGAGAAGATTCGCGAATACGCGACGGCGGTGCAAAACGACGACGCCGCGTTCTTCGAGGAGAAGGCGGCGGCCGAACTTGGCTACCAGGGGCTGCTCGCCCCATTGACGTTCGTCAGCGTGTTCGGCTACCAGGCGCAGACGGCGTTCTTCAAGCACGCCAACATCGCCGTCCACGACGCACAGATCGTTCAGGTCGACCAGGTGCTGAAGTTTTTTGCGCCGCTGGTGGCCGGGGACAGGTTGTACTGCGACGTCTATGTGGACTCGGTGCGTGTGTCGCACGGCACCCAGATCATCGTGACCAAAAACGTCATCACCAACGAAGCCGGTGACGTCGTGCAGGAGACCTACACGACCCTGGCGGGCCGTGCCGGTGAGGATGGAGAAGAGGGATTTACTGATGCCACTGCGTGAGTTCAGCTCGGTGAAGGTGGGTGACCAACTTCCGGAGAAGACCTACCCGCTCACCCGGCAGGATCTGGTGAATTACGCGGGCGTCTCCGGCGACCTGAACCCGATCCACTGGGACGACGAAATGGCCAAGGTCGTCGGCCTGGACACCGCGATTGCGCACGGCATGCTCACCATGGGCATCGGCGGGGGCTATGTCACCTCGTGGATCGGTGACCCGGGTGCCGTGACCGAGTACAACGTGCGGTTCACCGCGGTGGTGCCGGTACCCAACGACGGTAAGGGGGCCGAGCTCGTCTTCAGCGGACGGGTGAAGTCTGCCGATCCCGAGACCAAGGCCGTGACCATCGCGCTGACGGCCACCACCGGCGGCAAGAAGATTTTCGGCAGGGCGATCGCGTCCGCAATCCTCGCGTAGGCCATGGCGCTCAAAACAGACATCCGCGGAATGATCTGGCGGTATCCGGATTATTTCGTCGTTGGGCGGGAGCAACTGCGCCAGTTCGCGCTGTCCATTAAGAATGATCACCGAGCCCACTACGACGAGAGCGTAGCCGCCGCACTCGGCCACGATGCGATCGTCGCACCGCTGACCTTTGCGACCATCTTCGCCAAGCTGGTCCAGCTCGACTTCTTCCGGCACGTCGACATCGGCATGGAGACGCTGGTGATCGTCCAGGTCGACCAGCGGTTTGTGTTTACCAAACCGATCAAGGCCGGTGACAAGCTGTGGGCCCGGATGGACATCGTGTCGGTGGATGAGCGTTTCGGCGCCGACATCGTCGTGACCAAGAACATCTGCACCAATGACAAGGATGAGGTGGTCTTGGAGGCCTACACCACGCTGATGGGCCAGTACGCTGACAACTCCGCGAACCTGCGCTGGGACCCGGAATCCGGCCAGGTCGTCAGAACGGCGTAATTGGTATTGGATTTCCCGCGCTTAGGGGCAATCAAGTACACTCGGTCCTCGGGGTTTTCCCAGCATTAGCGCGCTTTCCGTGAGTCGACCAATCGGAAGGCGCGCGAGTCATGTAAGCCCCGGTAGGTAAGCGCAGGTTGGCCTGCCAACCGCGAAGGGGCGTAGCTCAACTGGCAGAGCAGCGGTCTCCAAAACCGCAGGTTGCAGGTTCAAGTCCTGTCGCCCCTGCTGAAGACGAAACGTCCGGTGACGACGCAGGCCGGGACGGCCTGAAGAGGAACCAGACGATGAGGGATGTGCCATGGTGGACACTGGAAGTATGTGCCGCCACTGATGGGACGGCTCTCCGGTACTAGCAAACAAAGGAGCATGCGGTGAGCGACGAAGGCGACGTTGCCAACGACGCCGCAAGCGACGGCACTGACAAAGAGGACGGCCGCGCGAGCGGCGGTCGGACAGCGGTGGTGACGCGGCCACAGCGCCCCACGGGCAAGCGGTCCCGGCAGCGGGCGGCCGAGGCCGGCGAAGACACCGAGTCGTCGGACGAGGTCGAAGTCTCCACCCAGGAGAAGACCAAAAAGGGCGCCAAAGCCAAGGCTGCAAAGCCCAAGAAAGCCGGCGACCAGCGGGCCAACCCGTTCGTGTTCGTCTACAACTACCTCAAGCAGGTGGTTGCAGAGATGCGGAAGGTCATCTGGCCCAACCGCAAGCAAATGCTCACTTACACCTCCGTTGTGCTGGCTTTCCTGGCCTTCATGGTGGCGCTGGTCGGCCTGGCGGATTTCGGCCTGACCAAGCTGGTGCTGTTGGTGTTCGGCTGAGCGAGTGACAGAGAGGACTCAAACCGTGACTACCTTCGACGGTGACCCGTCCGCGGGTGACGCGGTCGACGTGGACGAGGCCGCCCAGGCGCAGGCCACGGACACTTCCGCAGCCGCTGAGGTCACCGAGGCGACTGCGGACCAGGCCGCCGACGGCGCGCCCGAGACTGCCGAGGCTCCCGCCGAGTCGGCCGAGGAGGCCGATCCGGCCGCCACGCTCAAGGCGGAGCTGCGCAGCAAGCCCGGCGACTGGTATGTCATCCACTCCTACGCGGGATACGAGAACAAGGTCAAAGCCAACCTCGAAACGCGTGTGCAGAACCTGGACGTCGGCGACTACATCTTCCAGGTGGAAGTGCCCACCGAAGAGGTGACCGAGATCAAGAACGGCCAGCGCAAGCAGGTCAACCGCAAGGTGCTGCCCGGCTACATCCTGGTGCGCATGGATCTGACCGACGACTCGTGGGCCGCGGTGCGCAACACCCCGGGCGTCACCGGGTTCGTCGGGGCGACCTCGCGTCCGTCGGCGCTGACGCTCGACGACGTGGTGAAGTTCCTGCTGCCGCGCGGCGCGACGAAGAAGGCCGCCAAGGGTGCGGCCACCACCGCGGCCGTCGCAGAGGTCGGCGGTCTGGAACGTCCGGCCATCGAGGTCGACTACGAGGTCGGCGAATCGGTGACGGTGATGGACGGGCCGTTTGCGACGCTGCCGGCCACCATCAGCGAGGTCAACGGCGAACAGCAGAAGCTCAAGGTGCTGGTGTCGATCTTCGGCCGCGAAACCCCGGTCGAGTTGACCTTCAGCCAAGTCTCCAAGCTCTAAACCGGCGCATACGCCGGGCGTAAACCAGGAAGGAACCGCACAATCTCATGGCCCCGAAGAAGAAAGTCGTCGGGCTGATCAAGCTTCAGATCCAGGCGGGGCAGGCCAACCCGGCGCCGCCGGTCGGGCCCGCGCTCGGTCAGCACGGCGTCAACATCATGGAGTTCTGCAAGGCATACAACGCTGCCACGGAGAACCAGCGCGGCCAGGTCATCCCGGTGGAGATCACGGTCTACGAGGACCGCAGCTTCACCTTCGCGCTCAAGACCCCGCCCGCCGCCAAGCTGCTGCTCAAGGCCGCCGGTGTGGGCAAGGGATCGGCCGAGCCGCACAAGACCAAGGTCGCCAAGGTCACCTGGGATCAGGTCAAAGAGATCGCCGAGACCAAGAAGACCGATCTGAACGCCAACGACATCGACGCGGCCGCCAAGATCATCGCCGGCACCGCCCGGTCGATGGGGATCACCGTCGAATAGGTGACCCCACCCGTGGGAGGGCCAGCTTCGGCCCGCTTTCCAACCACGACCCAACACCCGATTGGATGAATGAATGAGCAAGAACAGCAAGGCATATCGCGCCGCCGCCGAGAAGGTGGACCGCGACAACCTCTACTCCCCGCTGGAAGCGGCCAAGCTCGCCAAGGAGACGTCGTCGAGCAAGCAGGACTCGACCGTCGAGGTGGCGATCCGGCTGGGCGTCGACCCGCGCAAGGCCGACCAGATGGTGCGCGGCACGGTCAACCTGCCGCACGGCACCGGTAAGACCGCCCGTGTCGCGGTGTTCGCCGTCGGTGACAAGGCCGAGCAGGCGCAGGCCGCCGGCGCCGACATCGTCGGCAGCGATGACCTGATCGAGAAGATCCAGGGCGGATTCTTGGACTTCGACGCCGCGATCGCGACCCCCGACCAGATGGCCAAGGTGGGTCGCATCGCCCGCGTGCTCGGTCCGCGTGGCCTGATGCCGAACCCCAAGACCGGCACCGTGACCCCCGATGTCGCCAAGGCCGTGGCCGACATCAAGGGCGGCAAGATCAACTTCCGGGTGGACAAGCAGGCCAACCTGCACTTCGTCATCGGCAAGGCCTCGTTCGACGAGAAGGCCCTGGCCGAGAACTACGGCGCCGCGCTCGACGAGGTGCTGCGGCTCAAGCCGTCCGCGTCCAAGGGTCGTTATCTGCGCAAGATCGTGGTCTCGACGACGACGGGACCGGGCATCCCGGTGGACCCGGCCGTCACCCGCAACTTCGCGGAGGGCTGAGCCCGCCTGGCCGGACGCCTCAGCGGCTAACCGCCGCACTCGACGATGCGCCGCCGCAGAAATTCACGGCCCGGGTCAGAGCCGTTGGACTGCAACGCCATTCGATACCAGGTGAGTGCATCGGCGGGTCTGCCGGCGCGCCGCAGCAGGTCGGCGCGTACGGTCGCAACAAGATTGGAGCGGCCGAGCCGCGGATCGTGTGCCACCTTATCCAGGGCGGACAGGCCGGCGTCGGGTCCGTCGCGCAAGCCGATCGCCAGTGCCCGGTTGGCGGCGACCACCGGCGAGTGGGTCAGTCCGAACAGCCGGTCGTAGGCGGTGCAGATGGCGACCCAGTCGGTTTGCTCCCAGGACGGTGCCGTGGCATGCAGCGCGGCGATCACGGCCTGGGGCAGATAGGCGCCCGTCGAGCCCTGGGCTTGGCGCAACCGCTCGAGGCCACGGGAAATGCGCCCGCGGTCCCATCGGCGCCGATCCTGCTCCTCGAGCGGCACCAGCATTCCGTTGTCGTCCACCCGGGTCGCGCGCCGCGAATCATGCAGCAACATCAACGCCGACAAGGCGTGCGCCTCCGGCTCGTCGGGCAGCAGCGCACACAGCTCCCCGCCCAGCCGGATCCCTTCGTCGCACAGGTCGTCCCGGATCGCCGAGGGGCCCGCGGTGGACCAGTAGCCCTCGGTGAAAACCGAATAGACGCAGGCGAACACGTGGGGTGTACGCTCGGGCAGCAACTCGGCCGGCGGTACCCGCAGCGGAATGTTGGCATGCCGAACCTTGTTCTTGGCGCGGGTGATTCGCTGACCGATCGCCGCCTCGGTCTGCAGCAGCGCGCGGGCGATCTCGCCGACGGTCAAACCCGACACCAGCCGCAGCGTCAGGGCCAGTTGAGATTGCCGGTCCAGCGCCGGATGGGCACAGGTGAACATCATCCGCAGCTCGTCATCGCGAACCGGGTGCGGGTCGCTGTGATCGGTGCGTGCCCGCATGTCGTCCACGTAGCTCTTCAAGGCTGCCAATTCCTTTCCGGGACGCGCTGATTCGCGGCGCAACCGATCCCGGGCGCGATTGCGGCCGACCGTCACCAGCCACCCGCCCGGGTTATCGGGCATCCCGTCGCGCGGCCAGCTGCGCAGCGCTTCGGCGCAGGCCTCCTGGACGGCGTCCTCGGCGACGGTGAGGTCACCCGACCAGCGCGCCAGCGCGGCCACGGCCGGACCCCATTCCCGACGAAAGACGCCGTCCAGGTTGGGCATTCGCGACAGCTACAGTGCGGAGATGCCAGCCAGCTGCCGCACCTGCACGGTCGAGGCGGGGATCATCGACGCGAGCTTGACGGCCTCTTCGCGGTCCGCGGCACTCAACAGATAGATCCCGGTGGCGATTTCGGCGCCTTCCACATAGGGCCCGTCCGTAATCAGGACCTCGCCGTCGCGCACCCGCACGGTCGTGGCCGTGGACCGGTCGTGCAACGCGGCGCCGCCGATGATGTGATCGCCCGCGGCCGCGTGTAGATCGGCGTGCTTTGCCGCCACCGCATCCCACTCCGGTGTGCCCGGTGTATGTGCGGACGCGGGCGGTTCCAGCAGCAACGCGAGCCAGTCATTGCCGGTCAACTTGCGGGACAGCTCGATCGAGTGGACCGCCGGCCATACCTCTACGGCCCCATAGCTGGCGAGTGGGATATCACGCGCCAGCGCCAGCGCCTCGTCAAGGTTTTCCGCCTCGAACACGTAGTAGCCGCAGGCCACCTCGGCGGACTCGGCGAAGGGACCGTCGGTGACGGTTGGCGCGTCCGGGCCTCCGGTGATCACCGCTGCCGCGGCAGCGGGCGCCAGCGCGTCTCCGGATTTGATCGCCGAGGCGGCTTTGGCGTGAAAGTTCTGCCATGCTGCCATCGCGGTGGCCCGGTCATCGGGTGTGCGGTCCTGCTCCCTGCTGATCAATAAGGCGAAATACTGCATGTTCGTCACCTCCGGATAGTGAGCGAAGCCCCGTGCTCCACTCTCTACCTACTCGACGAACCGCGCAGCGCTAATCCGACACTCGCCCCGAAGAAATCAGGCGGCGGCACCCGGCTTGAGATAGGTCACCAGGCTCACATCGAGCGCCTCGTCGGTGAAGTAGTACTCGCAGCCGCGCAGGTACTTGATGTAGCGGTTGTAGACCTCTTCGGAGGTGACCTCGATGGCCTTGTCCCGGTTCGACTCGAGCGTGTCGCCCCAGATGTGCAACGTTTTGATGTAGTGCGGTCGCAGTGAAAGCGGTTCGGGCACAATAAATCCCGCCTTCTCACCGTGATCGACCATCATCTGGGTGGACGGCAGCCGGCCGCCGGGGAAGATCTCGGTGAGGATGAACTTGATGAACCGGGCCGTTTCGAAGCTCAGCTTCTTGCCGCGCGCGGCCAGGTCGTACGGGTGGTAGCTGACGCTGCTCTGCACGGTCATCCGGCCGTCCTCGGGCATGATGTCGAACGTCCGCTTGAAGAAATCGTCGTAGTTCTCGTGGCCGAAGTGCTCGAAGGCCTCGATCGACACGATGCGGTCGACCGGCTCGGCGAAGTCCTCCCAGTTCTGCAGTCGCACCTCGCGAGAGCGGTTGGTGTCGACGTCGGCCAGCAGTTGCTGGGACCGGGCGTGCTGATTCTTGGACAGCGTCAGCCCGATGACATTGACGTCGTACTTCTCAACGGCGCGCTTCATGGTGGTGCCCCACCCGCAGCCGATGTCCAGCAAGGTCATGCCCGGCTTGAGGTCCAGCTGGTCCAGGTTGAGGTCGATCTTGGCGTACTGGGCCTCTTCCAGGCTCATGTCGTCGCGTTGGAAGTAAGCGCAGCTGTAGGTCCGGGTCGGGTCCTGGAACAGGCCGAAGAAGTCGTCGGAGACGTCGTAATGCGCCTGGATGTCTTCCGAACGCGTCCGCGTCTTTGTCGGGCTAGTCGGTTGCTCAGCCATTTTCGTCCTGTTCTCCTGGATGAGGTTCACTTCCTACAACCCGCGCACGCGTCCTAGGGGTCTGATCTGACCTGCAACGATACCCAACGGACCGGCGTGATTTCGCCAAGGGTGCGAGTGCGCGTCGCGACCCCGACCGCGGATATGGAGTCTACTTTTGCAGGCCGAACTGGTGCACGTCCACCCGGGCCCCGACCGCAGCATGCGGGTGGGACGACTCGGTGTCACTTGGTGAGCGTGTACTGGGCCACGTTCGAGATACCTTTGCGGAAAAGCTCCGCGCAGCCGGTCAGATAGCGCATGTAGCGGTCGTAAACCTCTTCGGACTGGATGGCGATGGCGCGTTCGCGATTGGCCGCAAGATTGGCCGCCCACATGTCCAGCGTGCGCGCGTAATGCGGCTGCAGATATTGGACCTGCTCGAGCGAGAATCCGCTGGCTCGGGAATAGTCGACGATATCGGGCTCGCCGCACATGTGCCCGCCGGGGAAGATTTCCTTGCCGAGGAAGCGCAAGAATCGCAGATCCGACATCGTGATCGTGATGCCGTGTTCGTGCCAGTACGACTGCGGATGGGTGAAAATGCTGTGCATCAGCATTCGGCTGCCTTCGGGAAGGGTCTTATAGGCCCAATCCCAGAACGCGGGCCAGCGTTCCTTTTTGAATGCGTCGAAGGCCTCGAAGCTGATGATCCGATCGACTTGCCCGTCAAACTCTTCCCAACCCTGCAAACGGGCCTCGGTGTGCCGCGTTGTCGGGATCGCGGCCAGCCTGGCCTTGGTGCGCGCGTAATGGTTGCGGCTCAGCGTGATGCCAATGACATTTACGTCGTATTTCTCCACCGCGCGGACCACGGCGCCGCCCCAACCGCATCCGACGTCCAGCACCGTCATTCCCGGCTCGAGTTTCATCTTGTCCAGCGCCAGATCGATCTTGGCGAGCTGAGCCTCTTCCAAGGACATGTCATCGTTCTTGAAGTAGGCGCAGGTATACACCATGTTTGGATCGAGGAAGAGAGCAAAGAAGTCGTCCGAAATGTCGTAGGTCGCCTGCGACTCTTCGTAATACGGCTTCAGCTTGGCCAATTGAACACCCACCCTTCTGTGCCAACCGTACAGCCCCGCGACATGGACTGAAAATCACGGGGATGCGTTTCTATCAAGTCTTTTTGGCTAACTTGCCTTGCTGAAGTTTTGCGTCAGCACGCCGATCACCTGATCCCACAACTGCTGCGGAAGATCATGACCCATGCCGTCGAAGGTCACCAATCGGGCACCCTCGATGGCCCTGGCCACCGCGCGGCCACCGAACGGCCGCATCAGTTTGTCCGCCCGGCCGTGGATCACCACGGTGGGCGCGGTGGTCTGCCGGTTGTAGCGACGCAGGCTGCCGCTGCCCAGCACCGCGCCGAAATGCCGCGCGACGCCCTGCGGGTAGTAGTTGCGGTCGTAGCCTTCGGCGGCCTCGGCTCGGGCCTGTTCTTCGGGCACGCGGTAACGCGCGCCGCCGATGATATTGCCGACGCGCACCGCGTTGTCGATGATCACCTCGCGCGGTGAGTCCGGCGGTGGGCCCTTGAGCAATGCCAGCAGCGCGCGCGGGGCCGGCGGGGGGAGTAGCGCCGAATTGTTGCTGGAGAAGATGACCGCCAGCGTTTTGGTCCGCTCACGGAAACGCGCTGCGAAGATCTGCGCGATCATGCCGCCCATCGACGCCCCCACGATGTGGGCGCGCTCGATGCCCAGCTGATCCAGCACCGCCGCGGCGTCGTCGGCCATGTCTTCCAGCTTGTATGCCGAATGGCTGGGTAAACCCAACCAGGACCGGAGCAGCCTGATCACCAGTGGCTGACCCGAGCTACGGTGCTGGGTTTTGCTGGACAGCCCGACGTCGCGGTTGTCATACCGGATGACCCGCAGGCCGTTGCTGACCAGCTTCTCGCAGAACGCCACCCGCCACAGCAGCAGCTGGGCTCCCAGTCCCATGATCAGCAGGACGGGCGGATCGTCGATGTCGCCCATGTCCTCGTAGTACAGCTTCAAATCGCCGGAAATGGCGTGCCCCGTACGCACCTGCACCAGAAAAAGCTCCTATACCTCGACGTCGGATTGGTGCTCGCGGCTGACTTCGACCATGAAGTTCGCGAAATAGCCGGTCAGCTGCGGATCCGACATCATTTGCCACTTGGGCGCCAGCAGCTTCATGTACCGCTCGACGTAGAGGAATTGCTTGCCGATCAGCACCAGCTCGCGGGGCAGTTTGACGTCGTAGGCGTCCGCCAGCGCGGAGAGCTGCCGCCCGATGTCGGCATACGACATGTCGCCCAGGGTCTGCATGGTCAGCGGGGTGGCGAACTTCTCCAGGTCCTTGGCGGCCTGCGCCTCGGGCTTCATGGTGCCGACGGCACCCATCAGCACCACGATCTTGCCCGCCGCCGCGTGGTCCTTCTTGACCAGCAGCGCGTACACCAGTTCGCGCAGCAGCCAGCGGGTGCGCGGGTCGATGCGGCCCATGATGCCGAAGTCGAAGAACACGATGCGGCCCTGTTCGTCGACGTAGAGGTTGCCCGCGTGCAGGTCGCCGTGGAACAGCCCGTGCCGCAGCCCGCCCTCGAAAAGCGAGAACAGCAGCGCCTTCACCAGCTCGACACCGTCGAACCCGGCCTTGCGGATGGCGGCGACGTCGTCGATGCGGATGCCGTGCACCCGTTCCATCGTCAGCACCCGATCGCTGGTGAAATCCCAGAACACCTGCGGCACCCGGATGTTTCGGCCGAGCGGTGAGGCGTGCAGGTGTGACACCCAGGCCTCCATCGACTGCGCCTCCAGCCGGAAATTCAGCTCCTCGGCCAGGTTGTCGGAGAAGTCGGCGACCACGTCTTGCGCCGAGAGCCGGCGGCCCAGCTTGGCCAGCTCGACGGCCTGGGCGAAACGCTTGAGGATCTGCAGGTCGGCCGCCACCCGGCGCCGGATGCCTGGGCGCTGGATTTTGACGACGACCTCCTCGCCGGTGTGCAGGGTGGCGTAGTGCACCTGCGCGATGGACGCCGACGCGAAGGGCGTCTCGTCCCATTTGGCGAACAACTCGGACGGGTCGCCGCCGAGGTCTTCGACGAAGAGCTTGTGCACCTCTTCGGAGTCGGCGGGCGGCACCCGGTCGAGCAGGCCGCGGAACTCGCGGGACAGCGATTCGCCGAACGCCCCGGGACTGGACGCGATGATCTGTCCGAACTTGACGTACGTCGGTCCCAGGTCGGCGAAGGTCTGCGGGAGCTGTTTGATCACCTTCTGCTGCCAGGGCCCCTTGGCCGGCAGCTTGGTGAGGATGCGAGCGGCGGTGCGGGTGACCTGCCAACCTGTCACGGCAACCCGGGCCGCTTCGACCGGTAGTGGCACCCGGTCGAGCTTGGCCCCCTCTCGATGTTTGGCAGAGCTCATCAGTGCAGTGTGCCAAATCGGCAGCAAAGAGTCCCAATCCTGCGACTTCGACGCTCAGCGCTCTTCCGCTCTTTTCCAGGGCTGCACCCAGCCCTGGATCGCCCAGCCCTCCCGCGCCGCGATCAACTCGTACATGGTGGCGCCGTCGATCGTCTCCCGGATGATGTCGGCGTGCCCGGCATGCCGGGCCAGCTCGTTGATCACGTGCAGGATCACCCAGCGCACCGACCAGGCCTGCTGGTTTTTGGGAAACCACGGGATGTCCTGCGGAACGGGCACCGCGGCGTCTAGGTCCGCGGCCTCCGCCAGCCGCAGTGATGTCGCGTTCTGCGCCTCGAACTCCGCCAGCAGCCCGGCCAGCGTCTCGTCGGGCCGCATCACGTGCTGTTCGGCGAACTCCGTCGCGATCTGTTCGAACGGGCGGGTGTCTTTCGGTGGCATGTCGGGGGCGGCGGCGACGCGCGCCATCCAACTGCGTTGCATGCCGGTGGCGTGCTTGATCAGCCCGCCGATCGAAAGCGCACTGACCGAGGGCGTGGACCGGGCCTGTTCGTCGGTGAGGCCATGGCTGACCGCGAAATAGGCGCTCTGGTGAAAGGCCAGGAATTCGCGCAAGGCACTGCGTTCGTCGGCTACCGGCGGGGCGAGGGCGGGCATTGGTCGATCCTAGGTCTCGATCGCCGTAAGGTGCGGGGATGCAGGTGGTTTCGGCATGCAAATGACCAAGGCCGAGTCGACCGAGCTCTTCGTCGGGCCCCCCGACACACCGCTGCAGGTGGTCCGCGTCGCCGTATCCGAGTGCGCAAGGCCCACCAGCGTCCGCATCGACGGCCTCGGTCTGCGCGGACAGGTGATCGCCGAACCCGGATGCGAGGTTGTCGAGGTGGCGGTGACGGTCGACGAGCCCGTCGTCGGTGAGCGCCGGCGCGCGCGGGCGCACGCCGGTGGTGCGGCGCTGTCGTTCGACTTCACCGTCGCCGAGCCCGGGTGGACCATGTTCATGGTCAGCCACTTCCACTACGACCCGGTGTGGTGGAACACCCAGGGCGCCTACACCAGCGAGTGGACCGAGGACCCGCCCGGGCGCGCCCGCCAGACCAACGGATTCGAGCTGGTGCACGCCCATCTGGAGATGGCGCGCCGCGATCCCGAGTACAAGTTCGTGCTGGCCGAGGTCGACTACCTCAAGCCGTACTGGGACACCCACCCCGAAGACCGGGCCGATCTGCGCCGGTTCATCGACCAAGGCCGCGTCGAGGTGATGGGCGGCGCCTACAACGAACCCAACACCAACCTCACCAGCCCGGAAACGACGATTCGAAACCTAGTGCACGGCACCGGTTTTCAACGCCACGTCCTGGGAGCCAACCCGGCCACCGCCTGGCAGCTCGATGTGTTCGGTCACGATCCGCAGTTTCCCGGCATGGCCGCCGACGCGGGTCTGACCTCTAGCTCGTGGGCCAGGGGACCGCACCACCAGTGGGGTCCGGCGCACAGCGGGGCGGGCATGGCCGGGATGCAGTTCTGCAGCGAGTTCGAGTGGATCTCACCATCGGGCCGCGGCCTGCTCACCCACTACATGCCCGCGCACTATTCGGCGGGCTGGTGGATGGATTCGTCGACGTCGCTGGGCGAGGCCGAGGCCGCCACCTATGAGCTCTTCGATCAGCTCAAACGGGTCGCGTTGACCCGCAATGTGCTGCTGCCCGTCGGCACCGATTACACGCCGCCCAACAAGTGGGTCACCGAGATCCACCGCGACTGGGCCGCCCGCTACACCTGGCCGCGCTTCGTGTGCGCGCTGCCCAGCGAGTTCTTCGCGGCGGTGCGCGCCGAACTGGCCCAGCGCGACTGCGTGCCCTCGCCCCAGACCCGGGACATGAACCCGATCTACACCGGCAAGGACGTGTCCTACATCGACACCAAGCAGGCCAACCGGGCCGCGGAGAACATCGTGTTGCAGGCCGAACGCTTCGCGGTGTTCGCCGGCCTGATGACCGGCGCCGGCTACCCGCAGGCCGCCCTGGCCAAGGCCTGGGTGCAGCTGGCCTACGGCGCACATCACGACGCCATCACCGGCTCGGAATCCGATCAGGTCTACCTCGATCTGCTCACCGGCTGGCGCGACGCCTGGGAACTGGGCCGAACCGCCCGGGACAATGCGCTGGCGCTGCTGTCCAGCGCCGTCGGTACCGCTGAGGATGACGTGGTCGTGTGGAATCCGCTGTCTTGCCGCCGCACCGACATCGTCACCGCACACCTGGACCGGCCGCTCGGCGCCCGGGTGCGGGTACTCGACGCCGACGGTGCCGAGCAGCCGGCGCACGTCGAGCACGACGGCCGGTCGGTCAGCTGGCTGGCGCGCGACGTGCCGTCGCTGGGTTGGCGGGCGTATCGGTTGGTGGCCGCGCATGAGCAAGACGAACCGGCCGGCTGGGAACCAGTGCCGGGGTCGGTGATCTGCAACGAGCACCACCGCGTCGAGGTCGACGCGGTGCGCGGCGGGTCGGTCTCGTCCTGGGTGCATGACGGCCGCGAGTTGATCGGTGACGGGCGGGTGGGCAACGAGCTCGCCGTCTATGAGGAATACCCGGCGCATCCGACGCAGGGTGAGGGCCCGTGGCACCTGCTGCCCAAGGGCCCGGTGGTGTGCTCGTCGGAGTCGCCCGCCCGGGTGCAGGCCTACCGTGGGCCACTTGGTGAGCGGGTCGTGGTGCACGGCCGGATCGGCACGCTGCTGCGCTACACCCAAACCCTGACGCTGCTGCGTGGGGTGGCGCGGGTGGAGTGCCAGACCACGATCGACGAGTTCAGCGGCGCCGACCAGCTGGTGCGGCTGCGCTGGCCATGCCCGGTGCCGGGTGCCATGCCGGTCAGTGAGGTGGGCGACGCGGTGGTCGGCCGCGGTTTCGCGCTGCTGCACGAGGGGTCCCGCTCGGTGGATGCCGCCCGGCACCTGTGGGCCTTGGACAACCCCGCGTACGGCTGGTTCGGGCTGTCCTCGGCGGTCCGGGTGCGGATATCCGGCGCCGGCGTACGCGCGGTGTCCGTCGCCGAGGTGGTGTCACCCACGGAGGCGGAGTCCGGGCCGCTGGCCCGGGAGTTGATGGTCGCGCTGGTTCGCGCCGGCGTCACCGCCACCTGCAGCGCCGCTGACAAACCGCGCTACGGCCACCTCGAGGTGGACTCCAATCTGCCCGACGCGCGCATCGCGCTGGGCGGGCCGGCGCACAACGGCTTCGCCGCGGCCGTGCTGGCCGACGCCGGTACGGCGTACTCCGATGAACTGGACCGCCAGTTGGCTTCCACCGGCCGGGCCAGGGTGTGGGTGCCGGCCGCGACGCCGCTGGACGCGGTGTGGGTGCCCGATGCCGACCTGCGTCCGGTGCGGGCGTTGCCGGTGCTGGTGATCGCCGGGCGCGACGAGCAGAACCTGCGGGCCGCGATCGCCGAGCTGGCCGAGGATCTCGCCGACGCCGAGATCCTCGTGACTCAGCAATCGCCTTCGGGGACAGACGCTTTCGAAGACCGCACCGTCGCACTGCTCAACCGTGGAGTGCCCAGCTTCGCCGTCGACACCGAGGGCACCCTGCACACCGCGCTGATGCGTTCGTGCACCGGCTGGCCGTCGGGCATCTGGATCGACGACCCGCGCCGCACCGCGCCGGACGGCTCCAACTTTCAACTCCAGCACTGGACGCACGTCTTCGACTACGCGTTGGTCAGCGCGGCGGGCGACTGGCGGCGTGCCGACATCCCTACCCGCAGCGCGCAGTTCGCCCAGCCACTGCTGGCGGTCACACCGAGCCGGCGTCGCGGTGTACTGCCGCCCGCCGGATCGCTGCTGAGCGTCGAACCCGCCCACTCGGTACAGCTGGCCGCCCTCAAGGCCGCCGGAAATCCACTGGCCGCGGGCAGCGCCGCGCCGCTGGACCCGCACGCGGTGGCCCTGCGCCTGGTGGAGACGACCGGGGCGGGCGGCCGCGTCGTCCTCGGCTCGGACGTCGCAACGGTGAGCGACCTGAAATGCGCCGATCTGCTGGAAAACCCGTCGCAACCTGTGGGCTCGGTCGACCTGCACGGCTATCAGGTGGCGACGGTGCTGGCCCGAATCGACATGCCCAAGGCGTCGACCGACGCCGCCGACCTGGCGCCGCACGCCGAGGCCGCGCAGCCGCTGTACGCCCGGTATTGGCTGCACAATCGAGGCCCCGCGCCGCTGGGGGGTCTGCCGGCGGTCGCCCACCTGCACCCGTCGCAGGTGACCGCGGAGCCGGGCAGCGTGGTGACGCTGCGTCTCACCGTGTCCAGCGACAGCACCGATGCCACCTTGCACGGCTCGGTCGTCCTCGGCTGTCCGGATGGCTGGACGGCCAAGCGCGCCAAGCTGCCGGTCACGCTGCGCAGCGGCGAGCATCGGCACGTCGACGTGGAGGTGACGGTCCCGGCCGGCGCCGAACCGGGTCGCTACCCGGTCCGAGCCGAACTCCGCATCACCGGCGACAGCGTCCCGCCTTGCTGGCGGCAACCCGTCGAGGACGTCTGCGTGGTGGCGGTCGGCCGGCCGGCCGGTGAGCTCATCTACCTGGCCGACGGGCCCGCCGAGGTCACGCTGCGGCCCGGTGAAGCGGGCGCACTGGCCGTGACCGTCGGCAGCGGCGCCGGCGCCGGCGCCGACCTGGCGCTGGAGGCGCATCTGATCAGCCCCTGGGGCACTTGGGAATGGATGGGTCCGGGCGCGCTCGGCGCGGTGCTGCCCGCCCGCGGCACCGTGGACCTAGGCTTCCAACTGAACCCGCCGGCCTGGCTGGAACCCGGCCAGTGGTGGGCGCTGGTGCGGATCGGCTGCGCCGGCCGACTGGTCTACTCGCCGGCGGTGAAGGTGACGGTGAGGTGAGGATGCGTCCCATCGCGATCGTCGCGGGTGTGCCCGTTGCGCCGAGCGTCCTCGACGCGGCCGAAGCGCGGCTGCGCACCGCGCGGGGAGCGGCCGCCCTGCCGGTGAGCGGCACCAGCGAGGGCCGGCAACTGCGGCGCTGGCTGACCCAACTGATCGTCACCGAGCGGGTGGTCGCCGCGGAGGCGGCCGCGCGCGGGTTGAGCGGGCGCGACGCACCGTCCGGGGAGGAGCTGCTGCCCGACGTGACCGCCCGGCTGGAGATCGGCAGCATCGCCGCGGCCGTGCTGGCCGACCCGCGTGCCCGCTCGCTGTTCGCCGACGTCACCGCCGGGGTGCAGGTGGCCGACACCGAGGTGGCCGCGTATCACGCCCGCAACCCGCTGCGCTTCGCCACGCCCGTGCGAGACGAACACGGCTGGCACACAACGGCCTTGACCGGCCCGCCGCTGGACGAAGTGCGGTCGGCGATCGGCGAGCACCTGCGCGGCGCCGCGCGGCGACGCGCCTTCCGATTGTGGCTGGACGCGCGGCGCGCCGAGCTGGTGCAACTCGCACCCGGCTACGAGCATCCCGGCGATCCCCGTCAGCCCGACAACACCCACCGGCACTGAGCGCCATGCTTACCCTCTGCCTGGACATCGGCGGCACCAAAATCGCTGCTGCGCTGGCAGATTCGGCGGGCAAGCTGGTGTACACCGCCATCCGCCCCACGCCGATCACCACAGCGGCCGAAGCGGTCTGGGCCGTCATCGAAGCGATGATCGCCGACGCGCTGGCCGCGGCCGACGCCGCGGTCGGCGCCGTGGGGATCGCATCGGCCGGGCCCATCGATCTGCGCAGCGGATCGGTCAGCCCGATCAACATCGGCAGTTGGGATCGTTTCCCGTTGCGCGACAAGGTCGCTGCGACAGTGCCCGGACTACCGGTGCTGCTGGCCGGCGACGGCGTCTGTATGGCGTTGGGGGAGCACTGGATTGGTGCGGGGAAGAGCGCCGGCCCGGACGCCCGGTTTCTGCTGGGCATGGTGGTGTCCACCGGGGTGGGCGGCGGACTGGTGCTCGACGGTGTCCCGTACTCGGGGCGCACCGGCAATGCCGGACACGTCGGGCACGTGGTGGTCGAACTGGACGGCCGGCTGTGCACCTGCGGCGGCCACGGCTGCGTGGAGACCTTCGCCTCCGGGCCGTGGATGGTGCGCTGGGCACGAGAAAACGGGTGGTCGGCACCGCCCGGTGCCGGTGCCAGCGACCTGGCCGCCGCGGCGGCGGCGTCAGACCCGTTGGCCCAGAAAGCCTTTCACCGAGGCGCCAATGCGCTGGCCGCGATGATCGCCTCGGTCGGCGCGGTGTGCGACTTGGATCTGGTGGTGATCGGCGGAGGTGTGGCCAAATCCGGGCCGCTGCTATTCGACCCGCTGCGCGCGAAGCTGTCCGAATACGCCGGCCTGGACTTCTTGTCCGGGCTGCGGGTGGTGCCGGGCGAGCTCGGTGGGTCAGCCGGACTGATCGGCGCGGCCCGGCTGGCGAGCCTCAGCTGACCCGCTGCATGTGCTTTCGGCCCCAGTCGCACAGACTCGCCAGCACTGGACCCAGCGTCCTGCCGTACTCGGAGAGCGAATAGTGCACACACGGCGGCACGGTGCGGGCGTCGTGGCGGTCGATGATCCCGGCGTCGACCAGTTCGTGCAGATGCCGGATCAGCATGCGCTCGGTGATGCCGGGGATGCTGCGCCGCAATTCGGCCGTCCGCATCGGCCCGTCGCACAGTCGCCACAGGATGGTGCCCTTCCAGCGGCCGTCGATGACCGACAGCGCTGCGTCGATCGGGCAGTCGCTCACTTCCTTCTTGGACACCGCCATCGGACGCTCCCTACGCTGACTAATTTGTCAGTACCTTGATAATTGTCAGCATAACCGCGAAGGTCAATGCCATGAACCACAGCATCGACGCACTCGCGGTTGTAGTCACCGGACTGATGGTCGGCGTGGAGCTGGCGGTCGCGGTGTTCTTCAACCCGCTCATCGCCCGGCTGCCCGACGACGCCTACCGCGCGGCCCGCGGCGGGTCCGGTCGAGCGCTCGGCACGACGATGCCCTTCTGGTATGCCGTCGTGCTGCTGCTGTTGGTGACGCTGGCCGTCGACCAGCGCGGAGCCCCGCGCGACTGGCTCTGCGCCCTCGCCGCCGGCCTGATGGCCGTCGCGGTACTGCTGACGATCACCATGCTGGTGCCGCTGAACAACCGCATCGCGAAGTGGCCGAGCACCGGTGAGTTCTCGCGCGAGCTCGCCGCCAAGTGGGATCGACGGCACCGGGTCCGGGTGATCCTGCTGCTGGCGGTGTTCGTCCTGCTGGCCATCGCCGTCACCTGAGCCGTGAGTTGTCGGCCGACGCCGTTTTGGCTGACCGGGCGTGGTCAGGCTATTCTGTTAGCCGATCCACCGAAGACCGTCGGTCACCGAGCAATCGGTTGAAGGTCCGGGACATCCCGGCGGCCCACGCAGGAGGACGAGGCACTAACGCCGGCTCACGCCGGCGTGTTTTCCACGCCCCGGCCGCTTCTGCGCCGGGGCGTTCGTCGTTCTGCGGGGGAATCGAGACGACACGTCGTATGACTTTGACTTCAGGAGGTAGGCATGGCCAGGGCTGACAAGGCCACCGCCGTTGCAGACATCGCCGAGCAGTTCAAGGAAGCGACCGCGACTCTGATCACGGAGTACCGCGGTCTGACCGTGGCCAACCTGGCCGAGCTGCGGCGCTCGCTTAACGGCGCGGCCACCTACTCGGTGGCCAAGAACACGCTGGTCAAGCGTGCGGCTTCGGAAGCCGGGGTGGAGGGGCTCGACGAGCTCTTCGCCGGCCCGACGGCCATCGCATTCGTCACCGGGGAACCGGTCGACGCCGCCAAGGCCATCAAGACCTTCGCCAAGGAACACAAGGCGCTGGTCATCAAGGGCGGCTACATGGACGGCCGTGCACTGACGGTCGCCGAAGTCGAGCGCATCGCCGATCTCGAATCGCGCGAGGTGCTGCTGGCCAAGCTGGCCGGTGCGATGAAGGGCAACCTCGCCAAGGCGGCCGGGCTGTTCAACGCTCCGGCTTCACAGGTCGCCCGGCTGGCGGCCGCACTGCAAGAGAAGAAGGCCGCTGAAGCTCCGGCAGCCGCCGCCGCTGCAGAACCCGCAGCCGCTGCGGAAGCCACCCAAGAACCAGCTTCGGAAACACCCACTGAGGCCCCGGAAACCCCGGCCGAAGCCGAATAACAACCAACCCGGAACCTGGGAAAAACAAGGAAGGACCCATACCCATGGCAAAGATGTCTACCGACGACCTGCTCGACGCTTTCAAGGAAATGACCCTGCTGGAGCTCTCCGACTTCGTCAAGAAGTTCGAGGAGACCTTCGAGGTCACCGCGGCCGCTCCGGTCGCCGTCGCCGCGGCCGGCCCAGCCGGTGGTGGCGCGCCCGCCGAGGCCGCCGAGGAGCAGTCGGAGTTCGACGTGATCCTCGAGGCCGCTGGCGACAAGAAGATCGGCGTCATCAAGGTGGTCCGCGAGATCGTCTCCGGCCTGGGCCTCAAGGAGGCCAAGGACCTGGTCGACGGCGCACCCAAGCCGCTGCTGGAGAAGGTCGCCAAGGAGGCCGCCGACGAGGCCAAGACCAAGCTCGAGGCCGCCGGCGCCACCGTCACCGTCAAGTAAGTCACTGCACGAATGCCCCCGGAAACCCCGGGGGCATTCGTGTTTTCAGCGCCGGATAGCCCGCTGCGACTGACGGACCAGCTCGGGTGAATCACCCAGGGCAACAAGAAGATTCGTGGACAGCGCGGTGAGGACGGAGTCCACTGCCGCGCCCTGCCCGCCGTAAAACCCGGCCAGCTCGAGCATCACGAAGCCGTGGATCAGCGACCAGAACTGGGCCGCCGTTGCCACCACAGCCGCATCGTCGTCCGCGGAACCCGCGCCCCGGAACCGTCCGGCCAGCATGCATCGGTGCACCCCGCGGACCACGTGGGCGAAGCTCGGGTAGTCCTGCTCGATCTCGGCCACCGTCAACGTCAGGACGTTATGAATGGGCGCCGTGATGCCGTGCGCGGCGGTGCTGCCGAACATCAGCCGATACATGTGTGGCCGCTGGATCGCGTAGCGCCGGTAGGCGGTACCGACCGTCATCAGGTCGGCCACCGGGTCGTCGGTCCGCGGCACCGAGAGCGCGGCGTCGAACTGCCGCCAACCCTCCTCGGCGACCTCGGCGATGAGCCCCCGCATGCCGCCGAAGTGCGTGTAGAGCGCCATGGTGGACGTCCCGGCGGCGCCGGCCACCTTGCGGGTCTGCAGGGCGTCGGGCCCGTGGCCGTCGAGTAGGCCGACCGCGGCGTGCAGCATCTCGTCGCGGACGCTGCGCTGAACTTCGGAAGTCATCGTTGCCATCTTCTCATCGGGCGCGTACGGTTCCAATAACGCTGAAATAACGATGTTATAGGAGCTCAGCCATGGTGACCACAGCAACCGTCGACACCGGCAATCCCTATCTCGAGGACTTTCTGGCGCCGGTGAGCGCCGAAGTCACCGCGTACGACCTGCACGTGACCGGACACATCCCCGACCATTTGGACGGGCGCTACCTGCGCAACGGGCCCAACCCGGCCGCCGAAGTCGACCCGGCCGTCTACCACTGGTTCAGCGGCGACGGCATGGTGCACGGGGTGGCGCTGCGGGACGGGCAGGCCCGCTGGTATCGCAACCGCTGGGTGCGCAGCCCGTCGGTGTGCCGCATTCTCGGCGAGCAGGCGCCGGGCCGGCTCGACCCCCGTGCCGGGATGCTGAGCTTGGGCGCCAACACCAACGTGCTGAGCCACGCCGGGCGGACCCTGGCGCTGGTGGAAGGCGGGGTTGCCAACTACGAGCTCACCGAGGAGCTGGACACGCTCGGGACATGCGACTTCGACGGCACGCTGGCGGGCGGTTACACCGCGCACCCGCACCGCGACCCGCGCACCGGCGAACTGCACGCGGTGTCTTACTCATTCAGCCGGGGGCGGACCGTGCAGTACTCGGTGATCGATGCCGCCGGCCGGGCCCGCCGCACGGTGGACATCGAGGTGGGCGGGTCGCCGATGATGCACGACTTCTCACTGACCGATAAATACGTGGTGATATACGACCTGCCGGTGACCTTCGACCCGGTACAGGTGTTGCCGCAGCAAATGCCGCCCTGGCTGGCGCTGCCCGCGCGTCTGGTGCTGCAGTCACTGATCGGCCGGGTGCGGGTGCCGAGTCCGATCAACGCCAGGATGAACCGCGACGCGCGGCACTCCGACCGGATTCCCTACGCGTGGAACCCGCGCTACCCGGCGCGTATCGGCGTCATGCCCCGCGAAGGCGGCAACAACGATGTCCGCTGGTTCGACATCGAACCTTGCTACGTCTACCACCCACTCAACGCATATTCCGAAATGCGCGGTGGCGCAGAGGTTTTGGTGCTCGACGTGGTGCGCTACGCGCGGATGTTCGACCGCGACCGGCGCGGCCCCGGGGAAAGCACGCCGATGCTGGACCGCTGGACCATCAACTTGGCCACCGGCGCCGTCACCACCGAACGCCGCGACGACCAGTCGCAGGAGTTCCCCCGCATCAACGAGGAGTTGCTGGGCGGACGGCACCGGTTCGGCTACACCGTCGGCGCGCAGTTCGCCGGCGGCGCATCCGGGCTTTTCAAACACGACTACGAGACCGGGTCCCGCGAAGTCGCGGCGCTGGATCCCGGCCTTTTACTCGGCGAGATGTCCTTTGTGCCCAACCCCGCGGCGCGCGCCGAGGACGACGGCATCCTGATGGGCTTCGGCTATCACCGCGACCGCGACGAAGGCCAATTGGTGTTGCTGGACGCGCAGACGCTGGAGCAGCTGGCCATCGTCCACCTGCCGCAGCGGGTGCCGATGGGCTTCCACGGCAACTGGGCGCCCGCTGGCTAACCTTTAGCTAACACATGCGTCAAATAAGTTGATCCCTCCAGGCGCCCGGTTGATCTCAGGACGGCCAATTTTTCCCGCCTGTGGTCTGCATCCCTGATGCCGTGTGGCAGGCGTGCGCTAGAGTGACTCATGCCACACAAAAGGGCAGGTGGCGGGCACAAGTCTCGACGGAAGGATTTCCCATGGGCGTCGCTATCGAGGTGAATGGACTTACCAAGTCCTTCGGATCCTCGAGGATTTGGGAAGACGTGACGTTGGAAATCCCCGCCGGGGAGGTCAGCGTCCTACTAGGACCGTCGGGTACCGGCAAATCGGTGTTCCTGAAGTCCCTGATTGGTTTGTTGCGGCCCGAGCGCGGCTCGGTCGTCATCGACGGCACCGACATCTTGCAGTGCTCGGCCAAGGAGCTCTACGAGATCCGCACGCTGTTCGGCGTGATGTTCCAGGACGGCGCACTGTTCGGTTCGATGAACCTGTTCGACAACGCAGCGTTCCCGCTGCGCGAGCACACCAAGAAGAAGGAAGGCGAAATCCGTGACATCGTCATGGAGAAGCTGACCCTGGTCGGTCTTGGTGGCGACGAGAAGAAGTTCCCCGGCGAGATCTCCGGCGGTATGCGCAAGCGCGCCAGCCTGGCCCGCGCCCTGGTGATGGACCCGCAGATCATCCTCTGCGACGAGCCCGACTCCGGTCTGGACCCGGTTCGTACCGCCTACCTGAGCCAGCTGATCCTGGACATCAACGCCCAGATCGACGCGACGGTGCTGATCGTTACCCACAACATCAACATCGCCCGCACGGTGCCGGACAACATGGGCATGTTGTTCCGCCGCAAGCTGGTCATGTTCGGGCCGCGCGAGGTGCTGCTGACCAGCGACGAGCCCGTCGTGCGCCAGTTCCTCAACGGCCGCCGGATCGGGCCGATCGGCATGTCCGAGGAAAAGGACGAGGCGACCATGGCTGAAGAGCAGGCCATGATCGATGCCGGCCACCACGCCGGCGGTGTCGAGGAGATCGAGGGCGTGCCGCCGCAGATCGTTGCGACGCCTGGCATGCCCGAGCGCAAGGCCGTCGCCCGGCGCCAGGCGCGGGTGCGTGAGATTCTGCACACCCTGCCCAAGAACGCTCAGGCCGCCATCCTCGACGACCTGGAAGGCACCCATAAGTTTCGGGCACACGAGTTCGGCGACTAGGGCACCGGCCCCGCCGGGTTTCGCGATAACTCCGCGTAACACGGCGGCCCGCCCCCTTGACGACGGGCCGTAAACCGGCCAGTCTGTTGGGCAGCATGTATCCAGCGGAAAATCGAGATGCCAGCCAGCGCCGATGTCCCTGGATTGCTGATGGTGGGAAGTTGAGGAATACGCCGTCCTGCGCTATCGTTGGACGTTGCGCTGGCTACTTCCTGCCCACCTCACCCGCCACCTGACACTGTGGTCTAAGCCTGAGCCCCCTTAAGTGGCTTAGTTCTTTAGTTGCGCGCGTGAGATCCGGACAGATCGTTCGCCGGCCGAACCGACACAATTCGCGGCGAGCTGGCCGGGTCCCGGTCTTCGTGAGTCGCACGAGGTGCTGGAAGGATGCATCTTGGCAGATTTCCGCCAGAGCAAGACGGATCGCCCACAAAGTTCCTCTAACGGAAGTTCCGTAAACGGCTCCGTGCCCGGAGCCCCCAACCGAGTTTCCTTCGCCAAGCTCCGTGAACCGCTCGAGGTTCCGGGTCTGCTTGACGTGCAGATCGACGCCTTCGAGTGGTTGATCGGCGCGCCGCGGTGGCGCGAGGCCGCCGCCGCCCGCGGGGATGTGACTCCGGTGGGTGGCCTGGAAGAGGTGCTCTTGGAGCTCTCGCCGATCGAGGACTTCTCGGGCTCGATGTCGCTGTCGTTCTCCGACCCGCGTTTCGACGAGGTCAAGGCGCCGGTCGACGAGTGCAAAGACAAGGACATGACGTACGCGGCCCCGCTGTTCGTCACGGCCGAGTTCATCAACAACAACACCGGCGAGATCAAGAGCCAGACGGTGTTCATGGGTGACTTCCCGATGATGACCGAGAAGGGCACCTTCATCATCAACGGGACCGAGCGCGTGGTGGTCAGCCAGCTGGTCCGCTCGCCCGGTGTGTACTTCGACGAGAGCATCGACAAGTCGACCGAGAAGCTGCTGCACAGCGTCAAGGTGATTCCGAGCCGGGGTGCCTGGCTGGAGTTCGACGTCGACAAGCGCGACACGGTCGGCGTGCGGATCGACCGCAAGCGTCGCCAGCCGGTCACCGTGCTGCTCAAGGCGCTGGGCTGGACCAACGAGCAGATCACCGAGCGGTTCGGTTTCTCCGAGATCATGATGTCGACGCTGGAGAAGGACAACACGGCCGGCACCGACGAGGCGCTGCTGGACATCTACCGCAAGCTGCGTCCGGGCGAACCGCCGACCAAGGAGTCCGCGCAGACCCTGCTGGAGAACCTGTTCTTCAAGGAGAAGCGCTACGACCTGGCTCGCGTCGGCCGCTACAAGGTCAACAAGAAGCTCGGCCTGCACGCGGGCGAGCCGATCACGTCGTCGACCCTGACCGAGGAAGACGTCGTCGCCACGATCGAATACCTGGTGCGTCTGCACGAGGGTCAGGCCACGATGACCGTCCCCGGCGGCGTCGAGGTTCCGGTGGAGACCGACGACATCGACCACTTCGGCAACCGCCGGCTGCGCACCGTGGGCGAGCTGATCCAGAACCAGATCCGGGTCGGTATGTCGCGGATGGAGCGCGTCGTCCGGGAGCGGATGACCACCCAGGACGTCGAGGCCATCACGCCGCAGACCCTGATCAACATCCGGCCGGTCGTCGCCGCGATCAAGGAGTTCTTCGGCACCAGCCAGCTGTCGCAGTTCATGGACCAGAACAACCCGCTGTCGGGTCTGACCCACAAGCGTCGCCTGTCGGCGCTGGGCCCCGGCGGTCTGTCCCGTGAGCGCGCCGGCCTAGAGGTCCGGGACGTCCACCCGTCGCACTACGGCCGGATGTGCCCGATCGAGACCCCGGAAGGTCCCAACATCGGTCTGATCGGCTCGTTGGCGACCTATGCGCGGGTCAACCCGTTCGGGTTCATCGAGACGCCATACCGCAAGGTTGTCGACGGTGTGATCAGCGACGAGATCCACTACCTGACCGCCGACGAGGAGGACCGCCACGTGGTGGCGCAGGCCAACTCGCCGATCGACGCCAATGGCCGGTTCGAGGAGTCGCGTGTCCTGGTCCGACGCAAGGCGGGCGAGGTCGAGTACGTGCCCTCGTCCGAGGTGGACTACATGGACGTGTCGCCGCGCCAGATGGTGTCGGTGGCCACCGCGATGATTCCGTTCCTCGAGCACGACGACGCCAACCGGGCCCTGATGGGCGCCAACATGCAGCGCCAGGCGGTTCCGCTGGTGCGCAGTGAGGCGCCGCTGGTGGGGACCGGCATGGAGTTGCGCGCGGCTATCGACGCCGGCGACGTGGTCGTGGCCGATAAGGCCGGGGTGATCGAGGAGGTGTCCGCCGACTACATCACCGTGATGGCCGACGACGGCACCCGGCACACCTACCGGATGCGCAAGTTCGAGCGGTCCAACCACGGCACCTGCGCCAACCAGTCGCCGATTGTCGACGCGGGGGAGCGGGTGGAGGCCGGCCAGGTCATCGCCGACGGTCCGTGCACCGAGAACGGCGAGATGGCGCTGGGCAAGAACCTGCTGGTGGCGATCATGCCGTGGGAAGGCCACAACTACGAGGACGCGATCATCCTGTCCAACCGCCTGGTTGAAGAGGACGTGCTCACCTCGATCCACATCGAGGAGCACGAGATCGACGCCCGCGACACCAAGCTGGGCGCCGAGGAGATCACCCGGGACATCCCGAACGTCTCCGACGAGGTGCTCGCCGACTTGGACGAGCGTGGCATCGTGCGGATCGGTGCCGAGGTTCGCGACGGCGACATCCTGGTCGGCAAGGTCACTCCGAAGGGTGAGACCGAGCTGACTCCGGAGGAGCGGCTGCTGCGCGCCATCTTCGGTGAGAAGGCCCGCGAGGTCCGCGACACCTCACTGAAGGTGCCGCACGGCGAGTCCGGCAAGGTCATCGGCATCCGGGTGTTCTCCCGCGAGGACGACGACGAGCTGCCGGCCGGTGTCAACGAACTGGTGCGCGTCTACGTGGCCCAGAAGCGGAAGATCTCCGACGGTGACAAGCTGGCCGGACGCCACGGCAACAAGGGCGTCATCGGCAAGATCCTGCCGCAGGAGGACATGCCGTTCCTGCCGGACGGCACGCCGGTCGACATCATCCTGAACACCCACGGTGTGCCGCGACGGATGAACATCGGCCAGATCCTGGAGACCCACCTCGGTTGGGTCGCCAAGTCCGGCTGGAACATCGACGGTTCACCCGACTGGGCGGCCAATCTGCCGGAGGACTTGCGGCACGCGCAGCCGAACCAGATCGTGTCGACGCCGGTGTTCGACGGCGCCAAGGAGGAGGAGCTGCAGGGCATGCTGTCCTGCACGCTGCCCAACCGTGACGGTGAGGTCATGGTCGACGGCGACGGCAAGGCGGTGCTATTCGACGGCCGCAGCGGTGAGCCGTTCCCGTACCCGGTGACCGTTGGCTACATGTACATCATGAAGCTGCACCACCTGGTGGACGACAAGATCCACGCCCGCTCCACCGGTCCGTACTCGATGATCACCCAGCAGCCGCTGGGTGGTAAGGCGCAGTTCGGTGGTCAGCGCTTCGGTGAGATGGAGTGCTGGGCCATGCAGGCCTACGGCGCGGCGTACACGCTGCAGGAGCTGTTGACCATCAAGTCCGACGACACCGTCGGCCGGGTCAAGGTGTACGAGGCGATCGTCAAGGGCGAGAACATCCCGGAGCCGGGTATTCCCGAGTCCTTCAAGGTGTTGCTCAAGGAGCTGCAGTCCCTCTGCCTCAACGTCGAGGTGCTGTCCAGCGACGGTGCGGCGATCGAGCTGCGCGAAGGCGAGGACGAGGACCTCGAGCGGGCAGCGGCCAACCTGGGAATCAACCTGTCCCGCAACGAATCTGCGTCTGTTGAGGACCTGGCTTAGCGGCAAACCTATTGCAGCCAAGCCATCCTCGTATTGGTAACTAAACCCGCAAGGGGAAAGGGAGTTACGTGCTCGACGTCAACTTCTTCGATGAACTCCGTATCGGTCTGGCCACCGCGGAGGACATCAGGCAATGGTCTTACGGCGAGGTCAAGAAGCCGGAGACGATCAACTACCGCACGCTGAAGCCGGAAAAGGACGGCCTGTTCTGCGAGAAGATCTTCGGACCGACTCGCGACTGGGAGTGCTACTGCGGCAAGTACAAGCGTGTCCGGTTCAAGGGCATCATCTGTGAGCGCTGTGGCGTCGAGGTAACCCGCGCCAAGGTGCGTCGCGAGCGGATGGGCCACATCGAACTGGCCGCGCCGGTCACGCACATCTGGTACTTCAAGGGCGTGCCGAGCCGGCTCGGGTATCTGCTCGACCTGGCGCCGAAGGATCTCGAGAAGATCATCTACTTCGCCGCCTACGTGATCACCTCGGTCGACGAGGAGATGCGCCACAACGAGCTCTCCACGCTCGAGGCCGAGATGATGGTGGAGCGCAAGGCCATTGAGGACCAGCGCGACGCCGATCTGGAGGCCCGCGCCCAGAAGCTGGAGGCCGACCTGGCCGAGCTGGAGGCCGAGGGTGCCAAGGCCGACGCGCGCCGCAAGGTCCGCGACGGTGGTGAGCGCGAGATGCGCCAGCTGCGCGACCGTGCCCAGCGCGAGCTGGACCGGCTCGAGGAGATCTGGAACACCTTCACCAAGCTGGCTCCCAAGCAGCTGATCGTCGACGAGAACCTCTACCGCGAGCTGATCGACCGTTACGGCGAGTACTTCACCGGCGCCATGGGCGCGGAGTCGATCCAGAAGTTGATCGAGAACTTCGACATCGACGCCGAGGCCGAGACGCTGCGCGACGTCATCCGAAACGGCAAGGGGCAGAAGAAGCTTCGTGCCCTCAAGCGGCTCAAGGTGGTTGCCGCCTTCCAGCAGTCGGGCAACTCCCCGATGGGCATGGTGCTCGACGCCGTTCCGGTGATCCCGCCGGAACTGCGCCCGATGGTGCAGCTCGACGGTGGCCGGTTCGCCACGTCGGACTTGAACGACCTGTACCGCCGGGTGATCAACCGGAACAACCGCCTCAAGAGGCTGATCGACCTCGGCGCGCCCGAGATCATCGTCAACAACGAGAAGCGGATGTTGCAGGAGTCGGTGGACGCGCTGTTCGACAACGGCCGCCGCGGCCGCCCGGTCACCGGGCCGGGTAACCGCCCGCTGAAGTCGCTGAGCGATCTGCTCAAGGGAAAGCAGGGCCGGTTCCGGCAGAACCTGCTCGGTAAGCGTGTCGACTACTCGGGCCGTTCGGTCATCGTGGTCGGTCCGCAGCTCAAGCTGCACCAGTGTGGTCTGCCCAAGCTGATGGCGCTGGAGCTGTTCAAGCCGTTCGTGATGAAGCGACTGGTCGACCTCAACCACGCGCAGAACATCAAGAGCGCCAAGCGCATGGTGGAGCGTCAGCGTCCCCAGGTGTGGGATGTCCTCGAAGAGGTCATCGCCGAGCACCCGGTGCTGCTGAACCGCGCGCCCACCCTGCACCGGCTGGGTATCCAGGCCTTCGAGCCAATGCTGGTGGAAGGCAAGGCAATCCAGCTGCACCCGCTGGTGTGTGAAGCGTTCAACGCTGACTTCGACGGTGACCAGATGGCGGTGCACCTGCCGCTTTCGGCGGAGGCGCAGGCCGAGGCTCGCATCCTGATGCTGTCCTCGAACAACATCCTGTCGCCTGCGTCGGGTCGCCCGCTGGCCATGCCGCGTCTGGACATGGTGACCGGGCTGTACTTCCTGACCACCGAAGTCGACGGTGACAAAGGCGAATTCAAGCCCGCCGCCAAGGACGAGCCCGAGGTCGGGGTGTACTCCTCGCCGGCCGAGGCCATCATGGCGTCGGACCGTGGCGTGCTCTCGGTGCGGGCCAAGATCAAGGTACGGCTGACCCAGTTGCGTCCGCCCGCCGAGATCGAAGCCGAGCTGTTCGGCGCCAACGGCTGGCAGCCGGGCGATGCCTGGATGGCCGAGACCACATTGGGCCGGGTGCTGTTCAACGAGCTGCTGCCGGTGGGCTATCCGTTCGTGAACAAGCAGATGCACAAGAAGGTGCAGGCTTCGATCATCAACGACCTGGCCGAGCGCTACCCGATGATCGTGGTCGCCCAGACCGTGGACAAGCTCAAGGACGCCGGCTTCTACTGGGCGACCCGCAGCGGTGTCACGGTCTCGATGGCCGACGTGCTCGTCCCGCCGCGCAAGAAGGAGATCCTCGACCAGTACGAGGAGCGGGCCGAAAAGGTCGAAAAGCAGTTCCAGCGTGGTGCTTTGAACCACGACGAGCGCAACGAGGCGCTGGTGGAGATCTGGAAGGAAGCCACCGACGAGGTCGGTCAGGCGCTGCGTGAGCACTACCCGGCCGACAACCCGATCATCACGATCGTCGACTCGGGCGCCACGGGTAACTTCACCCAGACGCGAACGCTGGCCGGCATGAAGGGTCTGGTGACCAACCCGAAGGGTGAGTTCATCCCGCGCCCGGTCAAGTCCTCGTTCCGTGAGGGCCTGACCGTGCTGGAGTACTTCATCAACACCCACGGCGCTCGAAAGGGCTTGGCGGACACCGCGTTGCGTACCGCTGACTCCGGGTACCTGACCCGTCGTCTGGTGGACGTGAGCCAGGACGTCATCGTCCGCGAGCACGACTGCGAGACCGAGCGGGGCATCCTGGTCGAGCTGGCCGAGCGTCAGCCGGACGGCACCGTGATCCGCGATCCGTACATCGAAACCTCGGCGTACGCACGGACTTTGGGTGCCGACGCGGTCGACGAGGCCGGCAACGTCGTCGTTCCGCGCGGTGAGGACCTCGGTGACCCCGAGATCGACGCCTTGCTGGCGGCGGGCATCACGCAGGTCAAGGTGCGCTCGGTGCTGACGTGCACCACCGGAACCGGTGTGTGTGCGACCTGCTACGGGCGGTCCATGGCCACCGGAAAGCTGGTCGACATCGGCGAGGCCGTCGGTATCGTCGCGGCCCAGTCCATCGGTGAGCCCGGTACCCAGCTGACCATGCGTACCTTCCACCAGGGTGGTGTCGGTGAGGACATCACCGGCGGTCTGCCCCGTGTGCAGGAGCTGTTCGAGGCGCGCATCCCGCGTGGTAAGGCGCCGATCGCCGACGTCACCGGTCGGGTCCGTCTCGAGGACGGTGAGCGGTTCTACAAGATCACCATCGTTCCCGACGACGGCAGCGAAGAGGTTGTCTACGACAAGCTCTCCAAGCGGCAGCGGCTGCGGGTGTTCAAGCACGAAGACGGCTCCGAGCGGGTGCTGTCCGACGGCGACCACGTCGAGGTGGGCCAGCAGCTGATGGAAGGTTCGGCCGACCCGCACGAGGTGCTGCGCGTGCAGGGCCCCCGCGAGGTGCAGATCCACCTGGTCCGCGAGGTCCAAGAGGTCTACCGCGCTCAGGGTGTGTCGATCCACGACAAGCACATCGAAGTGATCGTTCGCCAGATGCTGCGCCGCGTCACCATCATCGACTCGGGCTCGACGGAGTTCCTGCCCGGTTCGCTGATCGACCGCGCGGAGTTCGAGGCGGAGAACCGCCGGGTGGTGGCCGAGGGCGGCGAGCCCGCCGCCGGACGTCCGGTGCTGATGGGAATCACGAAGGCGTCGCTGGCCACCGACTCGTGGCTGAGTGCGGCGTCGTTCCAGGAGACCACGCGAGTGCTGACCGATGCGGCGATTAACTGCCGCAGCGACAAGCTCAACGGTCTGAAGGAGAACGTGATCATCGGAAAGCTGATCCCGGCCGGTACCGGTATCAACCGGTACCGCAACATCCAGGTGCAGCCGACCGAGGAGGCCCGGGCGGCCGCGTACACGATCCCGTCCTACGAGGATCAGTACTACAGCCCGGACTTCGGCCAGGCCACCGGCGCCGCGGTGCCGCTGGACGATTACGGCTACAGCGACTACCGCTGACCGACAACGAAAAAGCCCCGGGCGAGCCCGGGGCTTTTTCGTTTACGTGACCCACTTCCGCCACACGACCCCGCCCGGGGAGCCATCACGGATTCTCAACCGCGCTAGCGCATCTGCTAGCGCTTTCGAGACTCGCATCATGCTTCCCTTGCGCCGTCGCGGCGGTCGGACCCCGTCACTAGACTGGCCGACGTGCTCATCGGTTCACACGTCCGCAATGACGACCCGCTGGCCGCCGCGCAAGCCGACGGCGCCGACGTGGTGCAGTTCTTCCTCAGCAACCCGCAGAGCTGGAAGAAACCCAAACCCCGCGACGATGCCGAGGCGCTCAAAGCGTCGACCGTGCCGCTCTACGTGCATGCGCCCTACCTGATCAATGTCGCATCGGCGAACAACCGCATCCGGATTCCGTCGCGCAAAATCCTGCAGGACACCTGCGACGCGGCGTCGGAAATCAACGCGACGGCGGTCATCGTGCATGGCGGCCACGCCGACGATGACGACATGGAGGCCGGCTTCGAGCGCTGGGTCAAAGCGCTGGACTACCTGGAAACCGATGTGCAGGTGTATCTGGAAAACACCGCCGGCGGCGACCACGCAATGGCCCGCCATTTCGACACCATCGGCCGACTGTGGGATCACATCGGCGACAAGGGAATTGGCTTCTGCCTGGACACCTGCCACGCCTGGGCCGCCGGCGAGGCCTTGATCGACGCGGTCGACAGGATCCGGGCCCTGACCGGACGGATCGATTTGGTGCACTGTAACGACTCGCGGGACGCTGCGGGCTCCGGCGCCGACCGCCACGCCAACTTCGGCACCGGCCAGATCGACCCGAAGCTGCTGGTCGCGGTGGTCGAGGCCGCCGATGCGCCGGTGATCTGCGAAACCGCCGACGAGGGCCGCAAGGACGACATCGCATTTTTGCGGGAGAACACCAAGGCCTGATACCCGGTTGTTACACCTCTTGTGCAACTGTCGGGAAAATGTAACATTGATGGCATGTCGGATACCCATGTCGTCACCAACCAGGTCCCGCCCCTGGAGAACTACAACCCCGCCAGCTCCGCGGTACTGATCGAGGCCCTGATCCGCGAGGGTGGGCAGTGGGGCCTGGACGAGGTGAACGAGGTGGGTGCGCTCTCGGCCACCCGCCAGGCCCAGCGCTGGGGAGAACTCGCCGACCGCAACCGGCCCGTCCTGCACACCCACGACCGCAACGGCCACCGCATCGACGAGGTGGAATACGACCCGGCGTACCACGAACTGATGCGCTCCGCGGTCGCCCATGGCATGCACGCCGCGCCGTGGGCCGACGAACGCCCGGGTGCGCACGTCGTCCGCGCCGCGAAAACCTCGGTGTGGACCGTCGAGCCGGGCCACATCTGCCCGATCTCAATGACGTACGCCGTCGTTCCGGCGCTGCGCTTCAACCCCGAGCTGGCCAAGGTGTATGAGCCGTTGCTGACCAGTCGCGAATACGACCCCGAGCTCAAGCTGGCCACCACCAAACCCGGCATCACCGCGGGCATGTCGATGACCGAGAAGCAGGGTGGCTCCGACGTACGCGCCGGCACCACTGAAGCCACCCCCAATGCCGACGGCACCTACAGCCTGACCGGTCACAAGTGGTTCACCTCGGCGCCGATGTGCGACATCTTCCTGGTGCTCGCGCAGGCGCCGGGCGGGCTGTCCTGCTTCCTGCTGCCGCGCATCCTGCCCGACGGCAGTCTCAACCGAATGTTCTTGCAGCGGCTCAAGGACAAGCTCGGCAACCACGCCAACGCGTCCAGTGAGGTCGAATACGACGGCGCGATCGCCTGGCTGGTAGGGGAAGAAGGGCGCGGCGTGCCCACCATCATCGAGATGGTCAACCTCACCCGGCTCGACTGCACCCTGGGCAGTGCCACCAGCATGCGCACCGGTCTGACCCGGGCGATCTACCACGCTCAGCACCGAAAGGCCTTCGGCGCCTACCTCATTGACCAACCGCTGATGCGCAACGTGCTGGCCGACCTGGCCGTGGAGGCGGAGGCGGCCACCATGGTCGCGATGCGGATGGCCGGCGCCACCGACAAAGCCGTGCGTGGCGATCAGACCGAAGCGCTGCTGCGCCGGATCGGGCTGGCGGCGAGCAAGTACTGGGTGTGCAAGCGCTCCACCCCGCACGCCGCCGAAGCGCTGGAATGCCTAGGCGGCAACGGCTATGTCGAGGACTCCGGCATGCCCCGGCTGTACCGGGAGGCGCCGCTGATGGGAATCTGGGAGGGTTCGGGCAACGTCAGTGCGCTGGACACGTTGCGCGCCATGGCAACTCGTCCCGAATGTGTCGAAGTGCTGTTCGACGAACTCGGCGACAGCGCGGGTCAGGATCCTCGCCTGGCCGCCCACGTCGAGCGGTTGCGGGGTGGGTTGGCCGATCTGGAAACCATCCAATACCGCGGCCGCAAGGTAGCCGAAGACATCTGCCTGGCGCTGCAGGGTTCGCTGCTGGTGCGCCACGGGCACCCCGCCGTTGCGGAAGCCTTCCTGACAACCCGCCTCGACCGCCAGTGGGGTGGTGCGTTCGGCACCATGCCGGACGGACTCGACCTCGCACCAATCCTGGAGCGGGCGCTGGTAAAGGGCTGAGCCGCAAAATGACCCACGCGATCAGGCCGGTCGACTTCGACAACCTCAAAACGATGACCTACCAGGTCACCGATCGGGTTGCGCGCATCACGTTCAACCGGCCGGAAAAGGGCAACGCGATCGTCGCGGATACCCCGCTGGAGCTCTCGGCCCTGGTGGAGCGCGCCGACCTCGATCCGAATGTGCACGTCATCCTGGTGTCCGGCCGCGGCGAGGGGTTCTGCGCGGGCTTCGATTTGAGCGCCTACGCCGACCGCACCGGCTCGGCTGGCGGCACCGGGGCGTACCAGGGCACCGTGCTGGACGGTAAAACCCAGGCGGTCAACCATCTGGCGGATCAGCCGTGGGACCCGATGATCGACTACCAGATGATGAGTCGTTTCGTGCGGGGCTTTTCCAGTCTCATGCACGCCGACAAGCCGACGGTGGTCAAGATCCACGGCTACTGCGTGGCCGGCGGCACCGACATCGCGCTGCACGCCGACCAGGTGATTGCCGCGGCCGACGCCAAGATCGGTTATCCGCCGACCCGGGTGTGGGGCGTGCCGGCGGCCGGCCTGTGGGCGCACCGCCTGGGCGATCAGCGCGCGAAAAGGCTGTTGTTCACCGGTGATTGCATCACCGGTGCGCAGGCCGCCGAGTGGGGCTGGGCAGTCGAAGCGCCGGATCCGGCGGACCTCGACGAACGCACCGAGCGGCTGGTCGAGCGGATCGCCGCGGTGCCGGTCAACCAGCTGATCATGGTCAAGCTGGCGCTGAATTCCGCTCTGCTGCAACAGGGCGTGGCGACCAGCCGAATGGTCAGCACGGTCTTCGACGGCGTCGCACGGCACACGCCCGAGGGGCACGCCTTCGTCGCCGACGCGGTCGAACACGGATTCCGTGAGGCGGTGCGGCATCGCGATGAACCGTTCGGCGACCACGGCCGCCGCGCATCCGGAGTGTAGCCATGCCGGATATGACTGCCCGGTCGGTGGTGCTCAGCGTGCTGCTCGGCGCTCACCCCGCGCACGCGCGGGCCAACGAATTGGTCAGGCTCACTTCTGATTTCGGTATCAAGGAGTCGACACTGCGGGTGGCGCTGACCCGCATGGTCGGCGCCGGCGATCTGATCCGCTCCGCCGACGGCTATCGGCTCTCGGATCGCCTGTTGGCCCGGCAGCGGCGCCAGGACAATGCCATCGATCCGCGCGTCCGCCCTTGGAACGGGGAGTGGGTCACCCTCATCGTCACCAGCGTCGGAAAAGACGCGCGAACCCGCGCTGCACTGCGAACCACCTTGCGCGACAAGCGCTTCGGTGAGCTGCGCGAAGGGGTGTGGCTGCGCCCCGACAACATCGACGCAGGGCTCGACCCCGATGTGACGGAGCAGGCGCGGGTGTTGCGGGCGCGCGATGACCACCCCGCCGAACTGGCCGCCCAGCTGTGGGACCTGCCCTCCTGGGCGCAGACCGGCCATCGGTTGCTCGACGAGATGTCCGCTGCGCCCGACATTCCCGGCCGTTTCGTGGTGGCCGCGGCAACGGTGCGCCACCTGCTCAGCGACCCGGTGCTGCCCGACGAGCTGCTGCCGGCCGATTGGCCGGGAGCCCGGTTGCGGGCGGCCTATCACGACTTTGCCGCTGAGTTGCTCAAGCGGCGCGAACCACTATTTGCGGAGGCGACATGAGCGATCCGGTGCGTATCGAACGCAACGGCCCGGTGACCACGGTGATCATCAACCGGCCCGCGGCGCGCAACGCGGTCAACGGCCCGACGGCCGCCGCGTTGTATGCGGCGTTCGAGGAGTTCGACCAGGACGACACCGCATCGGTGGCCGTGCTGTGGGGCGATGGTGGAACGTTTTGCGCGGGAGCCGATTTGAAGGCGTTCGGTACGGCCGATGCCAACGCCGTGCACCGCACCGGCCCTGGCCCGATGGGCCCGACCCGGATGGTGCTGTCCAAACCCGTGATCGCCGCCGTCAGCGGCTACGCCGTCGCCGGAGGCCTGGAACTTGCCATCTGGTGTGACCTGCGAGTGGCCGAGGAGGACGCGGTGTTCGGGGTGTTCTGCCGGCGCTGGGGGGTGCCCCTGATCGACGGTGGCACCGTGCGGTTGCCCCGGCTGATCGGCCACAGTCGCGCGATGGACATGATCCTCACCGGCCGCGCGGTGGCCGCCGACGAAGCCCAGGCCATCGGGCTGGCGAACCGGGTGGTGCCCAAAGGTCAAGCGCGCCAGTCCGCAGAGGAGTTAGCCGCGCAGCTGGCCGCGCTGCCCCAGCAATGCCTGCGCTCAGATCGGGCCTCAGCGCTAAACCAATGGGGGACAACGGAATCGGACGCGCTCGACTTCGAATTCGCCAGCATCTCACGGGTGGCCGCCGAGGCCAACGAAGGGGCCGGGCGCTTCGCGGCGGGCGCCGGCCGGCACGGGACGCCGGCCGGCTAGTCGGGGCCGGTCAGCTGCCCTTGTTGATCGTGTTGCTCTGGCCGATCTTGTCGACCTTGGGGTCACCGTCTTTGTAGGTGATGGTGTTGTTCATGCCCAGCACGGTGATGCGGGTGTTGACCTTGTCGAAGGTGATCTTGTTGTTGGTCCCGCTGACAGTGGCCGTCTCGCAGGTGCCGGTGATGGTCAGCGTGTTGTCGGAGCCGCCGACGTTCAGTGACTTGCCGTTGGCGCAGTCGAGGGTGCTGGTGGTGCCCATCGATCCGTAGTTGATCGTGTTTCCGATCTCGATTGACGCGGTGGTGCTCGCCCCGCTCGATCCCGTCGTCGGCGCCGCGCCCGCACTGGTTGTCGCGGTGCTCGTCGTCGTGGTCGTCGACGTGCCCGCCGGCGGGTTGGCCGTCGAACTGCAGCCGGCCAGCACCACGGCCGCAGCGGCCGGTGTCACGGCGAGTACGGCCAAGCGCAGCGAACGGTCAGAGATGAAGGCGGGCATGGTTCCTCGATTCCCCTCGATTGGATGATGTTGTGCTGCAGTGGTTTAGCCCGGCACCTGCTGGAGCCGGTTGGTCATGCCCAGTTCGCGGCCGCGGTCCCACAGGGCGGGCTGACCGCTCTTGTAGAACACCGTCTGGTTGTAGCCGTACACGGTGATGTCGTGCGAAACCGAGTCGGCGATCACGGTGTTCGACGAGCCCATCACTGTGACGGCATAACAGTTGCCCAGCGCGGTGACGGTGATGCTGGTGCCGTTGACCATCAGCGTTGCGTCGTTGCAGTCGATCGTCTGCTCGACGTTCTGCCCGATGACGTGGGTGTCGCCGTTCTTGGCCTGCGCGATCGCCGGGGCGGTGGCGACGGCGGCGATCACACAGGTGGCCACTGACCCGGCGATAGTTGTCCACTTCACTGCGGGCCCCCTTTGGACGGGTCGGCTGCTCGAAACGAGGCAAGCATGACATTACGTGCATTCGCCTGCCCGATGGCAGACTTTATTTCCCTTCGCCGGGCGCTCATATCCCTCTGGGGAGATTCATGTCTGAACAGGCGTCAACTAGAGTCATTAGTTAACCGCAACCCGTTCATGCAATCGAAGGGCGACCGCCATGGCAGCTCCACCGGATCCGCCGTCGGCGCCGGGGCGCCCACGCGCGGGACGGCCCGCCTCGCGCCCGGCCAAGCTGAGCCGCGACGGGATCATCGATGGTGCCCTGACGTTCTTGGATCGCGAGGGCTGGGACGCGCTGACCATCAATGCGCTGGCGACGCAGTTGGGCACCAAGGGACCGTCGCTGTACAACCACGTCGACAGCCTGGAAGACCTGCGTCGCGCGGTGCGGATACGCGTTATCGACGACATCATCACCATGCTCAACCGGGTCGGCGAGGGCCGGGCCCGCGACGACGCGGTGCTGGTGATGGCGGGCGCCTACCGCAGCTATGCGCACCACCACCCGGGCCGCTACTCGGCCTTCACCCGGATGCCGTTGGGCGGCGACGATCCGGAATACACCGCCGCGACCCGCGGGGCGGCCGCACCGGTGATCGCCGTGCTGTCCTCCTACGGTCTCGACGGCGACGCGGCCTTCCACGCCGCCCTGGAGTTCTGGTCCGCCCTGCACGGCTTCGTTTTGCTGGAAATGACTGGTGTAATGGACGACATCGACACCGACGCGTTGTTCTCCGACATGGTGCTGCGCCTGGCGGCGGGCGTGGAACGGCGCACCGCGGTTGACGGCGCCCGGTTCTAGTTGATCGGCGCCGCCGTCGCTTTGACCTGCGAGACCAGCGGCGGGTATTGTGGTCCCTCGTGCCTGGCGGCTTACGGCGCCTAACCGTAAGGGAGTGGATGCCGGGCGAATTCGCGTGTCCACGATGCATCGGACTGAGTCCGATGCGCGGCGCATGCGACACACCCGGACGCGGGGTGACTCGGCCGGACATAACTGCAGTACACAGACTTGAAGACGCTAGAAAAATGCCGAACACGAATACAGAAAGCCGGTAGATGCCAACCATTCAGCAGCTGGTCCGCAAGGGTCGCCGCGACAAGGTCGCCAAGGTCAAGACCGCGGCCCTGAAGGGCAGCCCGCAGCGCCGTGGCGTATGCACCCGCGTGTACACCACCACCCCGAAGAAGCCGAACTCGGCGCTTCGGAAGGTCGCCCGCGTCAAGCTGACCAGCCAGGTTGAGGTCACCGCCTACATCCCGGGCGAGGGGCACAACCTGCAGGAGCACTCGATGGTGCTGGTGCGTGGCGGGCGAGTCAAGGACCTGCCCGGTGTCCGGTACAAGATCATTCGCGGCTCGCTCGACACCCAGGGTGTGAAGAACCGCAAGCAGGCTCGCAGCCGCTACGGCGCCAAGAAGGAGAAGAGCTGATGCCACGCAAGGGGCCCGCGCCGAAGCGCCCGCTGGTGAACGACCCGGTCTACGGATCGCAGCTGGTCACGCAGCTCGTCAACAAAGTTTTGCTGGACGGGAAGAAATCGCTGGCCGAACGCATTGTTTATGGAGCGCTCGAACAAGCTCGTGAGAAGACGGGCACCGATCCCGTGATCACTCTCAAGCGCGCCATGGACAACGTCAAGCCCTCCCTCGAGGTGCGCAGCCGCCGCGTGGGTGGTGCGACGTATCAGGTCCCGGTCGAGGTGCGACCGGACCGCTCGGTGACGCTGGCTCTGCGTTGGCTGGTCAGCTTCTCCAAGCAACGCCGGGAGAAGACCATGGTCGAGCGGCTGGCGAACGAGATCCTCGACGCCAGCAACGGCCTGGGTGCCGCCGTCAAGCGACGCGAGGACACCCACAAGATGGCCGAGGCAAACCGCGCCTTTGCGCACTATCGCTGGTGATAGGCGCCGGCGAACACGCCGGGCGCGACCGATAGCGAACTAACTAAGTAACCGAAAGAGTGGGAAGACTTCTGTGGCACAGAAGGACGTGCTGACCGACCTCACGAAGGTCCGCAACATCGGCATCATGGCGCACATCGACGCCGGCAAGACGACGACGACCGAGCGCATCCTCTACTACACCGGTATCAGCTACAAGATCGGTGAGGTGCACGACGGCGCCGCCACCATGGACTGGATGGAGCAGGAGCAGGAGCGGGGGATCACCATCACCTCCGCGGCTACCACCACGTTCTGGAAAGGCAACCAGATCAACATCATCGACACCCCCGGGCACGTCGACTTCACCGTCGAGGTGGAGCGCAGCCTGCGGGTGCTCGACGGTGCTGTGGCCGTCTTCGACGGCAAGGAGGGTGTCGAGCCGCAGTCCGAGCAGGTCTGGCGACAGGCCGACAAGTACAACGTCCCGCGGATCTGCTTCGTCAACAAGATGGACAAGATCGGCGCCGACTTCTACTTCTCCGTCAAGACCATGGAGGAGCGGCTCGGCGCCCACGTGATCCCGATCCAGCTGCCCGTGGGCTCAGAAGGCGACTTCGAAGGCATTGTCGACCTGGTCGAGATGAACGCCAAGGTATGGCGCGGCGAGACGAAGCTCGGCGAGACCTACGACACCATCGAGATCCCGGCAGAGCTCGCCGAGACGGCCGAGGAATACCGCACCAAGCTGCTCGAGGCCGTCGCCGAGACCGACGAGGCGCTGCTGGAGAAGTACCTCGGCGGCGAAGAACTCACCGTCGAGGAGATCAAGGGCGCGATCCGCAAGCTGACCATCAGCTCGGAGGCCTACCCGGTGCTCTGCGGCAGCGCGTTCAAGAACAAGGGCGTGCAGCCGATGCTGGACGCCGTCATCGACTACCTGCCCTCGCCGCTTGACGTGCTGCCCGCCGAAGGCCATGTGCCCGGCAAAGAGGAGGAGTTGATCACCCGCAACCCGTCGACCGACGAGCCGTTCTCCGCGCTGGCCTTCAAGGTCGCGACGCACCCGTTCTTCGGCAAGTTGACCTACGTGCGGGTGTACTCGGGCAAGGTCGACTCCGGCAGCCAGGTCATCAACGCCACCAAGGGCAAAAAGGAGCGGCTGGGCAAGCTGTTCCAGATGCACTCCAACAAGGAGAACCCGGTGGAGACCGCCTCGGCCGGTCACATCTACGCGGTGATCGGGCTCAAGGACACCACCACCGGTGACACCCTGAGCGACCCGAACCAGCAGATCGTGCTGGAGTCGATGACCTTCCCGGACCCGGTCATCGAGGTGGCCATCGAGCCCAAGACCAAGAGCGACCAGGAGAAGCTGTCGCTGTCGATCCAGAAGCTCGCCGAGGAGGACCCGACCTTCAAGGTGCACCTGGACCAGGAGACCGGCCAGACCGTGATCGGCGGAATGGGCGAGCTGCACCTGGACATCCTGGTGGACCGGATGCGCCGCGAGTTCAAGGTCGAGGCCAACGTCGGTAAGCCGCAGGTGGCCTACAAGGAGACCATCCGGCGCGCCGTGCAGAACGTCGAGTTCACCCACAAGAAGCAGACGGGCGGCTCGGGCCAGTTCGCGAAGGTCATCATCAACCTCGAGCCGTTCACCGGCGAAGACGGGGCGACCTACGAGTTCGAGAACAAGGTCACCGGTGGGCGCATCCCGCGGGAGTACATCCCGTCGGTGGACGCGGGCGCGCAGGACGCCATGCAATACGGCGTGCTGGCCGGCTACCCGCTGGTGAACATGAAGGTCACCCTGCTCGACGGTGCGTTCCACGAGGTCGACTCGTCGGAAATGGCCTTCAAGATCGCCGGTTCCCAGGTGCTGAAAAAGGCTGCGCAGCAAGCGCAGCCAGTCATCCTGGAACCGATCATGGCCGTCGAGGTCACCACGCCCGAGGACTACATGGGCGACGTGATCGGCGACTTGAACTCCCGCCGTGGCCAAATCCAGGCCATGGAGGAGCGGAGCGGTGCGCGCGTGGTCAAGGCGCATGTGCCGCTGTCGGAGATGTTCGGCTACGTCGGCGACCTGCGGTCCAAGACCCAAGGCCGGGCGAACTACTCCATGGTCTTCGACTCGTACGCCGAAGTTCCGGCGAACGTGTCGAAGGAGATCATCGCGAAGGCGACGGGTCAGTAGAAAACCCTCGGAGTACTCTTGCCGGGTCAATGCCTTGGGCGCGGCACAACTGAAAACACCAACACTGCTTTAACAAGCACCAACTAGTCCAGGAGGACACAGAAGTGGCGAAGGCGAAGTTCGAGCGGACGAAGCCGCACGTCAACATCGGGACCATTGGTCACGTTGACCACGGCAAGACCACGCTGACCGCGGCTATCACCAAGGTTCTGCACGACAAGTACCCCAACCTGAACGAGTCGCGCGCATTCGACCAGATCGACAACGCGCCCGAGGAGCGTCAGCGCGGTATCACCATCAACATCTCCCACGTGGAGTACCAGACCGAGAAGCGTCACTACGCCCACGTCGACGCCCCGGGTCACGCCGACTACATCAAGAACATGATCACCGGTGCGGCCCAGATGGACGGCGCGATTCTGGTGGTCGCGGCCACGGACGGACCGATGCCGCAGACCCGTGAGCACGTGCTGCTGGCCCGTCAGGTCGGTGTGCCCTACATCCTGGTCGCCCTGAACAAGGCCGACATGGTCGACGACGAGGAGCTGCTCGAGCTGGTCGAGATGGAGGTCCGCGAACTGCTGGCCGCCCAGGAGTTCGACGAGGACGCCCCTGTCGTGCGGGTCTCGGCGCTCAAGGCGCTCGAGGGCGACGCCAAGTGGGTCGAGTCCGTCGAGCAGCTGATGGAGGCCGTCGACGAGTCGATCCCGGACCCGGTCCGCGAGACGGAGAAGCCGTTCCTGATGCCTGTCGAGGACGTCTTCACCATCACCGGTCGTGGCACGGTGGTCACCGGTCGTGTCGAGCGCGGCATCATCAACGTCAACGAGGAAGTCGAGATCGTCGGGATCAAGCCGACCAGCACCAAGACCACGGTCACCGGTGTGGAGATGTTCCGCAAGCTGCTCGACCAGGGGCAGGCCGGCGACAACGTCGGGCTGTTGCTGCGCGGTATCAAGCGTGAGGACGTCGAGCGCGGTCAGGTCGTGACCAAGCCCGGCACCACCACGCCGCACACCGAGTTCGAGGGCCAGGTCTACATCCTGTCCAAGGACGAGGGCGGTCGGCACACGCCGTTCTTCAACAACTACCGCCCGCAGTTCTACTTCCGCACCACCGACGTGACCGGTGTGGTGACGTTGCCGGAGGGCACCGAGATGGTGATGCCCGGTGACAACACCAACATCTCGGTGAAGCTGATCCAGCCCGTCGCCATGGACGACGGTCTGCGGTTCGCGATCCGTGAGGGTGGCCGCACCGTCGGCGCCGGCCGGGTCGTCAAGATCATCAAGTAGTTCGAACCACCGCAAAGCCCGGATCGCCGAATCGGCGATCCGGGCTTTGTGCTTGGTGCAGCATCGGCCCGGACCGATGCGCCGAGAAATCATGCGCCAGCAACGCCGCCTGGATTAGGATCTGCTCACAGTTCGGTGACCGTAGCGTCTCGGGAGGTGCCGGTGTCGTACGTTCAAGCGACGCCCGAATTCGTCGCTGCTGCCGCAGGTGATCTGGCCACGATCGGGTCGACGATCAGCTCCGCCAACACCGCCGCACTGGGACCGACATCGGGCGTGCTGGCTCCCGGCGCCGACGAGGTGTCGGCGAGCATCGCGGCGCTTTTCGATGCGCACTCCCAGGTCTATCAGGCACTCAGCGCGCAGGCGGCCGCGTTCCACAGCCAATTCGTGCAGTTGATGAACGGCGGGGCGGCGCAGTACGCCTTCGCCGAGGCCGCCAACACCACGCCCCTGCAGACCGCCGCCGGCCCGGCGTCGGTGGCCGCACAGGTGCCGGCGGTGGCCGCCGGCGCCGCGGGTACACCGGCCGCGCCGGCAGGGCCCCTGGCTGCGGCGGTGGCGCCGGCCGCGGCCGCCGCTACGCCCGCACCGGTGGGCACTCAGGTCGCGGCGGCGCCGGCCGGATCGGCGACGCTGGCCTCGGCCACGATGCCGGCCGGCGCGGCACGGGTGGTAACGCCGGCCTACGCTCCGGCGGGTTCGCCGGCCACCACCGTGCAACCGGCGGCATCGGCACCAACCCCGGCCGCCACTTCCGCCGCGGCCGTGCAGACCGAAGTGCCGCCACAGACCTCAGCGACCCCGGCGATGCCGGTGTCCGCGCGCACCGCGCCGCCGCCGGCGGCTCCGGCACACCAGGCGCAACCGGCGGGCCCGTCGGTGCGGCGGGTGCCGATCGTGCCGCCCGACCCCCGGTAGGAGGGGCCAATTGTTAGCGCGATACCTGAAGGCACAGTTGGTGGTTTTGCTGTGCGGCGGATTGGTCGGACCGATCTTCTTGGTCGTGTACTTCACTCTCGGGCTCGGCAGCCTGCTGCAGTGGATGTTCTATGTCGGCCTGCTCGTCACCGTGGCCGACGTGTTGGTCGCCCTCGCATTGGCGAACTACAGCGCCAAGTCCTCGGCCAAGGTGGCCGCCCTGGAGCAGAGCGGGGTGTTGGCGCTCGCCCAGATCACCGGCATCACCGAGACGGGGACGTGGGTCAACAACCAACAGGTCGTCAAGGTGCACTTGCACATCGCCGGTCCCGGGTTCTTGCCGTTCGACAGCGAAGACCGAGTGATAGCCAGCGTCACCCGGCTCGGCAACCTCAACGCCCGCAAGGTAGTGGTCCTGGTCAACCCCACCACCAGCGAGTACCGAATCGACTGGGAGCGTAGCGCTTTGGTCAACGGCCTGGTGCCCGCGCAGTTCACCGTGGCCGAAGACAACCGGACCTACGACTTGAGCGGGCAGGCCGGCCCGTTGATGGAGATCCTGCAGATCCTCAAGGCCAACAACGTGGCGCTCAATCAGATGGTGGACATCCGGTCGAATCCGGTGCTGCGCGCCCAGATTCAGGCGGTGGTGCGCCGGGCGGTCGAACAGCAGGCGGCCCCGGCCGCCCAACCGGCTGCGGCACCCGCCGGGGCGTCCGGGACGGCGGCAGCGGTCGTCACGCCGCCCGAACCGTCGATCGCCGCGCGGCTGCAAGAGCTGAAGGACCTGCACGCCAGTGGCGCGCTGACCGACGCCGAATACACCAGCCGGCGCGCCGCGATCATCTCCGAAATCTAGGGGTTGTCCGGCCAACGCCGGGTAAATTAGAACACGTTTCAGTTCCACTGCTAGCCTGGCTTGGTCTATCGGCGTCGAAGGGATAACACGTGGCTGGACAGGCCGGATCACTGCAGGGACGGGTGGCGTTCATCACCGGGGCCGCCCGTGGGCAGGGCCGCTCGCACGCGGTGCGGCTGGCCCGCGAGGGCGCCGACATCGTCGCGCTGGACATCTGCGCACCGGCTTCTGCCAGCGTGACCTACCCGCCGGCCAGCCGGGAGGATCTCGACGAGACCGCCCGGCTGGTGGAATGCGAGGGGCGCAAGATTCTGGCCCGCGAAGTCGACGTCCGCGACGACTCGGCGCTGCGGGACCTGGTGGCCGATACAGTCGAGCAGTTCGGCCGGCTCGACGTCGTGGTGGCCAACGCCGGAGTGCTGAGCTGGGGCCGGCTATGGGAGCTCACCGATGAGCAGTGGGATACGGTCATCGGCGTCAACCTGACCGGTACCTGGCGTACCTTGCGCGCCACCGTACCGGCGATGATCGAGGCAGGAAACGGCGGTTCCATCATCGTCGTCAGTTCGTCGGCGGGCATCAAGGCCACACCGGGCAACGGCCACTATTCGGCCAGCAAGCACGGCCTCACCGCGCTCACCAACACGCTCGCCATCGAACTCGGCGAATTCGGCATCCGGGTCAACTCCATCCACCCGTACTCGGTGGACACCCCGATGATCGAGCCCGAGGCGATGATGGAGATTTTCGCCAGGCATCCCAGCTTCGTGCACAGCTTCCCGCCAATGCCGGTGCAGCCCAATGGCTTTATGGCCGCCGACGAAGTAGCCGACGTGGTGGCCTGGCTGGCCGGCGACGGATCGGGCACCGTCACCGGCACGCAGATCCCCGTGGATAAGGGTGCCCTAAAGTACTGACCGGCCATCGTGCTAAGAACACCACGTGAGTAGTGACGCAACCGCCAGCAACGGAATCGTGATCGTCGGCGGCGGATTGGCCGCCGCCCGCACCGCCGAGCAGCTACGCCGCTCGGAGTATTCCGGACCCATCACGATCGTCAGCGACGAGGTGCACCTGCCCTATGACCGCCCGCCGCTGTCCAAAGAGGTGCTGCGCAAAGAGGTCGACGACACCGCACTGAAACCACGTGAGTGGTACGACGAGAACGACATCACGCTGCGGCTGGGGTCGGCCGCGCGGAGCCTGGACACCGCGGCACAGACCGTGACCCTCGACGACGGGACGACGCTCGGCTACGACGAACTCGTCATCGCCACCGGCCTGGTGCCCCGGCGCATCCCGGCGATCCCCGATCTGGAGGGCATTCGCGTACTGCGGTCGGTCGACGAAAGCATGGCGCTGCGCGAGCATGCGTCCTCGGCCCAGCGCGCCGTCGTCATCGGCGCCGGCTTCATCGGCTGCGAGGTGGCGGCCAGCCTACGCAGCCTGGGCGTGGACGTGGTGCTGGTGGAGCCGCAGCCGACCCCGCTGGCCGCGGTGCTCGGTCAGCAGATCGGCGAGCTGGTGGCCCGGTTGCACCGGGCCGAAGGTGTCGACGTTCGTCTCGGCGTCGGCGTGTCAGAGGTGCGCGGTGACACACAGGTCGAGGCGGTGGTGCTGAGCGACGGCACCGAACTGCCCGCCGACATCGTGGTCGTCGGCATCGGGTCGCGCCCGGCCACCGAATGGCTCGAGGGCAGCGGAGTCCAGGTCGACAACGGCGTCATCTGCGATGAGGCCGGACGCACCAGCGCGCCGAACGTGTGGGCGCTCGGTGACGTCGCGTCCTGGCGCGATGCGACGGGACATCAAGGGCGCGTGGAACATTGGAGCAACGTCGCCGATCAGGCCCGCGTCGTCGTGCCCGCGTTGCTGGGCCGGGAGGTGCCGTCGGTGGTGGTGGTGCCGTACTTCTGGAGCGACCAGTACGACGTCAAGATCCAGTGCCTCGGTGAGCCGGAGGCCGACGACGTCGTGCATGTCGTCGAAGACGACGGCCGCAAGTTCCTGGCCTACTACGAGCGGGACGGGGCCCTGGTCGGCGTGGTCGGCGGCGGGATGCCCGGCAAGGTGATGAAGGTCCGCGCCAAGATCGCCGCGGCGGTGCCGATCGCCGAAATACTGGGCTGAGGCGTCTTTTTCGGCCCGGCACTCAGGCGTTGGCGGCCGCGTACCGATCGCCGGAGAACTCGATGTTGCGGATCACCGTGGCGAGCTGATCGGCGATACCGGGCGCGGTGACGATCGTCGACGCGGATTTATAAGTGTGCGGGTTGCCCTGCGCGTCGGTGAGCTGCGCTCCTGCTTCGCGGGCGATGAGTGTCCCCGCGGCGGTGTCCCACGGCTTGTTGGACATCATCACGCAGGCGTCCAGGGCGCCTTCGGCTACGAACGCGAGGTCAAGGGTTGCTGCTCCGATCATCCGGATCCGCTCGACGCGGGGCACCAACTCGGTGGTGATCGCCAGCCGGTGCGCATTGAGGCTGCCGGCGTCGTGGCCGACGGCGTAGTCGCCGAGCGACACGATGGCACCGCTGAGGCTGTCGGTGGCGCTGGCGGCGATCCGCTGCCCGTTCATGAACGCGCCTTTGCCTTCGATGGCGTGGTAGGTCTTGGCGAGCAGGGGAGCGTGGGTGACGGCCACCACCGTGCGCCCTGCGTGCAGCAGAGCCAGTGATACCGCACACAGCGGAAGGCCGTGTACGAAGTTGGATGTCCCGTCGATGGGATCGAGTACCCACAGCCAGTCGGAAGTCTCGATGTCGGGCTGGTGCTCGGACTCTTCGGCCAGCAGCGCGATGTCGTGGGTGCTCTGAGCGAGATAGTCGGCGATGTCGCGCTGAATCGACAGATCAACGTCGGTTACCGTGTCGCGGTCACCCTTGTGCTGCACCGAGCTCGGTTGCGATTTCTTGAGCGTGGTGGCACCGATCTGCGTTGCTTGCCAAGCGATTTCGAAAAGCTCTTGTATTGTCCTCATTGGGCCTGTTTGCCTCGCTTCCGGTGTTAGCGTGCGTTCGGCGCTTTTCGAGCATAAGGGATCAGCGATTTCACGTCGCGCGCACCCCGGCGCAACGAAAACACTTAGACAATCAAGTCTTTCGTGCCAACCACCCGAGGCCCTGTAGTTTCCATTCGAATTGCCCTGGTACCACAGGCCATTTCGATCGTGATACACCTCACTCAAACACAGATGTAGCCGGGGTCACACAATTGCCAGTGTTCCCAGCGCCAAACGCATTGTGCTGGAAAAGCGTAGCGGTGAAGTGCGGTGAATTTTGCTGCCCCGACATCGATCGCCGCGTTCTGTGCAGCGCGTGCCGGGCTCCGTTACTGTCTGCAACGAACGGTGTTGGGGGACCTCATACAACGCAGTGGGTTGGCTGCACTGCCCGGCTCGACGGCCGCCGCTGAATCACCGTTCTTATCCAGAAATCCCAGTAATCCAAATTGCAGGTAGGTGATTGGCAAGTGACAGTGATTGATGAGAAGTACAGCTCGGCCAGCGCGATTCCGACCGTCGCTCTCAACGACGAGGCGAAGATGCCTGTACTTGGCCTGGGGGTAGCCAAGTTGTCCGATGAGGAGACGGAAAGCTCGGTACTCGCGGCGCTGGAGGCCGGCTGCCGCCTCATCGACACCGCTGCCTCTTACGGAAACGAAGAAGCCGTCGGGCGCGCGATCGCCGCCTCGGGCATCGCCCGTGAGGAATTGTTCGTCGCCACCAAACTGGGCACCTCGAAGCAGGGCTTCCACACCGCCCAAGAGTCGTGCAAGCAGAGCCTGGACCGCCTCGGGCTGGATTACCTCGACCTCTACCTGATCCACTGGCCGGCGCCGAAGCTGGGCAAGTACGCGGAGAGCTTCGAGGGCATGAAGGTGGTCCGCGATGAAGGGCACGTCCGCTCGATCGGCGTCTGCAACTTCACCGAGGAACTGCTGGCGAACGTCATCGAGGAAACATCCGAAGTGCCCGCCGTGAACCAGGTTGAGCTGCACCCGCGCCTCAACCAGGCCGAGCTACGCCAGGCGCACGCCCAGCACGATGTGACGACACAGTCCTACAGCCCACTGGGCGTCGGCCGGCTGATCGAGGAACCGGTTGTCACGTCGATCGCCGCCGAATACGGTCGCACACCGGCGCAGGTGCTGGTCCGGTGGAACCTGCAGTTGGACAACGTCGTCGTCTCGCGCTCGTCCAAGCCCGAGCGCGTCGCGCAGAACCTGGACGTGTTCGACTTCACCCTCGACCCCGAGCACATGGAGGCCATCGAAGGATTGCATGACGGCACCCGGGTGCTGCACGATCCGATGACCTTCATGGGGACCTAGTAAGTGCAACCTGAGCGTGGCCGAATTGCCGGAATTAGTCCGGCAATTCGGCTGCGTCACGCTATTGCCAGTCGACCGGCGGCCCGTGCGGATGGCATTCGCCGAGAGTCTGCAGGTCGCCGCCGGGCCAGCTGCGCGCCCGCACCAGGAACTTGATCGGTGCGCCCGGCCCGTCGCGTGCGGGCTCCATCGTCAGGTGGGCGAACGGTGAGCTGGCGTCGGCTCGCCTGGCCAGCGCGTCCAGCTGAGCGCGCACCGCGCTGCGTTCGTCGGCGGACAAATACTGCCAGGTGATCGAGTGCCACAGCACGGTCAGCGCGCCGCCGGCCAGGGTCAGGCCGGCGACCGCGTCGGCCGCCGACCGCCGCTCGAGTGTGGCCGGCACCCGCCGGGCAACCTCGATGGCGCCCCGCAGCCGCGCCAGCCGGGCCTCCTGGTCGGGCCAGACGTAACTCAGCACAGTCGTTTCCCCCTCGCTGCCGCCGACGTCGATGGGTGCGATGTCATAGCCCTGACGCGCCGCGATCCGCAGTTCGCGCCGGGGCGGCACCGCGCCACGCCACGCGTCGTCGATGGTCACCGGTGAGTCGGCCGCTCCCCACTCGCCGCCGGCGAAGCGGTAGCGATAGTGATCGGCCCGCAGGTTCAGTCCCGCGCTCGATCCGATCTCGAAAAGCCTTATCGGCAAGCCGAACTCGTGATTGATGTGCAGCAACCCGCCGATCAGCGCGGCCGATCGGCCGACCTCGTTGGTCTGCGGCGGATGACTCAGCGACGCGCGCAGCGCGTCAACGTGAGCGGCCGCGGTGTCCAGAATTTCCGGCCAGGCGGATCCGGCATCCCACACGCCCCCGGTGCTGGGGTAGAAGCGGCGCAGCCGTGCCGCCCGGCCGTCGAGCACCAACCGGTGCAGCCCGCCCAGCAACCGCAGCGGCACCGCGTCGCGTGAGGGGGTGTCTTCGCGCCCGGACAGCACCCTCGCAAAGACCCCGCCGGCCTCGACGTCGCCGGCGACCAACTCGAACAGCTCGCCATACATCGGCGAACCCGACGCGGCACAGAACCTGCCCTGCGACCGCAGCGTGTGCAGCAGGTGCTCGGCCGTCACCCGTCCAGCCTGTTCAGTCCGGCGCCGACCGCGTCGAAGGCATTGCCCAGGGCAACCGGCAACGGGACCGATTCATCGCTCAGCCAGTGTTCGTAGGCCGACAATGCCACCCCGAGCATCGTCCAGGCGACGGTCTGGGGCAGCAGATCGGCCGTCTTGCAGTCCAGGCGGCGTGCCACGAATCCGGCGATTACCTCGCGCCAGCCGGCATACATCGTCATCGAATAGGCTTGCAGCTCAGCGGTTTGCAGAATCACCCGCATGCGCTGGCGATGCCGGGCCGTTTCCGACTCGTCAAAGGTGTTGAACGCCAACAGTGCAGCGCGCAGCGCATCGCCCAGGCGCACATCCGGCTCGACGTTGTCCAGCAGATCGCGCAGGTGCGCAAGATGATTGTCGAAGTCGCCCCAGGGGATGGCGTTCTTTGACGCGTAGTACCGAAACAGGGTCCGGCGCGAGATGCCGGCGGCCTGGGCGACATCGTCGACGCTGACCTCGGCGAAACCACGGGCGCTGAACATGTCGATGGCGACGTCAGTGATGTGGTGCGGGGTGGTCGACCGGCGCCTACCCACCCGCGACTGCGGCATCATCTGACCCCGCCCTTCCATTTCGGCACTCGATGCCATATTCTGGCGGCGAGTGTGACTCAGATCCCATCGTTGTCAAGACCAGACGAAAGGCAAGGCCCCGTGGACCACGAGATCGAAACCGACCCCCAACTCGTCACCGAGACCCTGGTCGAAGAGGTGTCCATCGACGGCATGTGCGGGGTCTACTGACCGTGCCTGCCCCCGCGCGGGATCGGGCGGCGACCTCGTTCGATCCCGACCGCGGCTGGCGACTGCACCCGCAGGTGGCGGTTCGGCCGGAACCGTTCGGCGCGCTGCTCTACCACTTCGGCACCCGCAAGCTGTCGTTCCTGAAGAACCGCACCATCCTCACCGTCGTGCAGTCGCTGGCCGACCATCCCGACATCCGCTCCGCGTGCCGCGCGGCGGGCGTGGATGACGCCGGGCAGCCGCCGTATCTGCATGCGCTGGGTGTGCTCGTCGATTCCAACATGCTGGTACCCCGGGAGGACAACCAATGACCGCACCGTCGCAGGCGCCCGTGCCGCGGCTGATCGAGCAGTTCGAGCACGGGCTCGATGCACCCATCTGCCTCACCTGGGAGCTGACGTACGCCTGCAACCTGGCCTGTGTGCACTGCCTGTCATCGTCGGGCAAGCGGGATCCGCGCGAACTGTCCACTCGTCAATGCATGGACATCATCGATGAGCTGGAACGCATGCAGGTGTTCTACGTCAACATCGGCGGCGGGGAACCCACTGTGCGCCCGGACTTTTGGGAATTGGTCGACTACGCCACCGAACACCACGTCGGGGTGAAGTTCTCCACCAACGGCGTGCGCATCACCCCCGAGGTCGCCGCGCGACTGGCGGCCAGCGACTACGTCGATGTCCAGATCTCGCTGGACGGCGCCACCGCCGAGGTCAACGATGCCGTGCGCGGGCCCGGGTCGTTCGACATGGCGGTACGGGCGCTGGAAAATCTGGCCAACGCCGGGTTCTCCGACGCCAAGATCTCCGTGGTCGTCACCCGGCACAACGTCGACCAACTCGACGAATTCGCCGCGCTGGCAAGCCGTTACGGCGCCACCCTGCGGATCACCCGGCTGCGCCCGTCCGGACGCGGCGCCGACGTCTGGGAAGAGCTGCACCCAACCGCCGATCAACAGGTCCAGCTCTACGACTGGTTGGTCGCCAAGGGCGATCGGGTGCTCACCGGCGACTCCTTCTTCCACCTGGCCCCGCTCGGCCAGTCCGGTGCCCTGGCCGGCCTCAACATGTGCGGCGCGGGCCGCGTGGTGTGCCTGATCGACCCGGTCGGCGACGTTTACGCCTGCCCATTCGCCATCCACGATCGCTTCCTAGCCGGAAACGTGGTGTCCGACAATGGTTTTGACAACGTCTGGAAGAACGCGCCGCTGTTCCGCGAGCTGCGTGAGCCCCAGTCGGCGGGTGCCTGCGGCAGCTGCGGGCACTACGACAGCTGCCGGGGCGGATGCATGGCCGCGAAATTCTTCACCGGGCTGCCGCTGGACGGGCCGGACCCCGAATGCGTTCAGGGCCACAGTGCGACCGCCCTGGCGCACGACCGTGAGACGCCGCGCCCGCGAGCCGATCATTCCCGCGGCAAGCGCCTGCGCCAGCCGGTGCCACTGACGCTGTCGCTGCGACCGCCGACGGTCACGCCGGCGGCGCCGCCGGCCCGCATGTGTAACGAAAGCCCGGTGTGACAATGGCCGACGCATGGTTTGAAACCGTTGCCATCGCGCAACAACGCGCGAAGCGCCGGTTGCCGAAATCCGTTTACTCGGCACTGATTGCGGCGAGCGAAAAGGGAATCACCGTCTCCGACAACGTCGAAGCATTCGGTGAACTCGGTTTCGCTCCCCATGTCGTCGGTGCGCCGGAAAAGCGTGATTTATCGACGACCGTTATGGGACAAGACATTTCCATGCCGGTAGTGATTTCGCCAACCGGTGTCCAGGCAGTCGATCCAGACGGCGAGGTCGCGGTCGCCCGCGCCGCGGCGGCCCGGGGAACCGCGATGGGCCTGTCCTCTTTCGCCAGCAAGCCGATCGAGGACGTCATCGCCGTCAACCCCAAGGTGTTCTTCCAGGTGTACTGGCTGGGCGGCCGCGACGCGATCGCCGAGCGGGTCGAGCGGGCCCGTCAGGCCGGCGCGGTCGGTCTGATTGTCACCACCGACTGGTCGTTCTCGCACGGGCGGGACTGGGGCAGCCCCAAGATCCCCGAGGAGATGAACCTGCGGACCATCCTGCGGTTGTCCCCGGAGGCGGTCTTCAAGCCCCGCTGGCTGTGGAAGTTCGGCAAGACCATGCGGCCACCGGAGCTCAGGGTGCCCAATCAGGGCCGCCGCGGCGAGCCCGGGCCGCCGTTCTTCGCGGCCTACGGGGAGTGGATGGGCACGCCGCCGCCGACCTGGGAGGACATCGCCTGGCTGCGCGAACTGTGGGGCGGGCCGTTCATGCTCAAGGGCGTGATGCGCGTCGATGACGCGAAAAGGGCAGTGGATGCCGGGGTTTCGGCGATTTCGGTGTCGAACCACGGCGGCAACAATCTGGACGGCACGCCGGCTTCGATTCGCGCGCTGCCCGCGGTGGCAGCCGCCGTCGGCGATCAGATCGAGGTGCTACTCGACGGTGGCATCCGCCGCGGCAGCGACGTCGTGAAGGCCGTGGCGCTGGGAGCGCGCGCGGTGATGATCGGCCGGGCCTACCTGTGGGGGCTGGCAGCGGCCGGGCAGCCGGGCGTGGAGAACGTCCTCGACATCTTGCGCGGCGGCATCGACTCGGCACTGATGGGTCTGGGGCTGTCCTCGGTGCACGATCTCGGGCCGGGCGACATACTGGTGCCGCCGGGTTTCGTCCGGGCGCTGGGCGTGCCCTCAGCCGGTGCATAGCAAAAGCCGGACTATTCGGGGCGGATTTATCTGAATAAAGTGACGCCCGCGCAAATCGTGATACGGGCGGGGTAACCGTGACGGACGAGCCCATAATGAGAACGCCCAGTGAACGACCTAGAAAAAAAGTTTTTTTCAAGCTTCAACAATTGGTGCACGCCAGGTGAATTCGGCCTACCATCACCGAGTGCCCGTACTCGGCGAATTAGGAACCGCGACGTCGAGCCAGCTATCGAGCAAGACCGCGTCGGTAATGGTTCCGCTGGGATCGACCGAACAACACGGTCCGCACCTGCCGCTGGATACCGACACCCGGATCGCGACGGCGGTCGCCGGCCGCGTGTTGACGCGTCTCGGGCCCGAGTGGCTGGTGGCGCCGGCCATCGCCTACGGCGCCAGCGGCGAGCACCAGAGCTTCGCCGGAACGATCTCGCTGGGCACCGAGGCGTTGACGCTGCTGCTGGTCGAGTACGGCAGGTCAGCGGCCGGATGGGCGCAGCGCATCGTCTTCGTCAACGGCCACGGCGGCAATGTCGCGGCATTGACCGGCGCGGTGGCCCGGCTGCGCGCCGAGGGCCGCGACGTCGGCTGGTGCCCCTGCCTGACCGCCGGTGGTGACGCCCACGCCGGCCATACCGAAACATCGGTGTTGCTACATATCTCGCCGGGCGACGTCCGCACCGATCGGTGGGTGGCCGGGAATCGCGCGCCGCTGCCCGAGTTGCTCGGGTCGATGCGCCGTGGCGGAGTCGCGGCGGTCAGCCCGGTCGGCGTACTGGGCGACCCGACCACCGCCACCGCGGCCGAGGGCGAGCGGATCTTCACCGAGATGGTCGACGGCTGTGTCCGCCGCGTCCTGCGGTGGCGGCCCGCACCCGACGGGATGCTGACATGAACGCGCCCCGGCTGCCGAATGGGTTCGCCGTTCAGGTCGATCGCCGCGTGCGGGTGCTCGGCGATGGCTCGGCGTTGCTCGGCGGTTCGCCGACCCGACTGTTGAAGTTGGCTCCCGCCGCACAGGACATGCTCTCCGATGGCCGCCTCAAGGTGCGCGACGACATCAGTGCTCAACTCGCCCGCACCCTGCTGGACGCCACGGTGGCGCATCCGCGGCCGGCGGGTGGCCCGTCGCACCACGACGTCACGGTGGTAATTCCAGTGCGGGACAACCTTTGTGGCGTGCGACGCTTGGTCAGTTCACTGCGTGGACTACGTGTCGTCGTGGTGGACGACGGCTCGTTCCCCCCGATCGAGCCGGACGACTTCGTCGGCGCGCACTGCGACATCGAGGTGTTGCGCCACCACCGCAGCCGGGGACCGGCGGCGGCCCGCAACACCGGGCTGCGGGTTTGCCGGACGGACTTCGTCGCGTTCCTGGACTCCGACGTGGCGCCCCGCCGGGGCTGGCTGGAAGCCCTGCTCGGGCACTTCTGCGACCCCACCGTCGGGCTGGTCGCGCCCCGCATCGTCGGCCTGTCGCACAACGAGAACGTGGTGGCGCGCTATGAGGCGGTGCACTCCTCGCTCGACCTCGGTGAGCGCGAAGCGCCGGTGCTGCCACACAGCACGGTGTCCTACGTGCCCAGCGCGGCGATCATCTGCCGATGCTCGGCGATCCGGGATGTCGGCGGGTTCGACGAGACCCTGCAGTCCGGCGAGGACGTCGACCTGTGCTGGCGGCTGATCGAGGCGGGCGCCCGGCTGCGCTACGAGCCGATCGCGCTGGTCGCCCACGATCACCGCACCGAGTTGCGGGATTGGCTTGCGCGGAAAGCGTTTTACGGCGGCTCGGCGGCTCCGCTGTCGGTACGCCACCCCGACAAGACGGCACCGGTGGTGATTTCCGGCTGGGCGCTGATGACGTGGATTCTGATGGCATTCGGGTCCACCGTGTCTCGGCTGGTGTCCATCGTCATCGCCGTCCTGACCGGTCGACGGATCGCGCGGGCGATACGCAGCGCCGAGACGTCGATGAGCGATGTCGCGCTGATTGCGGGCCGCGGCCTGTGGTCGGCGGCGCTGCAGCTGGCGTCGGCGCTGTGTCGGCACTACTGGCCGCTGGCGTTGGTTGCCGCGACCATGTCGCGTCATTTCAGACGGGTGGTGTTGGTCGCGGCGGTCATGGACGGCGTGGTCGACTGGCTACGCCGCCGCGACGCCATCGGTGACGACGTCGAACCGATCGGGCTGCCGACCTACCTGTTGCTCAAGCGCGTCGACGACCTGGCGTATGGGCTCGGCTTGTGGTGGGGTGTGCTACGGGAGCGCAACGTGCGCGCCCTGAAGCCCCAGATCCGGAGTTAAACACCACCTTGACCGCAGCCGCCTCGCACAGCGATGTGCTGATCGTCGGCGCTGGCAGTGCTGGATCGGTTGTTGCGGAACGGCTTTCTGCCGACCCGCAGTGCACGGTGACCATTCTGGAGGCGGGACCGGCGCTCGACGATCCGGGACTGCTCGCCCAAACCGCCAACGGCCTGCAATTGCCGATAGGCGTGGGCAGTCCACTGGTCCGGCGTTATCAGACCCATCTCACGGATCAGCCCGCCCGCCAGCATCCCATCGTGCGGGGGGCGACGGTCGGCGGATCGGGCGCGATCAACGGCGGCTACTTCTGTCGCGGGCTGCCGCGCGATTTTGACCGCATCGCCGTACCGGGCTGGGCATGGTCCGACGTGCTGGACAGCTACCGTGATATCGAGACCGACCTGGACTTCGGCGGTCCGGCGCACGGCGACACCGGTCCCATCCTGGTGCGCCGGACTCACGAAATGACCGGAACCACTGAACGTTTCATCGGTGCCGCGGCACGTGCCGGATTCGGCTGGATCGACGATCTCAATGACGGCGCGCCAGAACAGGTTTCGGGAATCGGTGCCGTCCCACTCAACATCGTCGACGGGGTGCGGCACGGCTCCGGTGCGGGGTTTCTGATCCCGGCGCTGCACCGGCCGAACTTGACTTTGCAGGCGCGCACCCAGGCCACCGGGTTGCGCTTCTCCGGCACCGCCGCGGCGGGTGTCGACGCGATCGGCCCGGACGGTCTGACGACGTTTACCGCCGATCGAATCGTGTTGTGCTCCGGCGCGATTGAAACAGCGCACCTGCTCATGCTGTCAGGCATCGGCGAGGAGGAGATGCTGGCCGCCGCCGGCGTGCCGGTGGTGGTGCCACTGCCGGTGGGGGCGTCGTTCAGCGATCATGCCGAATGGGTGCTGCCCACCAACTGGACGGTGGCGCCCGGACGGCCGGTGCTCGAGGTGGTGCTCAGCACCGCCGACGATCTCGAGATCAGGCCGTATACGGGCGGATTCGTGGCGATGACCGGTGACGGCACCGCCGGGCACGCCGACTGGCCACACATCGGGGTGGCGCTGATGAAACCACGCGCACGCGGGCGCATGACGCTGGTCTCGGCCGACCCCGATGTGGCGCCCCGAATTGAGCACCGCTACGACAGCGAGCCCGACGACGTCGCGGCGCTGCGCCGGGGCAGTGAGTTGGCCCGCGAATTGGCCGGTGGCACAACCGATGCCACTGCAGCCGTGTGGTCCACGTCGCAACATCTTTGCGGCACAGCACCGATGGGGGTCGATGGCGACTCCCGAGCCGTCGTGGACCCGCGGTGCCGGGTCCACGGCATCGACAACCTGTGGGTGATCGACGGCTCGATTCTGCCCGCGATCACCGGCCGCGGTCCGCACGCCACCATCGTGATGATCGGTCACCGGGCCGCGCAGTTCGTTCGGTGAACGCGGACAGTGGGCGGGCCGCCACGCGGTACCCGAAAGCATCGGCCCCCGCAGCGGCCCGCCCGAAGAGACGGCGAACATCATGCGGTCCACGTAGACGGCCACGACAAGTGGCTGGGCGCGCGCAGCTGTGCGTCGCGCGAACAATGCGTCGCAATATTCGTGGGCGGCACGATCGCCATCTCATTCTTCGATAGCCCGTGCTTGTCTTCTCTGAGTTACCTCCTTTCGTCGCTCCGCGAAAGACATTGGCAATACGGAGGTGACCGCTGCCGGGCCCATACCAAGGAGACCGGCCATCGGCTGCCGGTGGCACGCGGGCGCGTCGAGTACCGGGCGCGCGCCGCAGTGGTGCAGACCAGGGTGGTCGTGCGGCGCGGGCCTGGCCGCGCCGCGGGCAACTCGCAGTCGGGGTATCGAACCGGCATGCTCGGTCGCCGCAGGCGCATCCATTCGGCCTCCACGATCGCCGCCGCCTCACTGATCGCCGCGCATGCCGGCTCGACCACGCTCGTAACGCCCATCAACACCACATCCACCTCGCGCGTACAGAGATGACTTGTATCTGTCGATATACATCCCTGATACCAGAATCGGCGGGCGGTTGCAAGACATTCGCGACGACGTCAAGCAAGTTGAATCAGCTGTCGGACAACAGCATTGGTTTTGATCGAAGTGGCGGATCAGAGCGACGTGACAGCATCCGCCGTACCGGGCCCAGCTGGCGGCCGGCGCGGCCGGGCGCCCACACTCCGATCGCCACCGCGGCGACGGCAACGATGGCGGCCATCGTGATGGTGGAAGCGTGCAGGGCCGCCAGGAAGGCGGATTTACTGATGTCGGCCAACTGCCGCCCCTGCGGGCCGAGCCGCCCGGCGATCTCGACCGCCTTGGCCAGTGAGTCGGTGGCCTGGTCGCGCACCGGAGCGGGAAAGCCGGCCAGCCTGGGCGCAAGCTCGTGGGAGTAGCGGCCGGCCAGGATCGAACCGGCGACAGCAATACCCAGCGCACCGCCCATTTCGCGCGACGTGTCGTTGACCGCCGAGGCGACACCCTGCTTTTCGTCAGGTACCGCACCCATGATCGCCGAAGTCGTAGGCGCGGTGCAGATTCCGATTCCGGTGGCCAGAATCAGGGTGGGCCAGGCGAATTCGAGGTACGACGAGTGCAGATTCAACCAGTACATGCACCCGAATCCGATGGCCATCAGCGACGTGCCGACGAACAACACCAGCCGCAGACCCAGCTTCGGCACATACCAGAACGACAGCGCCGAGAAGATGCCCAACGGCACCATGAACGGTCCGAAGGCGGTCGCCGTCGCCAGCGGTGAGTAGCCCATGATCTGCTGCACGTATTGCATGCCGATGTAGAAGAAACCGAAGGTGGCGCCGAACAGGATGACGATCGCGGCCACTCCGGTGGCGAAATTCGGGTCGGCGAACAACCGGACGTCCAGCAGGGGTTGCCTTCCCCGCAGTGCCAGGCGCAATTCGAGGACGCCGAACACCGCCGCGATGACGGTGCCGACCACCAGACCACCCCACACCAGCGGGTCACTCCATCCGCGCCCGGGTGCTTCCAGGATCGCGGCCACGGCGATGGCGACGGCCGCACCGATCAGCACCGCGCCCAGTGCATCGACCCGGGGGGCGCCCGCGTCCCGAGACGATGCGACGGTGCAGGCCAGCGTGAAAATCAGTAGCCCGGCGATACCCAATGACCAGAAGATCGCATGCCAGTCCCAAAACCGAAGCAGCAGGCCAGAACCCAACATGCCCAGCACGCCCCCGGAACCGGCCGTACCGGCCCAGATGCCAACGGCCTTGGTACGGTCGTTTTTTGGATAGGCCACCGTCAGCAGTGACAGCGTGGCGGGCATGACGAACGCGGCGCCAACGCCGGCTACCGCCCGGCCCGCGATGAGCTGAGACGGATTGTGCAACAGCGCGGGGGCCATCGAACCGATCGAAAAGACCAGCAACCCGGTTAACAGCGCACCGCGCCGGCCGTAGCGGTCACCGATCGCGCCGGCCGGTAACAGCAGACAGGCCAGGGCCACGGTGTAGCCGTCGACGATCCAGTTCAGTTGGGATGCGGTGGCCGAGGTGGCTACCGCCAGGTCGCCGAGGGCGGTGTTCAGCGCGGTCATGGACGCCACGACCAGGGCTACGCCCATGCACGCAACAGCAAGTGTCCAGTTTCGTGCCCGGAAGCTATCCCCGATGGCGATACCGTCAGTACGCTGGTCAGGCCGGACGAGGGTTTCGACCATGCGATGCGCCTCCTCGAGCGTTGCGGAGTTTCGAGACCAATAGTCTTGTAGGTAGACCAATGGTCTCGTGCTCAAACAGGGAGGTGGATCACAATCAGCACCCAGACTTCCGATCCGCGCCCCGCGAGGTCTCGCGCGAGGCTGCTGGAAGCAGCCGTAACGTTGCTGCGCTCCGGAGGGCCCAGCGCGGTGACGGTCGACGCGGTCACCCGCACCGCCAACGTCGCCAGAGCAACCCTGTATCGCCATTTCCCGAGCGGAAACGATCTCCTGGCGGCGGCTTTCAACAGCCTGATACCGGTGTCCCCGACCCCGCCGGCCGAGGGTTCGCTGCGCGACCGCCTGGTCGCGGTGGTGCTGGCCCAGGCCGAAGCCGTGGCCCAGGCCCCCACCATGATGACCGCGATGTCCTGGCTCGCGCTGGGACGCGACCTGGAAGGCCTGCCCGAGCCCCGGCACAGCCACAATGCCGACAGCGCGGCGATCACCACCCTGCGCGAGCGCATCGCCCAGCAATACGCCGAGCCCTTCGACGCAATATTCGACAGCCCGGAGGCCGCCGAGCTGGGGGAGGTGGACCGGTCCCGGGCGATCGCCCTGCTCATCGGCCCCCTGGTGCTGGGCCGCCTGTCCACCCTGCCCGATTTCGACTACCACCAGTGCGCGCTGGCGGCCGTCGACGGCTTCCTCCATGTGCAGTCCGGCCGGGCTGGCGCGGCGGGTATCGAGTCGACAGGAGCCTGAGGCTCCGGCGCTCGCTCCCTCGATAGCTCTGACCAGCGTATTTACTTCCCGGTGCTACCGTCCCTCAGACGGATGCGGTGGTTGCGGCCCGAGATCCGGGCTGAATTTTGCTCGGGCCACGATCTGAGGCATACTGTTCAGGTTGCCTTGAGCCGGGTTTGCGCCTGGTCGGGCATACGACCAGCGTCCAAACGGGCGCGTCCGGTCCCATCCTTTGAGAGCGACGAATTTCGATCGCGGATGAGGCTGCGTGAGGGTGACACGCCCGACCGCGGGGGCCGGTGGACCACGACAGGTAAACAGCGGCGCAATATCCGGCGCAACGCTCGATCGGCCAAAAGTTGGCCGGCCCGATCGGCGCGCCGGTGGCACTGAGGACTATGTGAGCCCGGATACCGGGCCCCAACAGGAGTGAGGGTAGGAGAAGCGTGGCGGGACAGAAGATCCGCATCAGGCTTAAGGCCTACGACCATGAGGCTATTGACGCGTCGGCGCGCAAGATCGTCGAGACCGTCGTCCGCACGGGTGCCAGTGTTGTAGGTCCGGTGCCGCTGCCGACTGAGAAGAACGTGTATTGCGTCATCCGCTCGCCGCACAAGTACAAGGACTCGCGGGAGCACTTCGAGATGCGTACGCACAAGCGGCTGATCGACATCCTCGACCCGACGCCGAAGACCGTCGACGCGCTGATGCGCATCGACCTTCCGGCCAGTGTCGACGTCAACATCCAGTAGGAGATCCAGACTCATGGCAAGAAAAGGCATTCTGGGTACCAAGCTGGGCATGACGCAGGTGTTCGACGAGAACAACAGGATCGTGCCGGTGACGGTCGTCAAGGCCGGCCCGAACGTGGTGACCCGGATCCGTACCCCCGAGCGCGACGGCTACAGCGCCGTGCAGTTGGCCTACGGCGAGATCAGTCCCCGCAAGGTCAACAAGCCGGTGACCGGTCAGTACACCGCCGCGGGCGTGAACCCGCGCCGGTTCCTGGCCGAGTTGCGGCTGGAGAACCCCGAGGCGGCCGCCGAATACGAAGTCGGACAGGAGCTGACGGCGGAGATCTTCGCCGATGGTGGCTACGTCGACGTCACCGGCACCTCCAAGGGCAAGGGCTTCGCCGGCACCATGAAGCGCCACGGCTTCCGCGGTCAGGGCGCCAGTCACGGTGCCCAGGCGGTGCACCGTCGCCCGGGTTCCATCGGCGGCTGCGCCACCCCCGCTCGGGTGTTCAAGGGCACCCGGATGGCGGGCCGGATGGGTAGCGATCGGGTGACCGTCCAGAACCTGTTGGTGCACAAGGTCGATACCGAGAACGGCGTGCTGCTGATCAAGGGTGCGGTCCCCGGCCGCACCGGTGGGCTCGTGGTGGTCCGCAGCGCGGTCAAACGAGGTGAGAAGTGATGGCAGAAGGCTCCAAGACGCTCAAGATTGACGTCAAGACGCCGGGCGGCAACGTCGAGGGCTCGATCGAGCTGCCGGCCGAATTGTTCGATGCTCCGGCCAATATCGCGCTGATGCACCAGGTCGTCACCGCGCAGCGGGCGGCGGCGCGTCAGGGCACGGCCTCGACCAAGACCCGAGGCGACGTCAGCGGCGGTGGCCGTAAGCCCTACCGGCAGAAGGGAACCGGCCGGGCCCGTCAGGGTTCGACGCGCGCCCCGCAGTTCACCGGCGGTGGCGTCGTGCACGGCCCCAAGCCCCGCGACTACAGCCAGCGCACACCCAAGAAGATGATCGCCGCCGCGTTGCGCGGCGCATTGTCGGACCGGGCGCGCAACGGCCGCATCCACGCGATCACCGAGCTGGTGTCGGGTCAGACGCCGTCCACCAAGAACGCCAAGGCGTTCCTGGGCACGCTGACCGACCGCAAGCAGGTGTTGGTGGTGATCGGCCGCAGCGACGAGGCCGGCGCCAAGAGCGTGCGCAACCTTCCCGGTGTGCACCTCCTCACGCCCGACCAGCTCAACACCTACGACGTGCTGCGCTCCGACGACGTGGTGTTCAGCGTGGAGGCGCTCAACGCCTACATCGGAGCCAATACGGCTAGCACCGAGGAGGTAACGGCGTAGATGGCGACCATCACTGACCCCCGCGACATCATTCTGGGACCGGTCATCTCGGAGAAGTCCTATTCGCTGCTCGACGACAACGTGTACACGTTTGTGGTGCACCCCGATTCGAACAAGACGCAGATCAAGATCGCTATCGAGAAGATCTTCTCCGTCAAGGTCGCATCGGTGAACACCGCGAACCGGCCGGGTAAGCGCAAGCGCACCAGGACCGGCTTCGGCAAGCGCAAGAGCACCAAGCGGGCCATCGTCACGCTGGCGCCGGGTAGCAAGCCGATCGATCTGTTCGGGGCACCGGCGTAGTCGCCGCGAGAGGAAACCTGATTAGACATGGCAATTCGTAAGTACAAGCCGACCAGCCCGGGCCGTCGCGGCTCGAGCGTGTCCGATTTCTCCGAGGTCACTCGTTCGACCCCGGAGAAGTCGCTGGTGCGCCCGCTGCACGGCCGCGGTGGGCGAAACGCCCACGGCCGCATCACCACCCGCCACAAGGGTGGTGGCCACAAGCGCGCCTACCGGGTGATCGACTTCCGTCGCAACGACAAAGACGGCGTGAACGCCAAGGTCGCGCACATCGAGTACGACCCCAACCGGACCGCCAACATCGCGTTGCTGCATTTCCTGGACGGCGAGAAGCGCTACATCATTGCGCCGCAGGGACTCTCGCAGGGCGACGTGGTGGAATGCGGACCCAACGCGGACATCAAGCCCGGCAACAACCTGCCGTTGCGCAACATCCCGGCCGGTACCGTGATTCACGCCGTGGAGTTGCGGCCGGGCGGTGGCGCCAAGCTGGCGCGCTCGGCCGGGTCGAGCATCCAGTTGCTCGGTAAAGAGGGCACGTACGCGTCGCTGCGTATGCCCAGCGGTGAGATCCGCCGCGTCGACGTGCGCTGCCGCGCCACGGTCGGCGAGGTCGGCAACGCCGAGCAAGCGAACATCAACTGGGGTAAGGCCGGCCGGATGCGGTGGAAGGGCAAGCGCCCTTCGGTCCGTGGTGTGGTGATGAACCCGGTGGACCACCCGCACGGTGGTGGTGAGGGTAAGACCTCCGGTGGTCGCCACCCGGTGAGCCCGTGGGGCAAGCCCGAGGGCCGCACCCGTCACCCGAATAAAGCCAGTAACAAGCTCATTGTCCGACGCCGGCGCACCGGCAAGAAGCACGGTCGCTAGGAAGTCAGGAGTAGCACATGCCACGCAGCCTGAAGAAGGGCCCGTTCGTCGATGGCCACCTGCTCAAGAAGGTGGACACGCAGAACGAGAAGAACACCAAACAGGTGATCAAGACATGGTCGCGGCGTTCGACGATCATTCCTGACTTCATCGGCCACACCTTTGCCGTCCACGACGGACGCAAGCACGTCCCGGTGTTCGTCACCGAGGCGATGGTCGGCCACAAGCTTGGTGAATTCGCGCCTACCCGCACCTTCAAGGGACACATCAAGGACGACCGGAAGGCCAAACGGCGATGACCACAACTGAATTCCCATCGGCGGTGGCCAAAGCACGGTTCGTGCGGGTGTCGCCGAGAAAGGCGCGCCGGGTGATCGACCTGGTGCGCGGCCGCTCGGTGGCCGACGCACTGGACATCTTGCGCTGGGCGCCGCAGGCCGCCAGTGAGCCGGTGGCCAAGGTGATCGCCAGTGCCGCGGCCAACGCGCAGAACAACAATGGGCTCGACCCGGCGACCCTGGTGGTCGCCACCGTCTACGCCGACGAGGGTCCGACGGCCAAGCGCATCCGTCCGCGCGCCCAGGGCCGCGCGTTCCGGATCCGCAAGCGCACCAGCCACATCACCGTTGTGGTGGAGAGCAGGCCGAGCAAGGACCAGGGGTCGGCGAAGTCGACCCGGGCCCGTCGCGCCGAGGCCAGCAAGGCCGCCGCGAAGGCGCCCGCCAAGAAAGCACCGGCCAACAAGGCACCCGCCAAGAAGGCCGCAGCCAAGGCGCCCGCGAAGAAGGCCGCAACGAAAGCCGAAGCCAAGACGTCTGAGACCTCTGACGCGAAGGGAGGCTCAGACTAGTGGGCCAGAAGATCAATCCGCACGGCTTCCGGCTGGGGATCACCACCGACTGGAAGTCACGTTGGTATGCCGACAAGCAGTATTCGGACTACGTGAAGGAAGACGTCGCGATCCGGCGGCTGCTCTCCACCGGCCTGGAGCGGGCCGGGATCGCCGACGTGGAGATCGAGCGCACCCGCGACCGCGTCCGGGTGGATATCCACACCGCGCGTCCCGGCATCGTCATCGGCCGTCGTGGTACCGAGGCCGACCGGATCCGCGCCGACCTGGAGAAGCTGACCGGCAAGCAGGTGCAGCTCAACATCCTCGAGGTGAGAAACCCGGAGTCGCAAGCACAATTGGTGGCCCAGGGCGTCGCCGAGCAGCTGAGCAACCGCGTGGCGTTCCGCCGTGCGATGCGTAAGGCCATCCAGTCGGCGATGCGTCAGCCCAACGTCAAGGGCATCCGGGTGCAGTGCTCGGGCCGTCTCGGCGGCGCCGAGATGAGCCGCTCGGAGTTCTACCGCGAGGGCCGGGTGCCGCTGCACACGCTGCGCGCCGACATCGACTACGGCCTCTACGAGGCCAAGACCACCTTCGGCCGGATCGGCGTGAAGGTGTGGATCTACAAGGGTGACGTCGTCGGTGGGAAGCGCGAATTGGCCGCTGCTGCTCCGGCGGGTGCCGAGCGTTCGCGCCGCGAGCGTCCGTCGGGTACCCGTCCGCGCCGCAGTGGCGCGTCGGGCACCACGGCCACCAGCACCGAAGCCGGCCGCGCGGCCGCAAGTGCCGAGGAAGGCGCCGCGGCCCCGGCCGCACCCGCTGCAGAACCACAAAGCACGGAGAGCTGAATCATGTTGATTCCCCGCAGAGTTAAACACCGTAAGCAACACCACCCCCGCCAGCGCGGTATCGCCAGTGGCGGCACGGCGGTGAACTTCGGCGACTACGGCATCCAGGCGTTGGAGCACGCCTATGTCACCAACCGGCAGATCGAGTCCGCTCGTATCGCCATCAATCGGCACATCAAGCGTGGCGGCAAGGTGTGGATCAACGTCTTCCCCGACCGCCCGCTGACCAAGAAGCCCGCCGAAACCCGAATGGGTTCGGGTAAGGGTTCGCCGGAGTGGTGGGTCGTCAACGTCAAGCCCGGCCGGGTGCTGTTCGAGCTCAGCTACCCCAACGAGCAGACCGCCCGGGCCGCGCTGACCCGCGCGATCCACAAGTTGCCGATCAAGGCCCGCATCGTGACTCGAGAGGATCAGTTCTGATGGCAGTGGGAACTTCGCCTGGCGAACTGCGTGAGCTCACCGAAGAGGAGCTGACCGAGCGTTTGCGCGAATCCAAGGAAGAGCTGTTCAATCTGCGTTTCCAGATGGCGACCGGGCAGCTGACCAACAACCGCCGGCTCCGCACGGTGCGTCAGGAGATCGCGCGGGTCTACACCGTGCTCCGCGAACGAGAACTGGGCTTGGCTTCCGGGCCCGACGGTAAGGAATCGTGATGGCAGAAGCCAAGAAGGCCGCACCCAAGAAGGCCGCCGCAACCGAGGCCGCGTCGAAAGACAAGGGCCCCAAGAATACTCCGGCCACCCCGAAGGTGCGCGGACGGCGCAAGATGCGCATCGGTTATGTGGTCAGTGACAAGATGCAGAAGACCATCGTGGTCGAGCTGGAAGACCGCGTGCGTCACCCGCTGTACGGCAAGATCATCCGGACCACCACCAAGGTGAAGGCGCACGACGAGAACAGCGTCGCCGGTATCGGCGACCGCGTCTCGCTGATGGAGACGCGCCCGACGTCGGCGACCAAACGTTGGCGCCTCGTCGAAATTCTGGAAAAGGCCAAGTAAGCCCCCGTAGTACCCACACCACAACGCCCGGTACCGGGTGTAGTCTTCACGCACGTTCGGCAAGTCCGCTACGAGAGTGAGGCTGACGATGGTGGCTGGGTCGGAGTCCGGGCAATTCAAGGGCAAAATCGAGCTCGACATCCGGGACTCCGAACCGGATTGGGGGCCCTACGCCGCGCCGACGGCGCCCCAGAACGCACCAAACGTCTTGTACCTGGTGTGGGATGACACCGGCATCGCAACCTGGGACTGCTTCGGCGGTTTGGTGGACATGCCCGCCATGTCGCGCATCGCCGAACGCGGCATCCGGCTCACCCAGTTCCACACCACCGCGCTGTGTTCGCCGACCCGGGCCTCATTGCTCACCGGGCGCAACGCAACGACCGTGGGAATGGCCATGATCGAGGAGTTCACCGAGGGTTTCCCCAACTCCAACGGTCGCATCCCGTTCGACACCGCGTTGCTCTCCGAAGCTCTCGCCGAACAGGGATACAACACCTACTGCGTGGGCAAGTGGCACCTGACGCCGCTCGAGGAATCGAACCTGGCCTCGACGAAGCGGCACTGGCCGACCTCACGCGGCTTCGAGCGGTTCTACGGATTCCTGGGCGGGGAGACCGACCAGTGGTATCCGGACCTGGTGTACGACAACCACCCGGTGAATCCGCCCGGTACCCCGGAAGACGGCTATCACCTGTCGAAGGACCTCGCCGACAAGACAATCGAATTCATTCGCGATGCCAAAGTGATTGCGCCCGAAAAGCCTTGGTTCTCCTACGTGTGTCCCGGCGCCGGACACGCGCCGCACCACGTCTTCAAAGAATGGGCCGACAAGTACGCCGGCCGCTTCGACATGGGCTACGAGCGCTACCGCGAGATCGTGCTGGAGCGGCAGAAGTCGCTGGGGGTCGTGCCGCCCGACACCGAATTGTCGCCGGTGAACCCGTATCTCGACGTGCAGGGGCCCGGCGGTGAACCGTGGCCGCTGCAGGACACCGTGCGGCCCTGGGATTCACTCAACGACGAAGAGAAGAAGCTGTTTTCCCGGATGGCCGAAGTGTTCGCCGGTTTCCTGAGCTACACCGACGCCCAGATCGGCCGAATCCTGGACTATCTCGAGGAATCGGGTCAGCTGGACAACACCATCATCGTGGTGATCTCCGACAACGGCGCCAGCGGCGAGGGCGGGCCGAACGGATCGGTCAACGAGGGAAAGTTCTTCAACGGTTACATCGACACCGTCGAAGAAAGCATGAAGCTGTTCGAACACCTCGGCGGCCCGGAGACCTACAACCATTACCCGATCGGTTGGGCGATGGCGTTCAACACGCCCTACAAGCTCTACAAGCGGTACGCCTCCCATGAGGGCGGCATCGCCGACACAGCAATTATCTCGTGGCCCAACGGGATTGCCGCACACGGTGGGGTGCGGGACAACTACGTCAATGTCTGCGACATCACCCCGACCATCTACGAACTGCTGGGCATGACACCGCCGGACACCGTGAAGGGCATCGCCCAGAAGCCGTTGGACGGCGTGAGTTTTAAAGCAGCTCTTGAGGATTCGGGCGCCGACACCGGCAAGGAGACCCAGTTCTACACCATGCTGGGTACCCGCGGGATCTGGCATCGGGGCTGGTTCGCCAACACCGTACACGCGGCGACCCCGGCCGGCTGGTCGCATTTCGACGCCGACCGCTGGGAACTGTTCCACATCGAGGCCGACCGCAGCCAGTGCCACGACCTGGCCGCCGAAAACCCGGACAAGCTCGAAGAACTCAAGGCGTTGTGGTTCTCGGAGGCGGCCAAATACAACGGGCTGCCGCTATCGGATTTGAACATCATGGAAACCCTGACGCGCGCCCGGCCGTACCTGGTCAGCGACCGGGCCGGTTACATCTACTATCCCGACTGCGCGGACGTCGGTATCGGCGCCGCTGCCGAAATCCGCGGCCGGTCGTTCTCGATACTGGCCGACGTGACCCTCGATACCACCGGGGCCGAGGGGGTGCTGTTCAAGCAGGGCGGCGCGCACGGCGGGCATGTGCTGTTCATCCAGGACGGCCGACTGCACTACGTGTACAACTTCCTCGGTGAGCGCCAGCAGGAGGTCTCCTCCTCGGAAGCCGTGCCGTTGGGCAGACATCTTCTCGGCGCCGGCTATGCACGCACCCGGACGGTCGAGAACAGCCACACGCCGCTTGGCGACGTCACACTGTTCATCGACGACAAGGTGGTCGGCACGCTGGGCGCGGTGACCACACATCCCGGCACCTTCGGACTGGCGGGTGCCGGTATCACGGTTGGGCGCAACGGCGGATCGCGAGTGTCGACCCGCTACAAGGCGCCGTTCACGTTCACCGGCGGCACCATCGCCCAGGTCACCGTCGACCTGTCCGGGCGGCCCTACGTGGACGTGGAAACCGAGATCGCGCTTGCCTTTTCGCGCGACTGAACCTCATTCGGGTTTAGGCGCGTCCACCGAGCTGATCGCGTCTACGGCGGCCGACACCCGGGCCTGGAAGTCGGCCGACAACGGGATGTAGCCGCTTTTGGCCAGTTCGATCTGGCCGGGACCGATGGCCGCCTGCAGAAAAGCCTTGACCGCCTTGGCCACATCGTATGTGGGGTACTTGGAGCAGACGATCTCGTAGGTTGCCAATACGATCGGGTAGACGTCGGGTTGGGCGGGGTTGTAGAACGACGACAGGTCGAGCACCAGATCGTTTCCGCCGCCGGTGATCTTGGCGCCCTTGATGGTCTTGCCGACCGTGTCGGTGCCGATCCGCACCGGGCGCAACGACCTACGGCTTGCCGGCGTCTTGATCTCGGCGGCGAACAGGCCTTGCTGCAGCGCGAACGACAATTCGTTGTAGCTGATCGCTCCCTCAGTACTCTTCACGGCGGCCGCGGTGCCGGTGTTGCCGACGGCGCCGGTACCGACATTGCCGTTGAACGTCTTGCCCGCACCCTTGCCCCAGACCCCGCCGGACGCGGACTGCAGGTATTCCTGAAAGTTGTCGGTGGTGCCTGAACCGTCGCTGCGGTAGATGACGTGAATGTCTTCAGCGGGCATGGACGCGTTGAGCGAGGTCAGGGCCGGGTCGTCCCAGCGCGTGATGGTGCCGTTGAAGATTTTGGCCAACGTAGGTGCGTCGAGCACCAACGAATCGACGGTGGCGAGGTTGTAGGTGATGGCCAGCGGGCCGAACACCACCGGCAGGTTCCAGGCGTCGGCGCCGCCGCATCGCTTCTGGGCGGCGGCGTATTGGTCACCCGACAGCGCTGTGTCGGAACCGGCGAAATCGGTTTTGCCGGCCAAGAAGTCGGCGATGCCGTTGCCGGACCCGTTGGCGGTGTAGTTCAGCGTCTGCCCGGAGCAGGCCTGGCGATAGGCATCGACGAAACGGGTCATGGCGTTGGCTTGCGCGGTCGAACCGCTGGCCGTCAGGGCCTGTTTGCCGCCGCAGTCCACTTTGGCCCCGGCGGTATACGGCAGGCTGGCGGGGGAGGAACTGCATGCCGACAGGGCCATGCCTACTGCGGCCAGAACGCTGGTCGCCAGTGCCGATCGATTGCGCTTCACTTCCCGACATTTACCGGTACCGCATGAATAGGCAAACCAACTCCGGATGAACGGGTGGGCCAATCGATGGCACCTCGAAGGTTTGCCCGACCGATGGAGGCGAGGCACCGGCCGGCCTTCGCTGGACAAACGATCAGTGCACGGCTGAGGGGCGAAAATCTCCTGAAAATGGCGAAATTTCAAAGTCGCCTCGCGGCGCCCGCGAGTTCGCTAGCATCCGTCGTCATGTGTCTGAATCCCGCACGGAGGTGTTGACCGATGACCCATCAAGCGCCACCCACACCACCGCCTCTGGCGCCGTCGGAGCAACCACCTACAACACCTCCGGCCGTGGCCGCGGCCCAACCGCGCAGGCGGCGAGCGGCCGTCGCCGTGGTCGCGGTGGCGGGTTTTATCGTCGTCTACGTCTTGTCGCTGCTCGGCGTGCATCTGCTCGCCAAAACGGCGGGACCACTGAAGCCGCCGGACCTCAACGCGACCAACGACACGGTGGTGCTGGTCCGCCTGGAAAAGGTCGACACCGTCGCCAACCGCCTCACGGTGAAGGTGCTGGTGATCCCCGAGGAGTCGATGTTCGACAAACGGCTCGAGGTGCTCAAGACCGACACCGCGGTGCGCATGGATCCCCCAAACGACCTTGGGGACTTGCAGTACCCGGCCGGAAAGTCGCCGGTGCAGGTCGCAACCACCATCGAGGCGCACGGTGATCCCAACAACTGGCCGTTCGACTCCTATCGCACGGATGCCCTTTCCGCCGACGTCCTTGTCGGACAGGGCGATGCGCGCCGCTACATCCCCGCCCGGGTGGAGGTGACCGGCGGCTTGGACGGCTGGGACGCCAGCGTCCAGCGCGTCGGCGAAGCCAGCCAGGACTCGGACCGCGCCGACAACGTCATCATCACGTTGCACCGGGCCAAGGGGCCGCTGATCTTCGACCTGGGAATTTGCCTGGTCCTGTTCGCGCTGCCTGCATTGGCCTTTGCCGTGGCCATCCAAATCGCTTTGGGGAGACGGAAATTCGTCCCGCCATTCGTGACGTGGTTCGCCGCCATGCTGTTCGCCGTCATTCCCATTCGCAACTTCTTGCCGGGGGCTCCCCCGCCGGGCGCGTGGATCGACCAAGCCCTGGTGCTCTGGGTGTTGATCGCGCTGGTCGCGGCGATGGGCCTATACATGCTCACCTGGTATCGGCAATCCGATTAGGGCGCGGACCGGCTAGCCTGACAAGGTGCTCAGCGAGCTGGTCGATCTTCCGGGTGGGTCATTCCGCATGGGCTCGACCAGCTTCTACCCCGAAGAAGCGCCGATCCACACCGTGACGGTGAGTCCCATTGCGGTGGAACGGCACCCGGTGACCAATGCGCAGTTCGCCGAGTTCGTCAGCGCGACCGGATACCTGACGGTGGCCGAACAGCCCATCGACCCGGCGCTGTATCCGGGGGCGGATCCGAACGATTTGTGCCCGGGCGCAATGGTTTTCCGGCCCACACCGGGGCCGGTCGACCTGCGCGACTGGCGACAGTGGTGGCAGTGGGTGCCCGGGGCGAGCTGGCGCCATCCGTTCGGGCCCGACAGCGACGTCGCCGATCGCGGTGATCATCCGGTGGTGCAGGTGGCGTATCCGGACGCAGCGGCCTATGCGCGGTGGGCCGGGCGACGGCTGCCGACCGAAGCTGAGTGGGAGTACGCGGCGCGAGCCGGGTCCACCACGACGTACGCGTGGGGTGAACAGGCCACTCCCGATGGCCGGCTGATGGCGAACACCTGGCAGGGCAGCTTCCCGTACCGCAATGACGGAGCGCTCGGCTGGGTGGGGACGTCACCGGTGGGCACGTTCGCTCCCAACGCATTTGGTCTGGTCGACATGATCGGCAACGTCTGGGAGTGGACGGCGACCGAGTTCTCCGCGCACCACCGGCTCGACCTGCCGCCCAAGTCCTGCTGCACTCCATTGGGGCCCGCCGATCCGTCCGTCAACCAGACCTTGAAGGGTGGCAGTTACCTCTGCGCGCCGGAGTACTGCCACCGCTACCGCCCGGCGGCCCGGTCACCGCAATCGCAGGACTCCGCGACGACGCACATCGGATTTCGCTGCGTGGCGGACTCCTCATCGAGCTAGCAAACCGGTAGCGCTGCATCGCCCGGTCTGTTGCGGGGTGTTTTCGGCCGGTGAAGTTAACGGCGGATGGCCAACAGGTGTCCGGACCTTCTTACGTTTCTGGACATGGGATTTCGCCGCGCAGGGGGCCCGGCAATTCGCTAGCATCTGACGACGTGTCACCCCGCTTGAGCCGGATTTCGTCGGCGGCGCCGATTCGGTGCCAGCAAGCTCCGCGGCGGCCCGGGTCCGTTATTGCTCGCGGCGGCGGCCAATGACCACCGAGGCCCCCACGCCGGCGCCGGTGACGGACCGGCCCCCTCCGGCGCCACCCGCAACGAAGAAGCGGGAGCCGCCGCGGATCGCGGTCGGTGTGAGCATTCTCGCGGCCGTCATCATCGCCTACGTCCTCTCACTTTTCGGCGTGCATTTTCTGCAGCGGTCGGAGGGGCCACTGCCGCCGCTGGACCTCAGCCAGGGCGGAGGTGACGCGACGATCGTGCAACTCCGCCTGGAGGAACTGAAGCCGGTCGCCAACCGCCTGTCCGTCGAGGTGCTCGCCTATCCCGGAGTTGCGCAGTACGACAACCGTTTTGATGTGCTCGCCAACGATGTCGCGGTGCGGCTATATCCCACAAGCGATCTGGGGGATCTGCAGTACCCGAAGGGCAAGGCGCCGGCACAACTCAGCACCACCATCGAGGCGCACGGCGATCCCGGCAACTGGCCGTTCGACTCCTACCAGACCGAACCGATCGCGGCCGACGCGTTCGTGGGCACCGGTGACAATCGCAAGAAGGTGCCCGCCCGCGTCGAAGTGACCGGCGCACTGGACGGCTGGCAGGTCAGCGTCAACCGGGTTCATGACCCGAGTGCACTGCCCACCTCCCGCGCGAGCGACACCGGCAATGTGGTCATTACGCTCAAGCGGGCCAAGGGTCCGCTCATCTTCGACCTCGGAATCTGCCTGGTTTTGATCAGCCTGCCCACTCTGGCCCTGCTGGTCGCCATCCCGATGGCGCTGGGCAGACGCAAGTTCCTGCCGCCGTTCGCCACCTGGTACGCCGCGAACCTGTTCGCGATCGTCCCGTTGCGCAACATCCTGCCCGGCGCGCCCCCGCCCGGTTCGTGGATCGATCAGGCGATCGTGCAGTGGGTGCTCATCGCGCTGGTGACGGCCATGAGCTTGTACATCGTCGCGTGGATCCGGCAGGGCGACTGACGCCGAGGTCAGCGTGACCTGCGGTTGGCATTGATCTCGTCGCGGTGTGCCATCGCCCACTCGGCGAGGGAGATCACCAGCGGTAGCAGTGTCCGGCCGAGTTCGGTCAATTCGTACTCCACTCGCGGTGGCACTTCGGCGTAGGCCGTGCGGTCGACCATACCGTCCTCGACGAGGTGCTTGAGCGTCAGGGTGAGCATCCGCTGCGAAATGCCCTCCACGGTTTCCGCCAACCCGCCGAACCGCATCGGCCCGCCACGCAGCGCGCCGATCACCAACAGACTCCACTTGTCGCCGATGCGATCGAGCACCTCCCGAACCGCACCGCCCTCGGGGATCCGCGTCGTCTTTGTGATGTGCGTCATATCGAAGACTTCTTCCTGGATGCATACATCGATGTGCCTTTTGTCGCCGCCCCAGCGCTGACACACGATGTGGCTACGCACAAATAGTAAGGATTGGGGAATACCGTGAACATCGCACTGTGGACGTCGCAGGGCCTCCTCGCCTTCGTCTATCTCGCCGCGGGCGGGCTCAAGGTCCTTCGGCCGCGCGAGCAGCTCGTGGCCACCGGCCGACTCGACTGGATGAAGGACAACTCGGACGCGGCCGTGAAAGCCGTCGGCGCGGTGGAGATCCTCGGCGCGCTCGGCGTGATCCTGCCCGAGGCGACCGGCATCGCCCGCATCCTGACCCCGATCGCTGCGGTCGGCCTGGTCATCGTGCAGATCGGCGCACTGCGCGTGCACCTGACCCGCAACGAGCGGCAACCCCTGCCGGTCAATGTGATCCTCTTGCTGCTCGCGGCCTTTGTCGCGATTGGGCGATTCGTGAGCTGATCGCCGTGGCCACCGAGCCGGACGCAGCCGCCCGCTTGGGGCGTTCTCAACCGCTGCCGAGTAGCAGTCCAGGCGGGCCGGCGTCGGGGTCCAACCAGAATTTGGCTCTGAGCTGGTCGTCCCCTAGACTCTAGGGGTTGCCTTGGGCAGACCTCGGCCGGTGCGAATCGGCCCCGCGTGCCCTTCGGTGACAAAGACCGCGCACGTCAGGTTTTTGGTGGGCCATGCCCGCCGAATGCTCACCCAGGTGGGTTCTCCTGCCGTGCACACGCAACCAGGTCAGGAGATCGAGTGATTCAGCAGGAATCGCGACTGAAGGTCGCCGACAACACCGGCGCCAAGGAGATCTTGTGCATCCGTGTGCTCGGCGGTTCGTCGCGACGCTACGCCGGCATCGGTGATGTCATCGTCGCCACCGTCAAGGACGCCATTCCCGGCGGCAACGTCAAGCGTGGGGATGTCGTCAAGGCCGTCGTGGTGCGCACGGTCAAGGAGCGCAGGCGTCCCGACGGCAGCTACATCAAGTTCGACGAGAACGCCGCGGTGATCATCAAGCCCGACAACGACCCGCGCGGGACGCGCATCTTCGGGCCGGTCGGCCGCGAACTGCGCGAGAAGCGGTTCATGAAGATCATCTCGCTTGCCCCGGAGGTTTTGTAAATGAAGGTCCGCAAAGGCGACACCGTCCTGGTCATCGCCGGCAAGGACAAGGGCGCCAAAGGCAAAGTGCTGCAGGCTTACCCGGAACGCGACCGAGTGCTGGTCGAGGGCGTCAACCGGATCAAGAAGCACACCGCGATTTCGACCAACCAGCGCGGAGCCCAGTCGGGTGGCATCGTCACCCAGGAAGCACCCATCCACGTCTCCAACGTGATGGTCGTCGATTCGGACGGTAAGCCCGCCCGCGTCGGTTACCGGGTCGACGAGGAGACCGGCAAGCGGGTTCGTATCTCCAAGCGCAACGGCAAGGACATCTGATGAGTACTGCAGAAAAAGTTCAGCCGCGCCTGAAAGAGCGCTACCGCAGCGAGATTCGCGATTCGCTGCAGCAGCAGTTCGGCTACGCCAACGTCATGCAGATCCCGACGGTGACCAAGGTCGTGGTCAACATGGGTGTCGGCGACGCGGCGCGGGACGCGAAGTTGATCAACGGCGCCGTAAGCGACCTGGCGCTGATCACCGGGCAACGCCCCGAAATCCGCCGCGCACGCAAATCCATCGCGCAGTTCAAGCTGCGTGAGGGCATGCCGATCGGTGCCCGGGTCACGCTGCGCGGAGACCGGATGTGGGAGTTCCTGGACCGTCTCACCTCGATCGCGCTGCCCCGTATCCGCGACTTCCGCGGGCTCTCGCCCAAGCAGTTCGACGGTGTCGGCAACTACACCTTCGGGCTGGCTGAGCAGTCGGTGTTCCACGAGATCGACGTGGACAAGATCGACCGGGTCCGCGGCATGGACATCAACGTCGTCACCTCGGCGACGACTGACGACGAAGGACGAGCGCTGTTGCGGGCCCTCGGCTTTCCGTTCAAGGAGAACTGAGTAGATGGCAAAGAAGGCACTGGTCAACAAGGCCGCACGCAAGCCGAAGTTCTCGGTGCGCGGCTACACCCGTTGCAACAAGTGCGGCCGCCCGCGCGCGGTCTACCGCAAATTCGGCCTGTGCCGGATCTGCTTGCGCGAGATGGCGCACGCGGGCGAGCTGCCCGGCGTGCAGAAGAGCAGCTGGTAACAGCCCAAACCCCAAGACCAACCCAGAAAAGGTGCGCGACAGGCCCGGACCGGGAACCATCGCGAGGAAGGTACCAACGCTGTCATGACGATGACGGACCCGATCGCAGACTTCTTGACACGTCTGCGCAACGCCAATTCGGCGTATCACGACGAGGTGACGTTGCCGCACTCCAAGTTGAAGGCAAACATCGCCCAGATCCTCAAGAGCGAGGGCTACATCAGCGACTACCGGACCGAGGATGCCCGGGTCGGCAAGTCGCTGATCGTTCAGCTCAAGTACGGGCCGAGCCGGGAGCGCAGCATCGCCGGTCTGCGCCGCGTGTCGAAGCCCGGTTTGCGGGTGTACGCGAAATCCACCAATCTGCCGCGCGTGCTCGGCGGCCTGGGCGTGGCGATCATCTCCACGTCCTCCGGCCTGCTGACCGATCGCCAGGCAGCCCGACAGGGCGTGGGCGGCGAAGTCCTCGCGTACGTGTGGTGAGGGGGTAAAAGATGTCGCGTATTGGTAAGCAGCCGGTTCCGGTTCCGTCCGGAGTCGACGTAACGATTGACGGTCAGAAGGTTTCGGTGAAGGGGCCCAAGGGCGTCCTGGATCTGACGGTGGCCGAGCCGATCACCGTATCGCGCAACGACGACGGCGCAATCGTGGTCACCCGTCCCAACGACGAGCGGCGCAACCGCTCGCTGCACGGACTGTCGCGCACCCTGGTGTCCAACCTGGTCACCGGTGTGACGCAGGGGTACACCACCAAGATGGAGATCTTCGGCGTCGGTTATCGCGTGCAGCTCAAGGGCTCCAACCTCGAGTTCGCGCTGGGCTACAGCCACCCCGTGGTGATCGAGGCTCCGGACGGTATCACCTTCGCCGTCCAGTCGCCGACGAAGTTTTCCATCACCGGGATCGACAAGCAGAAGGTCGGCCAGATCTCGGCGAACATCCGCCGTCTGCGCCGCCCCGACCCGTACAAGGGCAAGGGCGTGCGCTACGAGGGTGAACAGATCCGCCGCAAGGTCGGAAAGACAGGTAAGTAATCATGGCGCAAACACAAGCTGGCACCGCCGTGCGAAAGCCGGTGGGGCAGAGCGTATCCGCGACTCGGCGCGTCTCTCGGCTGCGCAGGCACGCACGGCTGCGCAAGAAGATCACCGGCACCCCGGAGCGTCCGCGGCTGGTGATCAACCGGTCCTCGCGGCACATCCACGTGCAACTGGTCAACGACGAGAACGGCACCACGGTGGCCGCGGCGTCGTCGATCGAGGACGATGTGCGCAGCCTGCAGGGAGACAAGAAGGCCCGCAGCGTGCGGGTCGGCCAACTGATCGCCGAGCGCGCCAAGGCAGCCGGCATCGACAGCGTGGTCTTCGACCGTGGCGGATACACCTACGGCGGACGGATCGCGGCGCTGGCCGACGCCGCCCGCGAGAACGGATTGCAATTCTGATGACTGAAAGCTTGAACACGACTGGAAGGACCGCATAATGGCGGAGCAGCCGGCCGGCGGACAAGGCGCCGGCGACAGCCGCGACTCGCGCGGTGACCGCGACAGCCGCGGTCGGCGCGGCGACGGCGGTCGTGGTGGCCGCGACCGCGACGGCGACAAGAGCAACTACCTGGAGCGGGTTGTCGCGATCAACCGTGTCTCCAAGGTGGTCAAGGGTGGTAGGCGTTTCAGCTTCACCGCGTTGGTCATCGTCGGCGACGGCAACGGCATGGTCGGTGTCGGTTACGGCAAGGCCAAGGAAGTTCCCGCGGCCATCGCCAAGGGCGTCGAGGAGGCCCGCAAGGGCTTCTTCCGAGTGCCGCTGATCCGCGGGACCATCACCCACCCGGTTCAGGGTGAGGCGGCCGCCGGTGTGGTGCTGCTGCGCCCGGCCAGCCCGGGTACTGGTGTGATCGCCGGTGGCGCCGCCCGTGCGGTGCTGGAATGCGCTGGCGTGCATGACATCCTGGCCAAGTCGCTGGGTAGCGACAACGCGATCAACGTGGTGCACGCCACCGTCGCCGCACTCAAGCTGCTGCAGCGCCCCGAGGAGGTGGCCGCTCGCCGCGGTCTGCCCATCGAGGACGTTGCGCCGGCCGGAATGCTCAAGGCGCGACGCGAAAGTGACGCGATGGCCAGTGCGGCGGCACGAGAGGCCCAGACTTCGGGGGCACAACCATGAGCAGCCAACTGAAGATCACTCAGGTGCGCAGCACCATCGGGGCGCGCTGGAAGCAGCGTGAGTCCCTGCGCACCCTGGGCCTGCGGCGGATTCGCCACTCGGTGATCCGCGAGGACAACGCGCAGACCCGCGGCCTGATCGCGGTGGTCAGCCACCTCGTCGAGGTGGAACCGGCCGAGGCGAGCGCCGCCGGTACCGGAGGTAGTAAGAAATGACGATCAAGCTGCACGATCTCAAGCCGGCGCGCGGGTCGAAGACCGCCCGCACCCGGGTCGGCCGCGGCGAGGGCTCCAAGGGCAAGACCGCCGGCCGCGGTACCAAGGGCACCAAGGCACGCAAGAACGTGCCGGCGACCTTCGAGGGTGGCCAGATGCCGATTCACATGCGGCTGCCCAAGCTCAAGGGTTTCCGCAACCGGTTCCGCACCGAGTACGAGATCGTCAACGTCGGCGACCTCAATCGGCTTTTCCCGCAGGGCGGTTCGATCGGCGTGGACGAGTTGGTGGCCAAGGGAGCGGTTCGCCGAAACTCGCTGGTCAAGGTGCTCGGCGACGGCAAGCTGACCGTCAAGGTCGAGGTGACCGCGCACAAGTTCAGCGGCAGCGCACGCGAGAAGATCACTGCCGCAGGCGGTTCGGCGACCGAATTGTCCTCGGCTAGCTCAACTGCGGAATAACTTCTGCGGCAAGGCGTTCCATCTGCTCGCGGTTCTCGCCGGCATCGGTGCCGACCGGATTCAGTAGCACCATCGACGCCCCGGCGTCGATGACCTCGCGCAGCCCGCGGATCACGTCGTCGGGTGTGCCGGACACCGGTACGTCCTGCACGCCGGGCATCCGCCCGTAGATGCGGCCCAGCCCGGCCAGCACACGCTCCCGCGCCTTTGCGGCGTCATCGTCGACCATCAGATAGACCCGCTTGCCGATGGTGAAGTTCGCGGGGTCCTTGTGCTGCTCGTCGAGCTCGCGGCGCACGACCTTGACGGCCCCGGCGAACGCCTCGGTGGTCGACGAGCCGGCGCCCATGAATGAGTCGCCGTGCCGCACCGCCCGGGCCAGTGCCTTGGGCGCGAGGCCCCCGAACCAGATCGGCGGATGTGGGCGCTGCACCGGCTTTGGCGCCATCGGCAGGTCATCGACGTCGCGGAACCGGCCATGAAACGTCACCCTCGGCTCGTCGGACCAGGCCGCCTTCATCAGCTCCAGGCCCTCGGTGAAATACGAGATGAAGGTTGTCTTGTCCACGCCGAATGCGGCGAATTTCCGGGTACCGCCGCCTGGTGCGACACCAATGTCGAGGCGGCCGTGGCTGAGTCGGTCGACGGCGGTGGCGGCCGAGGCCAATTGCAGGGGATCGTGTAACGACGTCACCAGGACGGCGACGCCCAGGCGCAGCCGCTCGGTGCAGGCGGCGCAATAGGCCAGCAGCTCCAGCGGTGCCAGCAGCGGTGTCGGGCCGATGATCTGTTCGAGCACCCAGCCGCCCTCGAACCCGAGCTCTTCGGCGCGCACCAGGAACGCGCGCAGACCCGCACCGTCGAAGCCGTCGTAGTCGAACTGCGGGATCGCGATGGAGAACCTCACCCGACCACCGTACGGCCGATCCTCGGTAGTCTGCAGACATGTTCGCTTTCCTGCCTTCGATCCCCGGCGTCGACGAGGTCCGGGCCCTGGCCGGCCGGGTCGACACCGTCCGTCATCACGGCGTGCCCAACGGCTGTGTGCTCGAATTGGACCTGCGCTCGATGCCGCCGGAGACGTCAGGCTTTGACCCGCTGGCGATCATCTCCGGCAATCGGCCGGTAGTGCAGCGCGACATGGTGGCCGCCATCTACCGGGCGGCCGAGGACCCGCGGGTCGCCGGGCTGATCGCGCGTGTGCAACTCACCGCCTCGCCGGCAGCCGCGGTGCAGGAGCTGCGCGAGGCTATCGTCGCTTTTACCGCCGTCAAGCCGTCACTGGCCTGGGCCGAGACCTACCCGGGCACGTTGTCGTACTACCTGGCTTCGGCGTTCGGTGAAGTGTGGATGCAGCCGGCTGGAAGCGTCGGGCTGATCGGGTTCGCCAACAACGCCACCTTCCTGCGCGAAGCGTTCGACAAGGCCGGGATTGAAGCGCAATTCGTCGCTCGCGGCGAATACAAGTCGGCGGCAAACCGTTTCACCGAGCACGGCTTCACCGAGGCCCACCGTGAGGCCGTCACCCGGATGTTGGAAAGCCTGCAACAGCAGGTGTGGGACGCGGTGGCGGAATCACGCAAGCTGGACGCCGGCGTGCTCGACGCGCTGGCCGATCGCGCCCCGCTGTTGCGCGAGGAGGCGGTGTCCTCGGGTCTGATCGACCGGATCGGTTTCCGTGACGAAGCCTATGAGCGCGTTGCGGAAATGGTTGGTGTGGAGGATGTTTCGGAAGATAACAGGCCACCGCAACTGTACGTGTCGCGTTATGCCGGTGCAGCCCGGTCACGGCTGACCCCGCCGGTGCCTTCGGTTCCCGGCCGCCGCCGGCCGCCGACGGTGGCCGTCATCAACGTGGACGGCACGATCGTCGACGGCCGCGGTGGACCCCAGTTCCTGCCGTTCGGTGCCTCCACCGTGGGAAGCGACACCATTGCGCCGGCGCTACGAGAAGCCGCCGCGGACGAATCGGTGTCCGCGATCGTGCTGCGGGTGAACAGCCCCGGCGGCTCGGTCACCGCATCGGAAACCCTTTGGCGCGAAGTGAAACGGGCGCGCAAACGCGGCAAGCCGGTGGTGGCGTCGATGGGTGCGGTCGCCGCATCGGGCGGCTACTACATCTCGGTGGCCGCCGATGCGATCGTGGCCAGCCCCGCAACCATCACCGGTTCGATCGGCGTGATCACCGGCAAGCTGGTGATCCGCGATCTGCTCGAGCGGCTGGGCGTCGGGTTGGATTCCGTGCGCACCAACGCCAATGCCGATGCCTGGTCCATCGAAACGCCGTTCACCGCGGAGCAGCGTGCCCATCGTGAGGCCGAGGCCGACCTGGTGTACGCCGATTTCCTGGGCCGGGTCGCCGAGGGGCGCAATATGAGCGCCGAGGCCGTCGATCAAGTCGCCCGGGGCAGGGTATGGACCGGTGCCGATGCGTGCGATCGGGGCTTGGTCGACGAACTGGGCGGCTTCCGGACCGCGCTGCGCCGAGCGAAAATCCTTGCCGGACTGGATGAGGACACCGACGTGCGCATCGTCGCCTACCCGAGCGGTTCGTTGCTGGACATGCTGCGCCCGCGGGCCTCCTCGCAACCCGCCGCGGCATCGCTGCCCGACGCGTTGGGCTCGCTGATGGGCCGCACCATCGGCGGCATCCTGGACAATGTCGAACGGTCCTGCAACGGTGCCAGCGCGCTGTGGCTGGGACCCTGGCGGCTCTAGGCCCGACGGTGGCGACCCGCTGCGCCCGGCTACGCCGCGCTTGCGATCGCCACTAGCGACTCAGCCTCGCGCTGATGAAGACGATCTCGCCGAGCGGGTCGTCGTTCTCCGGGGTGGGCACCGGGATGCCGTTGCGCTCGAACAGTTCCGTTCGGGTCACGCCCTCGGCATGCCAGCCGATGCTGGACAGATAGTCGATCACGTGGTTGCGTTCGCCGGCGTAGACCAGCGACGCCATGTCGATGTCGACGCCGTGCTCCCGAAATGAACCGGACATCTCGCGCACCCGCTCCGCATCGAAATCCACTATGCCGGGCACGAATTCGGTGGCAATGGTGCTGCCGGGCGCACTGAGCGCGGTGATGTCGTCGAACAATCGATCCTGGGCGTCCGGCGGCAGATAGATCAGCAGACCCTCGGCCAGCCAGGCGGTCGGCGCCGCGGTATCGAATCCGGCCGCCTTCAGGGCGGTGGGCCAGTCGGCACGCAGATCGATCGGAATGGTGCGCCGGGATGCGGTCGGCTGGGCGCCGACATCGGCCAAGGTGCTGCTCTTGAACTCGATCACCCGCGGCTGGTCGATCTCGTAGACCACCGTTCCGGCCGGCCAGGGCAACCGGTAGGCGCGCGAGTCCAGCCCGGAGGCCAGGATCACCACCTGACGTACTCCGCCGCCGGTGGAGGCGACGAAGTAGTCGTCAAAATACTTGGTGCGCACGGCCATTCCGTCGACCATCGACTGGATGCGCACCGGCGTGGCATTCTCGATCGCGTCCAGATCGAGGTCGCCGTCCATCATCTTGGTGAAGAAATCCACCCCGACCGCGCGCACCAGCGGCTCGGCGAACGGATCGTTGATCAGACCGCGGGGATCCTTGGTCGCCATGGCGCGCCCGGCGGCGACCATGGTCGCCGTTGCACCGACACTGGAGGCCAGATCCCACTCATCGTCATGAGTGCGTGACATAGTTCAAAACCCTAAACCTTGCCTCACTTGAGGGTTGCGGCGACGTAGCTCATCTCACCGAAGGTTGCCGCCATCTCGTCCTCGGGGAACTGAAAACCGTTGCGGGCGTACAGCTCCCGGGCTGATGATGGGGTGACCTGCCAGCCGCTACCGGTCAGGTAGTCGACCACGATGTTGCGCTCGCCCCGGTAGAACAGGTCGGCCGCGTTGAGGTTGAAACCGAAGCGCTGCCAGCGCTCGGAGATGCGCTGCATGCGCTCGTCGGAGAACGCGTTGGCATCGGGCACATGTTCGGTGGCCAGTCGGCTGCCCGGCGCGCTGAGCGCGGTGATGTTGTCGAACAGCCGGTCCTGAGCCTCGGGCGGCAGGTAGGGCAGCAGCCCTTCGGCGCTCCATGCGGTGGGCTGACTGACGTCAAACCCGCCCTCGCGCAAGGCCGCGGGCCAGTCGTCGCGCAGGTCGATGCTGATGGTGCGGCGCTCGGCGGTGGGAGCGGCGCCCAGGCCGGCCAGCGTGTCGGTCTTGAAGGCGATGACCTCTGGCTGGTCGACCTCGTAGACCACGGTGCCCACCGGCCATTGCAGGCGGTAGGCCCTGGTGTCCAGGCCGGAAGCCAGGATCACCGCCTGTCGCACACCGTCTTTGGTGGCGGCGTTGAAGAAGTCGTCGAAAAACCTGGTGCGCACCGTGATCTGCTCGGCGCGCGCCTTGCGGTTGAACAACGGGTCATCCTCGAAGTCGATCTCCCCGTCGATGATGCGGATGAACGGGTCCAGCCCGACGGCACGCACCAGCGGGTCGGCCAGCGGATCGTCAAGCAGGGCGTCGGGTCCCTTGGATGCCACGGCACGGGAAGCGGCGACCATGGTGGCCGTCGCTCCCACGCTGTGTGCCGGACCCCAGCTGTCCCCGTCGGTGCGTCCCTCACTCATAGATCCCCCAGGTGTACAGCATTTCGCCCATGCGCATGTCGTCGTCAGTGAGTGGGTCAAGTCCGTTGGCCGCGAACAGTTCCCGGATGCTGGCGCTGTTCAGACGCCAACCCCGCTCAGCCAGGTAGGGAGCCGCCTCGTTGCGGTCGCCGAAGTAGACCAGCCCCGCCATGTCCAGCTCGAAACCGTGCGCACGCCAGCGCTCGGAGATGGTCTGCATGCGCTCCTTCATCTTCTCTTCGTCGCCGGGCTCGGGGTTCGGCGCGCTTTCGGTGGCCAGCCGGCTGCCCGGCGCGCTGAGCTCGGTGATGGTGTCCAGCAGGCGATCCTGCGCGTCGGGCGGCAGATAGCCGAGCAGGCCCTCGGCGCTCCACGCGGTCGGCTGGGCCGGGTCGAAGCCGGCGTTGCGCAGCGCGGTGGGCCAGTCGTCGCGCAGATCGACGGGCACCACCCGACGTTCGGCGGTGGGGGCGGCGCCGAGATCGGCCAGCGAGCGGGTCTTGAATTCGATGACCTGCGGCTGGTCCACCTCGTAGACCACCGTGCCGACCGGCCAGGCCAGCCGGTATGGGCGCGCGTCCAGCCCGGAAGCCAGGATCACCGCCTGCTTGATGCCCGCGTTCGTCGCGTCCAAGAAGAATTCATCGAAGAACTTGGTGCGGACCGCCATGTTGTCGGCCATCCGGGACATCGCGCCGGCCGAACCCGCGGCGCCGTCGTGCACATCGTTCAACTCGGCGGGATCCAACTCGCCGCTGGCCAGCCGGGACAGCAGGTCCACGCCGACCAGCTTGACCAGTGGCTCGGCGAACGGGTCGTTGATCAGTGGGTTGTCGGCCCGGGTGGCCATGGCACGGGCCGCTGCGACCATCGTCGCGGTCACCCCGACGCTGGACGCCAGGTCCCAGGTGTCACCTTCGTACCTGGTGGAAGTCATGTTCACGCCCCTATCAGAGGTAGTTAAACTAATATTTAGCCGATATAACAAGCTTTCCCCACTGTACGCTTCCCGCGATTCGCGGCAACCTTTACAGATGGCGTACGCGGTGGCTGGTAAACGAGTGCTGATCACGGGCGCCTCGTCGGGCCTGGGTGCTGCTTTGGCCCGGCAGCTGGCCGCCCGGGGCGCGGTGGTGGGCCTGACCGCACGGCGCCGGGATCGGCTGAACGAGGTGCTGACCGACTGCCGCCGAAGCTCGCCGGGATCGGCCATGTGGGTTGCCGACCTGGCCGACACGTCGGCGCTGGGCGACCTGGCGCTGCGGGCCTGGGAAGCGCTCGGCGGCATCGACGTGCTGATCAACAACGCCGCGATGCCCAAGCGGCGCAGCGTCGTCGCACTGGATCCGGGCGAGGCCGAAGACGTCATGCGGGTCAACTTCTTCGCCCCGATGCGCCTGACGCTGGCGCTGTTGCCGCGGATGCTGGCACGCGGATCGGGCATAATCGTCAACGTATCCAGCGTCGGCGGCCGGCTCGGAATAGTCCACGAAACCGCCTACTGTGCAAGCAAATTCGCGCTGTGCGGCTGGAGCGAGGCGATGGCCGTGGATCTGCACGACACGCCGATCTCGGTGAAGCTGATCGAGCCGGGCCCGGTCGACACCGAGATCTGGGACCACCCGGGCAGCGAAGAGCCGCTCTACCAGGGTCCCAAGGTGCCCGCGGACATGGTGGCCGACGGCATCATCGCGGCCCTGGGCAGTGACCGCTTCGAGCACTACCTGCCAGACATGAAGCCCGTGATCGACGCCAAAAACGCGGACCTGGATGCGTTTATCGCCGGGGCGGCCGGGATGGCGTCACGATGAAGGCACTCGTCTACGGCGTGCCCCCGGAGCATTTCCAGGTGCCGGACGATGCCAACACGTTGACCCAGAACCTTGCGCAGACGCCGACCGCCCTGCGCGAATTGCCGGATCCAGAACTGCCGCATGAGGACTGGGTGATCACCCGGCCGCGGCTGACCGGCATCTGCGGGTCGGATTCCAAGCAGATCCTGATGGATTTCGGCGAGGGCGACATCGACAACGCCATGGCGGCGTTCTGTTCGTTCCCGCAAGTCATGGGCCATGAGGTGGTCGCCGACGTGGTGGCGCTTGGCCCCAAGGCCCGCGGGCTGCAGGTGGGGGAGCGGGTGGTGCTCAACCCGTGGTTGTCGTGCGGGCCGCGTCGCATCCAACCGCCCTGTCCCGCATGCGATGCCGGTGACTACAGCCTGTGCTGGAGCTTCACCGACGGCGACATCAAGCCGGGCATCCACACCGGGGTATCGGCAGACGTGACGGGCGGCTACGCCGAACTGATGCCCGCCCACGACAGCATGCTGTTCGCCGTGCCGGACTCGATTCCCGACGAGATGGCCGTGTTCGCCGACCCGTTCTCGGTGTCGCTGCACGCGATCACCCGCCACCCGCCGCCCCGCAGCGGTGCCGCACTGGTGTATGGGGCCGGCTCGCTGGGGTTGTGTGCGGTCGCGATCCTGCGAGCGCTGTATCCCGGCGTGGCCGTCGCGGTGGTGGCGCGCTTCGCCGCGCAGGCCGAGCTGGCCCGCCGGTTCGGTGCCGCGAAAATCCTTGCGCACGAACCGCGATCGGCTGTGATCGAAGAGATCGTCGACTGGGGCGGTGGCCGGCTGCGCCAGCCGCTGCATGGACTGCCGATGGCTCATCCGGGCGCCGTCGACGTCGTCTACGACACCGTTGGCAAGCCCGAGACTTTCGAAGTCGGTGTCCGGCTGCTGCGGTCGCGCGGGACGTTGGTGAAGGCCGGTGTTCATGCCCCCGGGCGGTGGGAGGACAGCCCGCTCTACTTCAAGGAGATCTCGTTCGTCGGCTCGAACGCCTTCGGCGTCGAAGAGGTGGACGGGCAGCGCAAGCACGCGATCGCTCATTACCTCGACCTGGCCGCAGCTCACCGGGTGGACCTGCGTCCCATGCTCACCCACACCTTCGGGCTCGAGCAGTGGCGGGACGCCTTCATGGCGATCGCCAACCAAGGCGACAGCGGCGCGGTGAAGGTGGGGATCGACCAGCGCTAGGCCAGTGCCCCTTGGGATCCGGTGATCGGCAAGTCGATCGGGGTGATGACGCCGGGTCGCGCGTCGCAAAGGAACGGTATGGCGTTGACCGCCGCCACGGCGGTGCTGTCCATCAACACGGTCATCGCATCCTGTCCCGGCAGGCCGAACCGGATCGTCGCGTCGACGTGTGGTTCACCGTCGATCACCACGCTGAAACCCTCGGGGTCGGTCCATTGCGGGTCGAGCGCATCTTTACTCATGGTCCAGCAGATGGCCAGCTCGATTACTGGGCGGCCGCCACGATAGCCGCGATAGGTGCGCCGCTGGCCCCCGGCGCTGCCGGCGGCGTAGTCCACCCAGCCCAGATCGAGATCCCTTGTCAGCACCGCGGGTTCGACGAATGCCTCCTTGAAGTCGAGCTGGGTGCCCAGCATGGCGGCGATCATGTCCAGCGTCTCGAAGTAGCCGAGGCCGTATCGTTGCGTCTCCGGGTCGAGGTGCGTCACCCGCTCACGGGGTGGTTTGCCGAATCCGAGCACCTTCCACACGTCCTGTACGGGATAGGTTGTGCAGTCCAATGTTTCGACGAGCTTGACGCTGCGGACCTGTCGGCAGGCGCCGGTGAGGAACCCGGCAACGACATTGATGAACCCCGGCTCGAATCCGGTGCCCAGGAAGGTCGCGCGCCCGTGCTGCGCCGCCTCCTCGAGGGCCGGAAGCTCGACCGGGTGATGGGTGCCGGTCAGGAAATCTCCTGTCGTCACAACGTTGATGCCGGCGCGCAGCATTCTGATCACCAGCTCGTAGTCGATGACGCGGGGCATGTAGTTCACACAGTCCGGCCGAAGCTCGATCAGCGCGTCGGCGTCGGCGGTTGCGGCCACACCGCTTGGAGGGCGGTCGGCCAGCCCACCCGCATCGCGGCCGACCTTGTCCGAACCGAAGGCGTGAACACCCACCACGTCGAAGTCGTCACGGTCCAGCAGGACGCCGAGCGCTCGACTGCCGATGTTGCCGGTTGACCACTGGACTACGCGGTATGGCGCCATGCCTCACACCGTAGATCTCGGACCGGACCGGGCGCATCACGTATTGGTGCGCAGATAGCTGTAGACGCCGGCGAAGTTGCGGTTGACGTTTTCAGGAATCGGCACTGGTCCGCCGAGAGCTCTTGCACCCCAGACGATTTGAGCCGTCCGCTCGACCAGCGCGGTGACATGCAAGACCTTGTCCGGCCGCGGACCGACGGCCACCAGGCCATGGTTGGCGATCAGCGCGGCGGCGCGGCCCTCGAGCGCCTTGACGGCGTTGGCGCCGACGTCGGGGGTACCGGACGCGGCATAGTCGGTGCACCGGACGTCGCCGCCGCAATACACCGCGAACTCGTCGATGCATGCCGGGATGGATTCGTGGGCGATGGCGAACATGGTCGCCCACACCGGATGACTGTGAATGACGCTGCCGATGTCGTCGAAGGCCCGATAGCAGGCCAGGTGCAGTTGCAACTCCGACGAGGGTGAGCGGCCCTGCGCCGCCTGCACCACCGAGCCGTCCGCGTCGATGAGCACCAGGTCCTCGAGCGTCATGTCGCGGTAGTCCACCGACGACGGTGTGATGACGATGTTGCCGTCGGCGCGGCGCGCCGAGATATTGCCGGCCGTCCCCTCCACCAGGCCGCGGCGCAGCATGTCCTTGGCGGCGTCCAGCACCGCGGTTTCGGGGTTGTCGACGAACTTCATGGCCCTAGCACCTCCGGGTTGACGATATGCGCGGGTGCGTTGCCGGCCAGCAGCGCTTCCAGGTCGTCGGCCACCATCTGCGCCTGCCGCGCCTCGGTGTTCCACGTCGCACCCCCGATGTGCGGTGTCAGCACGACGTTGGGCATCCCGACCAGCGGGTGATCGGCCGGCAGCCATTCGCCGGCGAAATGGTCGAGCCCCGCGGCGGCCACCTTGCCCGCGACCAGGGCGTCGACCAGGGCATCGGTGTCGTGTAGCTGTGCGCGGGCGGTGTTCAGGAAGATGACGCCGTCGCGCATCGCCGCGAACTCGCGGGCGCCGATCATGCCGGCCGTGTCGTCGGTGACCGGGGCGTGCATCGACACCACGTCGGCCTCGTTCAGCAGCTCGCCGAGGCTGTGCCGGGCGTCGGGGTTGTAGGGGTCGTGGGCGATCACCCGCAGACCCAGCCCGGACAACCGCCACTGCGTCGCGCGGCCGACGGCGCCCAGGCCCACCAGCCCGGCGGTCAGTCCGGCGATTTCGGCGGCTCGGAACCGCTGGTAGGGGATGCTGCCGTCGCGAAAGATGTTGCCGCTGCGCACATCCGCGTCCGCGGTCAGCACGTGACGGGTGACGGCCAGCAGCAGCGCGACCGTCATCTCGGCGACGGCATCGGCGTTGCGGGCCGGGGTGTTCAGCACCGGGATACCGGCCGCGGTGGCTCCGGCGATATCGACGTTGTTGGGGTCGCCGCGGGTGGACGCGATCACCCGCAAACCCAGGTCGAACACCGGTCCGCGCACCGAATCGCCTTCCACCACCACAATTTCGGCGGCTTCGCCGGTGATCCGCTCAGCCAGCTGTTCGGCGCTGTAGATGCGCAGCGGGGTCTGCTCGATCCAGGGGTCGTACACCACGTCGGCCAGCTCGCGCAGCTTGGCGAAGCCCGGCCCCCGCATCGGGGCGGTGACCAACGCGCGTGGTTTCGACGTCACGAGAGCCAATGCTGGCGTACGGTGACGCCCGTGTCACGCAACGACGTCACAATCGGCATCGACGTCGGCAGCACCGCGGTCAAGGCGATAGCCGCCGACGCCGACGGCAACGTCACGGCTCGGGTGCGCATCCCGCATGAGCTGCGCGTTCCGGCGCCCGACCGGCTGGAGCACGACGCTGAGGCGGCCTGGCGGCGTGGGCCGTCGGCGGCGTGCAACGAACTGATCCAGCAACCCGGCATCGCGGCGGTCGCCGTCTCGGCGATGGTGCCGTCGATGACCGCCGTCGACGACGCGGGTATGCCGATCACCCCGGGACTGCTCTACGGCGACGGCCGCGGCCGCACACCCGGCGGTGACGTGCAGCCGCTTCCGGCGCTGGGCGAGGCCGCGGAGTTCTTGCGCTGGACAGCCGAGCAGGCGCCCGCTGCCGCCGGCTACTGGCCGGCGCCGGCGGTGGCCAACCACGCGCTGGCGGGTCAGGCGGTGATCGACATCGCCACCGCCGCCACGGCGTTTCCGTTGTTCGACGGCACCGGCTGGAATTCCGACGCATGCGCCGAACGCGGTGCACGGGCCGGCCAGCTGCCCCGGGTGGAAAGCATGGGTGCCGTCGTCGGGCGGGTGCACGGCAGCGATGCCGCGCTGGCCACCGGCGCCATCGACGCCCTGTGCGAACAGATCGTCGCCGGCGCCGACCGTGACGGCGACGTGTTGGTGATGTGCGGCACCACGCTGATCGTGTGGGCGACTGTCTCTGAGGCACGGCAGATGCCCGGTCTGTGGACCATTCCGCACACCACGCCCGGTAAGAGCCAGATCGGCGGGGCCAGCAACGCCGGCGGGCTGTTCCTCGGCTGGGTGGATCGTGTTGTGGCAGCGGCAGACCCGACCGCCGTCGAGCCCGGGCGCATACCGGTGTGGGCGCCCTATCTGCGCGGTGAGCGCACGCCGTTCCACGACCCGGACCGTCGCGGTGTGCTCGAGGCCCTGGATTTGACGCATGACGCCGCCGCGCTGCGCCGGGCCGCCTACGAGGCGTCCGGCTTCGTGGTCCGCCAGCTCATCGAACTCAGCGCAGCACCGGTGTCACGCATCGTGGCCACCGGCGGCGGCACCCGCGTCGCGCCGTGGCTGCAGGCAATCGCCGACGCCACCGGGCGGCCGGTCGAGGTGTCCGGGGTGGCCGAGGGGGCCGCCCTGGGTGCGGCCTTCCTGGCCCGCATGGCGGCCGGTCTGGAAACGACGATCGCCGATGCCGCCCGATGGGCGCGCACCGGGCGCATCGTCGAGCCCGATCCCGCCTGGGCAAGTGCGGTCGAGGAGCGCTATCAGCGCTTCCTGGAGTTGGGAGACCGCAGATGTAGCGCGGTGGCACCACCGGCGTTCTAGGCTGGTGTCATGACTGACCAGGACCGCAAAGCTGCCCGCCGAGAAATCGCCGACGCCCTATTGAAGGCCCTTGAACGACGGCACGAAATCGCCGACGTGGTGGTGGAGTCGGAGAACAAAGCGGCCGCGGTGGAGGCGATCGTCCGCTTGCTCGACACTTCACACGTCGCCGCCGAGGCGGTGATGGGCATGTCGTTCGATCAGCTCACCATCGACTCGCGCCGCAAGATCCTGGCCGAACTCGAAGACCTGAACAAGCAGCTGAGCTTCACCCTGGGCGAGCGTCCGGCGAGCCTGGGCGAGACGCTGGAGCTGCGGCCCTTCTCCGCGGCCGCCGACCGCGACATCTTCGCCGTGCGTACCGAGGACATCGGCTTTGCAGGCGACGGCTCCGGTGGGCCGGCCGGCAATGTGGACGACGAGATCAGGGCCGCGCTGGCCCGTGTCGATGACGAAGAGGCCGCGTGGTTCGTTGCGATCGATTCCGGTGAGAAGGTCGGCATGGTGTTCGGCGAACTGGTCCGCGGCGAGGTCGACGTGCGGATCTGGATTCACCCCGACTATCGCAAGCGGGGTTACGGCACTGCCGCGCTGCGTAAGTCGCGCTCGGAGATGGCGTGTTGTTTCCCCGCCGCCCCGTTGGTCGTCCGAGCGCCGGCCGCCAAACCGAGCTAGGCGCTACTGCCGAACAGCGATCACCGAAATGTTGTTCTTCAGCGCATCGAGGCTGTCGCCGTCCGGCACGGACAGCCCGGCGTCGGCGAACTGATCGGCGCGGGTGCGCGCCGAGATATGCCAGCCGTGCGCGCCCAGGTACTCCGCCGCGGGCGTGCGCTCACCGTGATATACGAGCGTCGACACATCGGTGTCAAAGCCGAATTGTCCCCAGCGCTTGGCCATCGCCTTGGCGCGTTTCTCCAGCAACGGGATCCCGTTGTGGTGATATTCGGTGGCCAGCCGGCTGCCCGGGGCGCTCAGCTCGGTGATGGCGTCGAACAACCGGTCCTGAGCGTCCGGCGGCAGGTACATCAGCAGGCCTTCAGCACTCCACGCCGCCGGTTTCGTGTCGTCAAAGCCGGCTTGTCGCAGCGCGCTGCGCCAATCGTCGCGCAGATCAACCGCAACGGTCCGGCGCTCGGCGGTGGGTTCAGCACCCAGATTCGACAACGCGGTGGACTTGAATTCGATGACCGCGGGTTGGTCGACTTCATATACGACCGTGCCGGCCGGCCATGGCAGCCGGTACGGGCGCGAGTCCAGCCCGGAGGCAAGGATGACGACCTGTCGAATGCCGGAATCGGTTGCCTCGGTGAAGAACTCGTCAAAGTACCGGGTGCGCACTGCCATCGTGTTGACCATGCGGGTCAGGTTGAACTCCACGTCGGGATCGGCGTCGGGATCCAGACCGCCGGTCTCGTCGGTGATCTCGCCGTCCAGCACCCGGATGAAGAAGTCGGCTCCGACCGCACGGACCAGCGGGTCGGCATAGGGGTCGTCGATCAGTGCGTCGGGCTTCGTGCTGGCCAACGCCCGGCAGGCCGCGACCCAGGTCGCGGTTGCTCCCACGCTGGAGGCCAGGTCCCAGGTGTCTTGATCCGTGCGTGTCACTAGGCCTCCTTGGTCAATGTCGCGGTGAGGTATTTGATGTCGCCGAAGGCGACCATGGATGGTTCGGTGGGAAACTCAAAACCGTTGTGCGCGTACATCTCCGGTGTGCTACGAACCGTGGTCTGCCATCCTCGTTCGCCGAGGTAAGCCGCGACGTCATTGCGTTCGCCGGTGTAGACCAGTTCGGACCAGTTGAGATTCAGCCCCATCCGTCGCCAGCGTTCGCTCATTTCGCGACCACGCTTTTCGACCCGGTCGCGCATGTCGGGGACGTAGCCGGTCCCGATTCTGCTGCCCGGGGCCGAGAGCGCGGTGATGTTGTCGAACAGCCGGTCCTGAGCATCCGGTGGCAAGTACCCGAGCAGTCCTTCGGCGATCCACGCCGTCGGCTGGGTGGGGTCAAACCCGCTGGCCCGCAACGCACTCACCCAGTCGTCACGCAGATCGACGGCGACCGCCCGGCGATCGACGGTCGGCTCCGCACCCAGTTCGGCCAAGGTGCGCGTCTTGAACTCGATAACCTGCGGCTGATCGATCTCGTAGAGCACGGTGCCAGCCGGCCATGGCAGCCGGTAGGCGCGGGTGTCCAGGCCCGACGCCAGGATGACCGCTTGGCGCACACCGGCTTCGGCGGCGTCGGTGAAGAAGGTGTCGAAGAATCGGGTGCGGACGGCCATGCCTTCGCTGAGCCGCTGCGGGGTGAAGGCGGGATCGTCGTCTGACAGTTCGACTTCGCCGTTCATCATCCGGATGAACGCCTCGACGCCGACGGCGTTGACCAACGGCTCGGCGAACGGATCGTCGATCAACGGATTCGGGCCCTTCGATGCCATCGCTCGGCGCGCGGCCACCGCGGTCGCAGTGGCCCCGACGCTGGATGCCAGATCCCAGCTGTCGCCGTCAAATCGCTTTGTGTCGGTACCTGTCATGACGACCTCCTAAGTTGATGGTGGCGGCCCGTCCCGTCCGGCTCCGCCGCGCTTGCGACCGCCACTACCGCAGGGTTGCGGTCACGGCGACGATGTTGCGGAACTGCGCCATGGCCTCGTCGTCGTGGAATCGCAGGCCGTAATCGGCGAACAGTTCGCGGCGCGGCCGGGCGGCGATCTGCCAGCCCCGGCCGGTGAGGTAGTCGACGACGTTGTTGCGCTCGCCGTCGAAGAACAGTCCGGACAGGTCGATGTCGCAGCCGACTTTGGCCCACCTGTCATTGAACTCCTGGGCGCGTTGCGACATGGTCGTGCCGGCGGTGTCGGGGTGATATTCGGTGGCCAGCTTGCTGCCCGGGGCGCTGAGCTCGGTGATGTTGTCGAAAAGCCGGTCCTGCGCGTCGGGCGGTAAGTACATCAGCAGGCCCTCGGCGCTCCACGACGTCGGTTGCGTCACGTCAAAGCCGCTGTCGCGCAATGCGGCGGGCCAGTCGTCGCGGAGATCGATGCTCACGGTCCGCCGCTCCGCGGTCGGGGCGGCACCCAAGTTGGACATGGTGGTGCTCTTGAACTCGACGACCTGCGGCTGGTCGACCTCGTAGACCACACTGCCGGCCGGCCAGTTCAGCCGGTAGGCGCGGGCGTCGAGGCCGGCCGCCAGGATCACCGCCTGACGAATCCCGTCGCGCGCGGCGTCGAGGAAGAAGTCGTCGAAGAAGCGAGTGCGCACGGCGATGGAGTCGGTCTCCAGCGCCAGGTCCTTGCCGCTGCCCTGATAATCCTCGGATTCGGACACCTCACCGTCGACCAGGCGCCGGAAGAAATCCAGGCCCACCGCGCGCACCAGCGGCGCGGCGAAGGGGTCGTTGATGATCGGGTTGCTGCTCTCGCTGGCCAGTGCGCGGGCCGCGGCGACCATCGTGGCCGTGGCGCCGACGCTCGAGGCCAAATCCCAGCTGTCTTGGTCAGTGCGTGTCATGCTGCCCCCAAGTTTATTTAGCAAATGCAACGAGTCAGGGGAACTCTACGCCTCGCTGCTTACGGCTTGCTGTGTTTTTTCGGGTGCGTCGCGGCGGCGGGGCAAACGCCCGGTTAACGGCGTCGAGAGGGGTATTCAAAAGAGGATTTGAACGCACCGGGCAAAGGCCCTGACCAGACCTGCCCGGACCAGCTGTTAGTCTCGTACACGGTTTGACGCGCTATAGAGAAGTCGGCCGTACGTCCTGGCCTGCGGGTGTTGGGCGCGTGATGCAGGAAACCCCCGGCTGCGCAGGAGGAAGAGTTGCTTTCCGCTTTCATCTCATCGCTGCGGACAGTCGACCTGAGACGGAAGATCCTCTTCACTCTTGGCATCGTCGTCTTGTATCGGGTCGGCGCCGCACTACCGTCCCCTGGCGTCAACTATCCGAACGTCCAGCAGTGCATCAAAGAGGCCAGCGGTGGCGCGGCCGGACAGATCTACTCGCTGATCAACCTGTTCTCCGGTGGTGCGCTGCTCAAACTCACCGTGTTCGCGGTGGGGGTGATGCCCTACATCACCGCCAGCATCATCGTGCAGCTGCTCACGGTGGTCATCCCGCGGTTCGAGGAACTGCGCAAGGAAGGCCAATCCGGCCAGGCCAAGATGACGCAGTACACCCGTTATCTGGCCATCGCGCTGGCGGTCCTGCAGGCCACCAGCATCGTGGCCCTGGCGGCCAACGGGGGGCTGTTGCAGGGTTGCTCGCTGGACATCATCGCCGACCAGAGCATCTTCACGCTGGTCGTCATCGTGCTGGTGATGACCAGCGGCGCGGCGCTGGTGATGTGGATGGGTGAGCTGATCACCGAACGCGGCATCGGCAACGGCATGTCATTGCTGATCTTCGTGGGAATCGCGGCGCGCATCCCCGCCGAAGGCAAGACGATCCTGGACAGCCGCGGTGGGATGATCTTCGCCGCGGTGCTGGTCGCCGCGCTGGTCATCATCGTCGGGGTGGTGTTCGTCGAGCAGGGCCAGCGCCGGATTCCCGTGCAGTACGCCAAGCGGATGGTCGGCCGGCGCATGTACGGCGGTACTTCGACGTATCTGCCGCTCAAGGTCAACCAGGCCGGTGTTATCCCGGTGATCTTCGCGTCCTCGCTGATCTACATCCCGCACCTGATCACCCAGCTGATCCGCAGCGGCAGCGGCGGCGTGGGCAACACCTGGTGGGACAAATTCGTCGGCAGCTACCTGTCCGACCCCAGTGACCCGATTTACATCAGCATCTATTTCGGGCTGATCATCTTCTTCACGTATTTCTATGTGTCGATCACGTTCAATCCCGACGAGCGTGCCGACGAGATGAAAAAGTTCGGTGGTTTCATTCCCGGTATTCGGCCGGGCAAGCCGACCGCCGATTACCTGCGTTTCGTGCTGAGCCGGATCACCCTGCCGGGCTCGATTTACCTTGGCGCAATTTCGGTGCTGCCCAACTTGTTCTTGCAGATCGGCAACGGCGGAGCGGTTCAGAATTTGCCGTTCGGCGGTACCGCGGTTTTGATCATGATTGGCGTGGGCTTGGATACGGTCAAGCAGATCGAGAGTCAGCTCATGCAGCGCAACTATGAAGGGTTCCTCAAGTGAGAGTCGTTTTGCTCGGACCGCCGGGGGCGGGCAAGGGAACGCAGGCCCAGAAGCTCTCGGAAAAGCTCGGGATCCCGCACATCTCCACCGGTGAGCTGTTCCGCAGCAACATCGAGAACGGGACCAAACTCGGCCTGGAGGCCAAGCGCTACCTGGACGCCGGCGACCTGGTGCCCTCCGAGCTGACCAACCAGCTCGTCGACGATCGCCTCAGCGATCCCGATGCGGCCAACGGGTTCATCTTGGATGGCTTCCCGCGGTCGACCGAACAGGCCAGAGCGCTGCACGACATGCTGGGACGCCGAGGCACCGACATCGATGCGGTGCTGGAGTTCCGGGTCTCGCAGGAGGAGCTGCTGGAACGGCTGAAATCGCGCGGGCGCGCCGACGACACCGACGACATCATCCTGAACCGGATGAAGGTCTACCGCGACGAGACCGCTCCGCTGCTGGAGTACTACAGCGCCCAGCTCAAGACGGTCGACGCCGTCGGCTCCATGGACGAAGTGTTCGCCCGGGCGCTGCGGGCGCTGGGCAAGTAGGGATGAGCCCGCTGGCGCGGCTGCGGAGTCGCAAGGTGGTGCCGCAGCGCAGTGCCGGTGAGCTCGATGCCATGGCCGCGGCCGGTGCGGTGGTCGCAGCGGCGCTGCAGGCGGTGCGCGCGGCCGCGGTTTCCGGGGTATCGACGCTGAGCCTGGACGAAATAGCCGAGTCGGTGATCCGCGACGCCGGGGCGGTGCCCTCGTTCCTGGGCTATCACGGTTACCCCGCGTCGATCTGCGCCTCGGTGAACGAGCGAGTAGTGCACGGGATTCCCTCGGCCGCAGAGATTCTGGCGTCCGGTGACCTGGTGTCGATCGACTGTGGCGCAGTGCTGGACGGCTGGCACGGTGATGCCGCGATCACCTTCGGGGTCGGGACGCTGGACGCGGCCGACGAAGCGTTGTCACAGGCCACCAGGGAATCGCTGGAGGCCGGGATCGCGGCCATGGTGCCCGGCAACCGGCTGACCGACGTCTCGCACGCCATCGAGATGGGCACCCGCGACGCCGAGGCCCGCCACTCACGCGCCTTCGGGATCGTCGAGGGGTACGGCGGGCACGGCATCGGCCGGCAGATGCACATGGACCCGTTCCTGCCCAACGAGGGCTCTCCCGGACGCGGCCCGCTGCTGGCCACCGGCTCGGTGCTGGCCATCGAACCGATGCTGACGCTGGGAACCGGCAAGACCGTGGTGCTCGACGACCAGTGGACGGTCAGCACCACCGACGGGTCGCGCGCGGCGCACTGGGAGCACACCGTCGCGGTGACCGACGCGGGGCCGCGCATCCTGACCTCCCTGAACTGAACTAAACGCCTGCTCGGCTCGTTTAGTCGACAGGAGGTGATCGAGTGGCTCGGGTGGCTGGATCGTGGCGGGTCTCCGGGGCAGCCGAAGCCGCTCTGATGAAGGCGCTATACGACGAACACGCGGCGGTTCTGTGGCGATACGCGCTGCGGCTGACGGGGGACGCGAGCCAGTCCGAAGATGTGGTCCAGGAGACATTGCTGCGCGCGTGGCAACACCCGGAAGTGGTCGGCGACACCGAGCGCTCGGCGCGGGCGTGGTTGTTCACGGTGGCCCGCAACATGATCATCGATGACCGGCGCAGCGCGCGGTATCGCAACGTCGTCGGTTCCACAGACGTATCGGGGGCGCCCGAACAGTCCACGCCGGACGAGGTCAATGCGGCGCTGGATCGGTTGCTGATAGCGGACGCGATGGCCCAGTTGTCCGCCGAGCACCGAGCAGTGATCGACCGGTCCTATTACCGGGGATGGACCACCACGCAGATAGCTTCGGACCTCGGGATCGCGGAGGGAACAGTGAAGTCGCGACTACACTATGCGGTGCGGGCGTTGCGACTCACTCTGCAGGAAGTTGGAGTTACCCGGTGACGGGCTCCGAATACTTGAGGGGTGACGAAATGGATGAAATGAGGACGCCGATGCAGGATATCGGCCCTCCTGAAGACCGCTACGCGATGTGGGATGCCGCATACGTGTTGGGTTCTTTGTCGGCCGCGCAACGCCGCGAATTCGAGACGCACATGGCGCACTGCCACCCGTGCCGGGACGCCGTCGCCGATATCAGTGGCGTGCCGGCCCTGCTGTCACAGCTCGACCGTGAAGAAGTGGCCGCGATCGACCAATCCGGTCCGGCCCCGGAGATGTCTCCGGAATTGCTGCCGTCCCTGCTGGCGACGGTTCGCTGGCGTCGGCGCCGCAGCCGGGTGGTGACCTGGGTGGCGTCGGCGGCCGCGGCCGCGGTGCTGGCCATCGCGGTGTTCGTCGGTCTTGAGGGGTGGTCGTCGACTCCGTCCCAGCAGGTGACCGCGTCGTCGGAGCCGATGGCTCAGGTGGGTACCAGCCTGCTGACGTCGTCGGTCGCGGTCAGCAGCCAGCACTGGGGGACGTCGATCAACCTGCGTTGCGTGTGCCTGGCTCCCCTGAACGCGCACCATGACACGCTCGCGATGGTTGTGATCGGGCGCGACGGCAGCCACACCCGGCTGGCGACGTGGGTGGCCGTGCCCGGCCACACCGCGACACCCGCGGGCGCCATCTCGACTCCGGTCGATCAGATCGCCGCCGTGCAGGTGGTTGCCGCGGACAGCGGCCAGGTTCTGTTGCAACGTTCGCTGTAAAGGTCGGGGCCAGCGTGTACGGAGACGGGCGTCCGCTTCGGGTGCTTGTGGTGGGCGCTGGCGTCGCCGGCATCTCCGTCGCCCGGGGATTATTGCGCGACGGCCATGACGTAACGGTTTTCGAACGCCGGCCCGATGTGCAGGCGGCCGGCGGTGCGGTGACGATCTGGTCCAACGGCGAGACGGTTCTGCACCAGCTGGGTGTCGACATGGACGGTGCCGGTCAGCTGCTGGCTACCGTTCGGGCGGTGACGTCCAAAGGTCTTCCGCTCGCCACCCTCGACGTGACGGGGATGGTGGAGCGCCTGGGCGCACCCGTCCGGATGGTTCCGCGCCGGGTGCTGCTGGAACGGCTTCTGAAAGGCTTTCCGGCCGAACGCATCCGGTGCAACTCCCGGGCGATCGCGTTGACCAGCGCGGCCACCGGGGTCGGCGTCGAATTCGACGATGGCACCGTGGCCGAGGGCGACGTATTGGTCGGTGCCGATGGCCTGCACTCGATGGTGCGCGATTGCGTTGGTGCGCAAGGCCCTAAGCCGACCGGCTGGTGCAGTTGGCAGGGGCTGGTCACGCTTCCGGAGATCCCGGAAAAGGACGTCGCATACGTGATTGTCGGAGAGCGCGGAAACCTGGGCTTGTGGCCGGCGGGAGGCTGCGACCTGCAATGGTGGTTCGACCTGCCGTGGGCGCCGGGATTCGTGCGGCCGCAACGTCCGATCGAGATGATCCGGTCCCATTTCGCCGGATGGTCGCCCCTGGCCGATCGTGTGCTGGCGAACTTGACCGACGACCATCTGGCCCCCTCGCCGTTCCCGCATTTCCGGCATCCGATTCCGCCCGCGGGCCAAGGCCCGGTCACGCTACTCGGCGACGCCGCCCACACGATGCCGCCCATCCTGGCGCAAGGCACCAACCAGGCCCTGCTTGACACCATGGTGCTGTGCAAAGCTTTAGCGGATTTCCGGAGTGAAATGCACAGTGGCAAGACCGATCTCGCGAGTGCGTTGCGCTGGTATGAGAAGACCCGGCGACGCAAGGTCATGGTCGTGTCCCGGATGGCGTCGCTGCCGGTGTCACACGGTGAGCTCGTGCTGAGACCGGCCGCGCTGATTCCCGATCGGCTGCAGGCCTGGGCGCTGCTGACGTTTCTGCGCTGGACGAGTCATCGCCGGATGTCCGCTCAGATCAACCGCAACTTGGGGGAAGCGACGAAGATCACGTCCAGCCCATGACCAGCCCGGGCGATTTCGTAAGGGTGCGAGGCGATTACGACGCACCCGCACGCGCGCTCTGGCTGGTGAAGTGGTGCGTGCTGGCCGTGCCGCACTACCCGATATTGATCGGGCTCTACCTGGTATTCCCGTTCTCGACCCTCGTCGCCGGCGTCGCCATCTTGTGCACCGGACGGTATCCGCGGCGTCTCTTCGAATTCAACGTCGGGGTGCTGCGCTGGTCCTGGCGGGTGATGAACTACCGGTTTCCGATGAACAGCACCGACAAATACCCGCCCTTCACGTTTGCGTCCCGGCCCGACTACCCAGGCGACCTCGAGGTCGACTACCCCGAACAGCTGAAGAACTGGGCGGTGCTGGTGAAGTGGTTGCTGGCCATCCCTCAAGTACTGCTGTGCTGGTCGCTGGAGCCGCTGCTGCAGGTGCTCACCGTGATCGCCGCGGTGACGTTGTTATGCACCGGGACGATCCCGCCGGGCATGCGCGATCTGCTGATGGGCATTGTTCGCTGGCGATACCGGGTGGCCGTGTACGTGTCGCTGATGCGCGACGAATATCCGCCGTTCCGAATGGATTTGGGGTCCCGATGATCCTCCGCAATTTCCTGTTTCCGTACGTGTACCGATTGGGTCAGCCGGTTTTCGATCGGCTGTTCTACCACCGGTACCGGCGGGCCGCGCTGAGTAACGCCACCGGCCGGCTGTTGATGGTCGGTCTGGGGCCGGGCACCGACCTGATGTTCCTGCCCGAAACGGTGACGTCGGTCGCGGCCGTGGAACCCGGGGCGCCGTTTCGGCGAACTGCGGCAAAGCGTGCAGCGCGCCACGGCATCGCGGTCGACATCGTCGAGGGTACCGGTGAAGCAATTCCCTTTCCGGACAACGCTTTCGACTCGGTGCACATCGGGCTGGTGTTGTGTTCGGTCGATGACGTGGCCGCTACCCTCGGTGAAATCCGCCGGGTCTTGGTCCCCGGAGGCAGGCTGGTGGTCCTCGAGCACGTCCGCGGGACCGGCGCGACGGGCCGGTTGCAGGACCTGATCGCCAAGCCGTGGTCGTGGCTGGCCGGTGGTTGTGAGCCGAACCGGCGAACCCTCGACGCGATTTCCGCCGCTGGGTTCGATACCAGTGCGCTGCAGAGCATTCCGCGAACACCGGTGCCCTTCCCGTGCAAACCCCATCTGCAGGGATTCGCCACCCTTACTCGACGCTGACCGCCTCGATGATGTTGAGATCCGCCGCACGCCGCGCCGGCGGCACCGAGCCGAGCAGGCTGATCGCCAGCGCCCCAAGTGTGAAGGCAAGCGCCAGCGGGCTCAGCCGAAAGCCGACTTCGAAATTCATGATGTCTCCGCTGATACGGCTGAACAACCACTGATTGGTCAATCCGAGCGCAAGCCCCAAAATGCCACCGACGACCCCGATTCCGGCCGCTTCGGCCAGCACCGTCCGCAGTGTGAACCTGCGACTGGCTCCCATCGCCCGGAGCACACCGATTTCGCGCCGCCGTTCGGTCACCGAGAGCGTCAAGGTATTGAGCAGTGCGACCGCGGCCACCGACACGACGATGATCCACACCGCGTTGGCGATGAACATGCTCTGATGCAGCGGAGCCTGCAGCCCCGCCAGCGCGGCGGGACCGTCGTAGACATGGTTCGGCGCCGGCACCGCCTCGCGGACGGCGGCCAGTAGATGCTGCCGATTCGCGCCGGGGACCGCGGTGATCTGCAACGTCGTTGCGGCCGGGCGGTCGAACCAGGCCCGCAGGTGGTCGAGACCGATTCCGACCGTGCCGATGACGGTCGAGAAGAACGGCACCAATGCCAGCACGGTCGTCTGCCGCGGGCCGTGCGGCGTCTGCAGTCGCAGTGCGTCACCGGCCCGGACGTGCAGGATTCTGCCCAGATTCTGGGTGAGCACCACGCCTTTGCCCGCGAGCACTTCGGCGCGCACCCGTTCGTCGAGCGCGTGGAAGAGCGGATCGTGGCTGCCGTTGGCAAAGCCGTCGAGCAGAACGCGGGTACCGCCGACGACGGCGAACCCGAACGCGCCCTCGGTCACTCGTGCTACCCCGGGGACCGCGGCGACCTTCTCCGAAACACCCTGGGGCAGAACGTCAGTGGGGTAGCTGTCGGGCGGGTCCGCGCTCACCCACACGTCGGCATCGGCGACCGGCGAAAAGATGCCCCGTGCGGACCGAATCATGTCGGCGTTCGTACCGGTGATCACGACGGTGGTGAGCACCCCGATGAGCACGGTCATCACGGTCGCCCATACCCGCCGCGGCGCACGCAGGATGGTCGCCGCCGCGAGCGCCCCGAACGACCCGAACATCCGCGCCGTTGCCGCGGTGGCCCTCACGATGGGCGCGGTGAGAGCGAAGCCCAGCGCGATCTCGGCGCCCAACAGAACGGCCATCGCGACGAACGCGTAGCTGCCGCGCTGGCCGACGACGACCATCGTCGACGCCACGAAAATCACTACGGCGCCAGCCCCACTGGCGATCCGCAGCCAGCGTGGCACGACGTCGGCCGCCGAAGCCCCGACCGGCGCGAGCGCCTCAATCGGCGAAACCTTGTACACCTGCCGGGCCGCCATCGCCGAAGCGGCCACGCTGGTCAGAGCCGTGGCCGCCAGCGCCAGCGGTACCGCGTAACCGGGCAACCAGTACTCGACGCGGGCCTCGAGTCCTTGCGTCACCGCCGGAGGCAACCGGCCAATCGCGATGTGGCCGGCCACAATTCCCATGCCGGACCCGATGGCTCCGCCGATGAACCCCAGAACCGCGGCCTCGGCGAGCATGTCGCCGACAATGGTGACGCGCCGACCCCCGATCGCGCGCAGCATCGAGATGACCGGCCGGCGTGCGGTGATCGCCATCGTCATCGTGGTATAGATCAAAAACGCGCCGACCACCAACGCAACTGCAGCCCCCAGCAGGGCCATGTAGTTCATCAGCTTGACGCCGTCACCGGCCCGCGCCGCCCGGAAGCTTGGGGCGGCGACGATCGCGCGGCCGTTCACGATGTCGGTGACCTTGGTGCGAACGGCACCGGGGTCGGCGCCCGGCTTGATGGTGATCAGTATCGAGTCGAGTTGGCCGGTGCGGCCGGTGGCGTTCTGCGCCAGAGCAAGTGGCGCGAGGACGTAGTGGCCGCCGTTGAGGTCCGCATATTGCTTGCCCGCGAGCACATCGGTCACCGTCACCGAGGCCGAACCCAGTTGAAACTGCTGACCTTTCGCATAGCCGACGCGGGGTCCGACTTGAACTCCGGACGGCGACGCCGACAGCGCCTGCACCGGACGGGCGACCGCGTCTTTCAGCGCGCCGCCCAGCGCGGCGGTGCTGGCATCGGCGCCCAGCAGGAGCACCGGCCCCGACGGCGTGGACGCCGACGTTCGAATCATCGGTGCCGCGGTGGCGACGCCGGGAACGGCGGCCACTTCGGCCTGTATGGAATCGGAGAATCCGGCGTCGGTGATGCCGGACACCTCGAGGGCGGCGACCCCGGCGATCCCGTCGGCCAGCCGGCTCACCGATCCGGTGGTCGACCCGAAGATACCGAAGACCGCAACCAAATAGGTTGCCGAGACTGCCATTACGGCGATCGAGGCGAACGTGCGGCGCCGATGCACGGCAAGCTCGCGCAGGCTGAAAACGCGTAGCCTGCTCGCAGCGGCGGCGACCGCGGATCCGGGTTTCACCCCGCGACCGCCATGACATCCGAGCCGACCCGGCCGTCCTGCAGCGTGATCACCCGGTCGGTGGCCGCGGCCGCATCCGCATTGTGGGTCACCATGACCACCAGCCGGCCTCGGCCGTCCTCGTGCGCCACCTCGGCCAGCAGCGCCAAAATGGACTCACCCGTCGTGGAGTCCAGGTTTCCGGTCGGCTCGTCAGCCAGAATCAGGGCCGGGTTCATCATCAATGCGCGGGCCACCGCGACCCGCTGCATTTGGCCGCCGGACAGCTCCGCCGGGCGGTGCTCGGTCCGGTTGCCGAGCCCGACCCGATCCAGCAGCCGGACCGCCTCCGGTTTGGCCTTGCCCAGCCGAACCCCGTCGAGCAGTTTGGGAATCGCCACGTTCTCCCAGGCCGACAGCGTCGGCAACAGGTTGAAGAACTGGAAGACAAAACCCACCCGCTGGTGGCGGAACCGCGACTGTTGTTCATCGCTGAGCCGGCCGATCTCTTCGCCGTCGAATGTGATCGATCCGGAATCGGGGGAGTCCAAAGCGCCGAGCAGGTGCAGCAAGGTGCTTTTGCCTGCCCCCGACGGGCCGACGACCGACACGAACTGCCCGCCTGCGAGCCGCAGACTGACCTCATCGAGAGCCCGCACCGGTTGACCGCCGACCCGGTACTCGCGCACCACGTTGCGCAGTTCGATGGCCATAGAGACACCACGATGGGCACCGGCGAACGGTTCACCGACCGGCAATGAACCGACCGGCCGTCGACCTCGTTTCTTCGCAAAAGGGCAAATTCACCGCCCTTGATGGCGTCAGGAGAACGTCAGCACATGCTCGGAAAGTACCGGGTGGTCGACCATATCGTCGAGCACCTGACGAATCTCGGAGTCGACCACATCTTCGGTGTGGACGGCGCCAACATCGAGGACTTGTACGACGCGGCGCACTTCCGCTCCGCGATGAACGCGGTGCTGGCCAAGCACGAGTTTTCGGCGGCCACTATGGCCGATGGGTACAGCCGCAGCGGGTCGGGCCTGGGGGTGGTGGCGGCAACCTCGGGCGGCGGATCGCTGAACCTCGTCGCGGGCCTGGGCGAAGCGCTTGCGAGCCGGGTGCCGGTGCTGGCATTGGTCGGCCAGCCCGCCAGCTCGATGGATGGACAGGGCAGCTTCCAGGACACCAGCGGCGCAAACGGATCGCTGAATGCCGAAGCGTTGTTCTCGGCGGTATCGGTGTTCTGCCGACGGCTGCGCACGCCGGCCGAGATCGTCACGCTGCTGCCGCGGGCCGTCGCCGCGGCGCGCACCGGCGGGCCGGCGGTGTTGTTGCTGCCCAAGGACATTCAGCAGGCATACATCGATGTCAAGCATGACGGTTATGACGGTGGTGAGGTGCGGGCGCGGCGCGGCGACCTGCATCCGATCATCCGGGCGCTGCGTGGCGCGCAGGGCCAGATCTCCATCATCGCCGGCGAACAGGTCGCCCGTGACGACGCCCGGGACGAACTCGAAGAGCTTCGTGCGTTGCTGCACGCGCCCCTCGCCACCGTTCCGGACGCCAAGGACGTTGCCGGGCCGCCGGGCCCCGGGTCACCGTTCAGGTTGGGAGTGACCGGCGTGATGGGCCACCGCAATGTGGCCGACGTGGTGGCTGCCAGCGCGGTGTGCCTCATCGTCGGCACTCGGCTGACGGTCACCGCGCGCGGCGGTCTGGACGACGCACTGGCGGGGGTGCGGACGATCTCGATCGGGTCGGCGCCGCCTTACCTTCCCTGCACCCACGTGCATACCGAGGACTTGCGTGGCTCGCTGCACAAACTGACCCACGCGCTTCGCGGGCGTCTTCGAGCCGGTCCGCGCCTCGCTGGCGCAGGCCGGGTCAGCGAGATGACGCCGCCACCCTGCGCCGGACCTGGGGTGCGGTATCGCGACGCGATGGCGGTGCTGGACCGCGTCTTGCCCGACGGCGCCGACATCGTGGTCGACGCCGGCAACACCGGCGCTGCGGCGATCCACTATCTCCCGGTGCGCTGCGGCGGCAGGTTCGTCGTCGCGCTCGGCATGGGCGGCATGGGCTATAGCTTCGGCGCCGGTATCGGAATGTCGTTCGGGCGGGCCAACAGTGGCCGGCCGCGCGGCCGCACCGTGGTGATTGCCGGCGACGGAGCGTTCTTCATGCACGGCATGGAGGTGCACACCGCCGTGCAATACCGGCTACCGATGACGTTCGTCTTGTTCAACAACAACGCGCACGCCATGTGTGTGACCCGCGAGCAGCTGTTCTATGACGACTTGTACAGCTACAACCGGTTTCGGCCCAGCCGGCTGGGGGCCGGCCTGGCCGCAATGTTTCCGGATCTGACGTCGGTGGACGTCAGCGACGTCGATGGGTTGGCCGCGGCCATGGGCGCGGCGCTCGACATCGACGGCCCGGCGGTGGTCAGCGTCGAGTGCGCCGCAGACGAGATTCCGCCGTTCGCACCATTTCTCACTGCGGCACCCGCTAAAGGCGCTGCGGTGGAGCAGTTTTGCACTAAGGAGGACTGTACCAATGTCGCTGCCAGCGCTTGAGGACATTCCCGTTCTCATCGAAGGGGTCACCCGGATCGAAAGCAGCCCAAGGGAGAAGGCTACGCCGATCATCATGGACATGATGCGGTCGGTGTACCCACACGATCAGGTCTTCGGCCAATACTGCACCGTCAACGATTACGTCGACTGTCCCCCCGACGAGTTGTACGAGTACATGGCCGACACCCGCAGCCTGGAGGAGTGGACCTACAGCCTGCGCGGGTTCACCCCCACCGATGAGCCCGGATTGTGGCTGGCCTTCGACCGGCTCGGTTCGGAGACCAAGATCTACACCCGCACCGTCGCCAATCCGCAGGCGCGGACCGTGGACTACCACTGCGCCTGGGATCAGGGCAAACACCTGTGGATGGTCTATCTGATGCGGGTCATTGACGCCCAGACCGTCCTCGACAAGCCGGGATCGGTTGTGCTGTGGACGAATTGCCATCACCCGTTCTATGACCACAACCCGTATCCGGAGACCGCCCCTGCGCAGCGACCGGTATGGGTGGGCGACTTCTGGGACATGTTCGGCGCGGGGCATCTACTGGAGATGAAGAACCTCAAGGCGATCGCCGAGTATCGTCACCGGCACGGGCTGCCGGTAACGCCGGTCTGGATGAGGTGAGCGCAGCATGGATAAGCCCAACGTCAGCCTGATCGACGTCGCGACGTATCTGCCGGGCGAACCGATCCCCGCCGATTATTACGCGCAATTCGCCGAATCCGACGACCTGCGTGACAACGTGATGTTCCGCGCTCCGAAGTTCCGCCACCACGTCGCCGCGGACGAGAGCTCTGTCGACATGATCGAACGTGCGGCCCACGACCTGATCCGGCGGCACGGCCACGACGTCATCGAAGGCGCCGACGTGCTGATCACCCATACTCAGGTACCCGACATGGCGTTCTACGGGCAGGGCGGCGCCATCGCGCACCGGCTGGGCATGCGGCCGTCCTGGGTGCTCGACCTCAATAATGGTGGCTGTGCCGCATTTGTGTTGGCGCTCAACGTCGCCCGAAAATTGTTGTCGGCGGGCGAAGGGCACACCGCGCTCATCGCTATCGCGCAGAACGCGGCCGGCCAATTCTTCGACCAACCGACAATCCGCCGCAAGGCCCAATCGGCAGTGCCCGGCGACGGCGCCGCGGTGGGACTGGTCACGGTTGGCGACCAGTCGCCCATTCTGGATATCGAATGCCGCACCTACGGTGAGTATGCCGGTGAGATGGCGCTGTCCTACGACCCGCCGCGCAAGTGGTGGCAGGCCGGCCCCGGCGAGGGCAGCATCGGCTTCACCGAAAGCAAGCTCACCAAGGTGCTGGCCCGCGGCAACCGGCAGGTCCCCGAAGTGGCGCTCGCGGTGTGCGATCGAATCGGGTTGGACGCCAAAGACATCGACTTGCTGGTCACCAACCAGCCGAACAGGGCGTTTCTGCGCAATTGGCGTGATGCGCTCGAGGTGCCCCCGCAACGCCATCGCGACACATTCGATGAGTGCGGCAATCTGTTCGGCGCCGGGATCCCGATCAACCTGGACCGCGCGATCACCGACGGCCAGCTCAAGGGCGGGGAAGTGGTGATGATGGCGGCGTTCGCGCACGCGGGTGACTTCGCCGGCGCCGCCGCGGTGTGCTGGGGCGGGCGCGGCTGATGCAACCCGTCTTGGGCCTGATGGCCGACGAGATCCGCGATGCGTTGCCCGACACGGTCGATCCTTTTGCCCTGTCGCTCAACGAGAATCCCTTTCCGCCGCTGCCGGCGGTGCGTTCGGCGTTGATTCACTCTGTCCGTGCGGCGAACCGGTACCCGGAATTTCTGCCGCAGCGATTGCGCGACTTGATCGCCGCACATATCGGTGTGTCCGCCGACCGGGTGGTGCTGGGTGCCGGGGCGACGGGTGTGGTGTTGCAAGCCCTGCAGGCACTGACCTGCCCGGGTGACACGATGGCGATGGCATCACCGACCTTCGACGGTTATCCGATCGTCGCGCAGATGGCGCGGCTGAACTCGGCGCTCGTTCCGCTGGACGAACACGGCCACAACGACCTCGATGCGCTGGCCGATGCGGCCGCGGGCGCCCGAGTGGTGGTGCTGTGCCGGCCGCACAACCCCACCGGCACGCTGGAATCCACCGCCGACGTCATCCGGTTCCTGCGCCGGGTGCCCCGCGACACCGTGGTCCTGCTCGACGAGGCGTATATCGAGTTCACCGCACCCCAGAACCATTTCGACGTAGCGGCATTGGTCACGCACTTCCCCAACGTGGTGGTGGTGCGGACCTTCTCCAAAGCCTACGGTCTGGCGGGGCTGCGAATCGGGTATGCGGTGGCATCCGACGAGCTGGCGCAGACGCTGTGGTCCCAACAACTGCCGTTCGGCATCGCGATCACCAGTCTGCTTGCGGTGGCGGCGTCCTATGACGCGGAAGACCAACTGCTGCGCCGGATCCGGTTGATCACTGCCGAACGCCGCTATCTCCGGATGCGGCTGAATGCAATGGGGATAAAAACGACCGATACGCACGCGAATTTCATGTATCTGCCTGCCAGCGGTAGGCAGTGTCGGCCGTGGCGCGAGGTTTTCGGCGACAGCGGGCCGCGGGTGCGGTGTTACGCCGACGGTGGCGCACGGATTACCGTGGGCGGCCGTGCGTCGACGGCGGCGGTGCTGTCGACGCTGCGAAAGTCCCCGCTCGGCCGCTAAGTGCGGTAAGAAGGGGCGTGGCTGAATCACGACCGCAGAAACGTGATCCGATCGCCGCGGCGCGCGCCAACTGGGAACGCGCCGGGTGGGGTGACGTGACGCCGGGCATGGTCGCGGTGACCTCGGTGATGCGCGCGCACCAGATCCTGCTGGCCCGGGTCGAGACGGCGCTGCGGCCTTATGACCTGAGCTTCTCGCGATACGAATTGCTGCGGCTGCTGGCGTTCAGCCGGACCGGCGCGTTGCCCATCACCAAGGCCTCCGACCGGCTGCAGGTCCATGTCACCAGCGTGACCCATGCGATCCGCCGGCTGGAGGCCGACGGGCTGGTTGAGCGGGTGCCCCACCCTACCGACGGGCGCACCACGCTGGTGCAGATCACCGACCTGGGCCGGTCCACGGTCGAGGACGCCACCGTCACGCTCAACAAGCAGGTGTTCGCCGACATCGGGATGACCGACGCCGAATCGCAGGAGCTGGCGTCCTGCATCGAAACGTTGCGCCGCAACACCGGCGACTTCTGACTTTCAGGCCCGCTCAGCTGCCGCGGAGCATCTCGATGACCGCGCTGAAGTCCTTATCGGCGTGGTCGGCAGCGAATTTCGCGTAAATCTCAGCGGCATGTGTGCCCAGCGGTGCCGCCGAACCGCTGGAGGACACCGCGTCCATCGCCAGCCCCAGGTCCTTGTTCATCAACGCGGTAGCGAAACCCGGCTTGAAGTCATTGTTGGCCGGCGATGTCGGGACCGGGCCGGGGACAGGGCAATTGGTGTGGACGGCCCAACAGTTGCCGGTCGCCCCGGTGATGACGTCGAACAGGGACTGCGCGGACAAGCCGAGCTTCTCGGCCAGCAGGAACGCCTCGCCGATCGCGATCTGCTGCACCGCCAGCACCATGTTGTTGCACACCTTGGCGGCCTGGCCCGCCCCGGCCGCGCCGCAGTGAATGATCTTGCCCGCCATGGGTTCCAGCACCGGCCGGGCCCGTTGCAGCGCCGCGTCGTCACCGCCCACCATGAATGCCAACGTTCCAGCGACGGCACCCTTGACCCCGCCCGAGACGGGCGCGTCCAGCTGTGCGACGCCGCTCGACTCCGCCAGCTGATGAACCTCGCGGGCATCGTTGACCGAGATCGTGGAGCTGTCGATGAACAGCGCGCCGGCTCGCGCGGCGGGCAGAATCTCGGCGTAGCAGCGTTTCACCAACTCACCGTTGGGCAGCATGGTGATAACCACGTCCGCGCCGGCCACGGCGCCGGTGGCGCTGTCGAATCCGGTGACTCCGGCCGAGACCGCTGCGGACAGCGCCGCGGGCACCGGGTCGAATCCGCGCACCGCATGTTTGGCGGCAACAAGATTCGTCGCCATCGGCGCGCCCATGTTGCCCAGCCCCAGGAAAGCCACCGTCAGGTGCTCGGTCATCTGCAAGACCTTTCTATGCGGTTGCGCGGAACCGCGCGGCTTCGGCCCGGCCGATGACCACTCGCATGATCTCGTTGGTCCCTTCCAGGATTCGGTGCACCCGCAGGTCGCGGACGATCTTTTCCAGACCATACTCGCGCAGATAACCGTAGCCGCCGTGCAGCTGCAGGGCTTTGTCGGCGACCTCGAAGCAGGTGTCGGTGACGTACCGCTTGGCCATGGCGCACAACTCGACCTTGTCGGGGTCGTCGTCGTCCAACGCATTGGCGGCCCGCCACAACATCATTCGCGATGTCTCGAGGCCGGTAGCCATGTCGGCCAGGGTGAACCGGATGGTGGGCTCGTCGAGCAGCGAGGACCCGAACGCCTGCCGATCGCGAACGTAGGCTCCCGCCTTGTCCGAGGCGGCCTGGGCGCCGCCGAGCGAGCACGCGGCGATGTTGAGCCGACCGCCGTTGAGGCCCTTCATCGCGATGCCGAATCCGGCGCCCTCGCCGTCGGTGCCGCCCAGCATCGCGTCGGCGGGCACCCGAACCCCGTCCAGGATCACCTGCGCGGTGGGTTGGGCGTGCCAGCCCATCTTCTCTTCATGCGAGCCGAAACTTAGTCCGGGAGTGTCCTTTTCGACGACGAAGGCCGATATGCCGCGCGGGCCCTCGCTGCCGGTTCTGGCCATCACCACGTAGACGTCCGAGGCTCCCGCGCCGGAGATGAACTGCTTGACGCCGTCGAGCACATAGTCGGTGCCCTGTTTGACCGCGCGGGTGCTCAGTGCGCTGGCGTCGGAGCCGGCACCGGGCTCGGTGAGGCAGTAGCTGGCGATGACGTCCATCGCCGCCAGCCGGGGCACCCACAGCTTGCGCTGCTCGGGGGTGCCGAAGCTGTCGATCATCCACGCGCACATGTTGTGAATGGACAGGAACGCGGCGGTGGTGGGGTCGGCGATGGCCAACTGTTCGAAGATGCGGACACCGTCCAGCCGGCGCAGTCCGCTGCCGCCGACGTCCTCGCGGCAGTAGATCGCCGCCATGCCGAGTTCGGCCGATTCACGGAGCACGTCGACCGGAAAATGTTTGGCCGCATCCCATTCCAGGGCGTACGGGGCGAGGCGCTTGGCGGCGAACGCGGCAGCGGTCTCGGTGATCACCCGTTCGTCGTCGTTGAGGGTAAATGAAGCCATAACCAGTCGACCCTTAATCCATTGTGGGAATGACGAACTCGGCGCCGTCCTTGATGCCGGACGGCCAGCGCGACGTCACGGTCTTGGTCTTGGTGTAGAACATGATCGACGAGGGGCCATGCTGGTTGAGGTCGCCGAAGCCGGAACGCTTCCAGCCGCCGAAGGTGTGGTAGGCCACCGGCACCGGGATCGGCACGTTGACACCGACCATGCCGACCTGCACCCGGGAGACGAAGTCGCGGGCCGCGTCGCCGTCGCGGGTGAAAACCGCCACGCCATTGCCGTATTCGTGTTCGGACGGCAGCCGCAGCGCCTCCTCGTAGTCGTGCGCGCGCACGATGCACAGCACCGGCCCGAAGATCTCGTCGGTGTAGATCGACATGTCGGGGGTGACGTGGTCGAACAGGGTGGGCCCGATGAAGAAACCGCCTTCGAGGTTGGCGTCACCGAAAGTCAGGTCGTCACTGGTGCGTTCGCGACCGTCGATGACCAGTTCGGCACCCGCGTCGACGCCCTGGGCGATGTAGTCGCGCACCCGTGTCACGGCGGCCTCGGTCACCAGCGGGCCGTAGTCGGCCTTGGGGTCCAGGCTGTGGCCCACGCGCAGGTTGTTGATCCGCTCGATGAGCCGGCCGCGCAGCCGGTCGGCGGTCTGGTCGCCGACCGGGACAGCGACGCTGATCGCCATGCAACGTTCACCGGCGCTGCCGTACCCGGCGCCGATCAGAGCGTCGACGGCCTGATCCAGGTCGGCGTCGGGCATCACGATCATGTGGTTCTTGGCGCCGCCGAAGCACTGCGAGCGCTTGCCGGTGGCCGCGGCCCCGGCGTAGATGTACTGGGCGATGTCGGAGCTGCCGACGAAGCCGACCGCCTGGATGTCGGGGTGGTTCAGGATCGCGTCGACGGCCTCCTTGTCGCCGTGCACCACCTGGAACACGCCGGCCGGCAGGCCTGCTTCTCCGAACAGTTCGGCCAGCCGCACCGGGACCGACGGGTCACGCTCGCTGGGCTTGAGCACGAACGCGTTGCCGCAGGCCAACGCCGGGCCGGCCTTCCACAGCGGGATCATCGCCGGGAAGTTGAACGGGGTGATGCCGGCGACCACGCCCAGCGGCTGGCGCAGCGAGTAGACGTCGATGCCGGGTCCGGCGCCTTCGCTGTACTCGCCCTTGAGCAGGTGCGGGATGCCGAGGCAGAACTCGATGACCTCGATGCCGCGCTGGATGTCACCCTTGGCGTCGGCCAGCGTCTTGCCGTGCTCGCGGGACAGTAGCTCGGCCAGCTCGTCGTTGTGCTGGTTGACCAGCTCGATGAAGCGCATCATCACTCGCGCGCGACGCTGGGGATTGGTTGCAGCCCAACCTTTTTGGGCCTCGACGGCTGAGGCGACGGCGGCATCGATGTCGGCCTGGCCGGCCATCGGCACGGTCGCCTGGACACCCCCGGTGCTGGGGTCGAAGACGTCGGCGGTGCGGCCGGACTGGCCGGCGGTGCGCCGCCCATCGATGAAGTGCGGAATCTGTGTGGTCATGGGGCCCTCGAGTGTGGTTGACGCGCTTAAGCGGATACTTGCATATCCTAGTAACCCGGTTCCACCCTTGGCAAGGTGATCGCCGGTCTAGCCTGACAGCTGTATGCACACCATCGAGGCCGACTACCTGGTGGTCGGCGCGGGCGCCATGGGGATGGCGTTCATCGACACGCTGGTCTCTGAGACGCAGGCCCGCGTGGTGGTGGTGGACCGCCACCATGCCCCCGGTGGGCACTGGACCATGGCCGTGTTCTCGGCCACCGCCACCAAGCTCGACCAGTTCATGGTCGCCGAGGCCGCAGTCGCTGCGCCCTGACCCGTGTAACCCGAGCCGATATTCATCGGGTGAAGGAGGCATGTGGCGGCAAGAAACGAACCCGTCGGCCCGCGACCCCTGCGCGCGGTGCCCGACAGTGGCCATGACAGTGGCTTAACCGGCTACCCGAACTGGGAAGCCGTGTATTCCGACAACGTGACCTGGGTGTACCGCACGCTGTTCGCCCGCGTCGGGAACCGGACGGACGCCGAAGACCTCACCGCCGAAGTTTTCCTGGCCGCGCTGCGGCCGTTGCGGCTGACCGCGAGCGCCGCCGAGGTGCGCGCCTACCTGCGGGCCACGGCCAGGACGGTGCTGGCCGCGCACTGGCGCGAGACGTTAGGACGAGAGATAACCTCGATCGAGGACATCGAACAACCAGCCGACAGCCAGGACGCGATCAGCACCGCGCCACAACGCGTTGCCCGGGTGCTGGACAGCCTGCCGGATCGTTATCGACAGATCTTGGAATCACGTTTCCTGCAGGGCAATTCGATCAAGGAGTCAGCCGCGGAGCTCGGGATCAGCGTGGCCAATGCAAAAGTGCTCCAGCACCGCGCGCTGCGGCTGGCGGCGCAGGTCAATGAGGGAGACCAGGCATGAATGCGCGAGGATTGCGACGATATGTCGACGATCTGTTGCGGGGTCGCCGGCCCAGGCCGTTCGCGCCGGACGACTTCGAGGCGGCGCAGCTGCGGACCGCCATTGAACTGCGCGCGGCTCGCCCCGGCGATGACGCGCCGCGACCGGAATTCCTCACCGACTTGCACCATCGTCTCGCCGAGCAGATGTCCGGGGCGCCAACGGAAACGGCGCCGAGACGCGGCAGCACGCGTCGCCAGGTGATCGTCGGCACGTCGGCCGCGGCCACTGCGGCGGTCGCCGCGGTCTCCGTCGATCGCACCCTGATCACCGGTCAGTCCGGCAAAGAGAGTCCTCCCGACGTCGCGGCCGGACAACTGACTCCGAACGACGGCAGCTGGCAGCGGGTCGCGGCCGGCTCGGAAGTACCCGACGGGGCCATGCACGCCTTCGACCTGGGCTCGGTGGCCGGATTCGTCCGCCGCGTCGACGGCAAAGTCCAGGCGATCTCCGGGGTCTGCACCCATCAGGGCTGCAAGCTGTGGTTCGACGCACCCGACGACACCCTGCGCTGTCCGTGCCACACCACGTCGTTCTCACCCAGCGGGCGGGTACTGACCCACCAGTTACCGATCGCGCCAAAACCATTGCCCGCATTGATGGTTCGCGAAGTCAACGGCGCCATCGAGGTGTTCGCACCGCCGCGCCCAGAACGGCCGGCCTGACTCGTGTAACCCACCGCCCTATCTCAGGGCATGGATATCCCCATGCTCCGAAAACCGGTGGTGCTGGCCGTGGGTGTGTTGCTGTTGGCCGGTTGCTCGGGGGCGAAGCCCGTGGCCACCAGCGCCGCACCCACGACCGAGTCGTCGATAACCGCGCCGGCACGGCCGGCCGGACCCAACCAGGTGATCATCGACGGCTTCGCGTTCGAGCCCGCCAGCTTGACGGTCGGTGCCGGGACCACCGTCACCTGGACCAACCGCGACGAAGAACCCCACACCGTGGCCGCTAGTGACGGCTCGTTTCACTCACCCGGCATGGGAACGGGAGCGACCTTCGCCCACACCTTTTCCACCGCAGGGACTTTCGACTACGTCTGCTCGATCCACCCGATGATGCGCGGAACCGTGGTGGTGACGGGATGAATGCCGACGCGAACGCCATGACTCGCCGCCAGCTCATCCGGCATACCGCATGGTTCGGGGCGGCGGTCGGATTCGCCGTGGCCGGCGGCGAGGTTATCTCACATGTCGCCGGTGACGCGCGGGCTCAGCACACGGCGGGGCGGCCCACTCTGCGATTCGCCCAAATCAGCGACAGCCACCTCGGTTTCACCGGTGCGCCCAACCCCGACGTCGCGGCAACGTTCGGGCACGCGATCGATCAGGTCAACAACCTGGGCTACACACCGGATTTCGTCATTCACACCGGCGACCTCACCCACCTGTCCAGCCCGGAGCAGTTCGACCAGGTGAAGCAGATGATGAGTGGCCTCAAGACACCACAGGTGTTCACCGTGCCCGGAGAACACGACTCGGTCGACGACGCGGGACAGAAGTACCGAAACGTATTCGGCGCGGGATCCGTCGGGGACGGGTGGTACAGCCTGGACATCGCCGGTGTGCACCTGATCGCGCTGATCAACACGTTGAACCTTCGCAAGCTCGGACATCTTGGTGCCGACCAGCTGGACTTCGTCAAAAAGGACGTCGCTCGTCTGTCCAGCGATACGCCCATCATCGTATTCAGCCACATCCCGTTGTTCGCCATGTACCCGCAATGGGGCTGGGGCACCGACGACGCCACCCAGGCGCTGAGCTACCTGCGCCGGTTCTCGTCGGTCACCTGCCTCAACGGCCATGTCCACCAATTGTTCTCGAAAACCGAAGACAACGTCACGTTCTACAGCGGCACCACCACCGCGTACCCGCTGCCGCACCCCGGCGACGGGCCGGCGCCCAAGCCGGTCACCCTACCGGCCGGCAAGCTGCGCGACGCGCTGGGCATCCGTGAGGTCAGCTACACCAGGGGAGTGGCGGCCTTGGCATTGAAGGAGCAAACACTGCAATGACTTTGACGAGCATCCTGGTCCGGCTCGGCCTCGCCGCCTCGCTGACCATCAGCGCCGCCAGCCACGCCTACCTGTATGTGCATGGCTACCAACATGTTCCGGCCATCGGCACGGCGTTCATAATCCAGGCCAGCGTTTCGTTCGCGATCGCGCTGCTGATCCTGATCGGCGGACCCGGGTGGCTGCGTTGGGCGGCGGCCGCGCTGGCGGCAGGTTCGCTGGTCGCGTTCGCCGCGTCGAGAACGATCGGCCTGTTCGGCTTTTCCGAACGCGGCTGGGACCCAAAACCGTACGCGGCCGTCAGCGTCGGCGCTGAACTGCTCACGGTGGCGTTGTGGACGGGTGTGCTGGTGACTAGGCGCTATCCTGCTCCTCGGAAGGCGGCCCTTCAGCCCCTTCAGCAATAAGGCGGGCGCGCCGGTGGTCGTTTTCAGTTAATCGTGAGAGTCCGCGGGAGACCGGTCAGCAAGGGCGTCGGCTGTGTCGATGGGGCCGACCTCGTCGGAGCTCGAGGCGACGGGAGCGTTCCACTTGCGCCGTAGCCGGCGCTTGAGCGACATTGCGGGCTTTTCGACCAGGAACCAGCTTGCCGCGGCCAGCGGCAGGGTGGCTGCCACCGCACAGAGAAAGAACACCGCGGGAGGTAGACCAGCAAACCCACTGACGGCCAACAGTTGTTGGATTGGAAAGGCGTAGATGTAGACGCCATAGGACAGGTCGGTCCGTAGGCGCAGGCGCTTGTTCTTCAGCAGGGCACCGGACACGATGACCGCGTAAGCCAGCGGGAGGGCGCCGACCACGCGGTAATCGGGCAGTCGACCGGCCGCCAATACGATGACCAAGCAGACCGCGACGAGTGACCAGCGGGCGGGAATCACATCTTTCCACTGATAGATGACGGCTCCGGCCGCAAACATGATGGCCGCACGGACAGCCAGTTGCGGGATGGTCCATGCCCCTGGGAAAGTCAGCGGCGGTAATTGCGTTGCGAGCAGTGTCGCGGGCACCAAGATGGCGAGCGAAACCCATCGGCGATTCGCCAGCCCTGCTACACCGATACCGGCAACGGCGAGATAGCACAACAGTTCCCAGATCAACGACCACATCGAACCATTCCACGCGGGCCCGCCCGGCACACCGTGCAGTGTTCCGCCGATAGTGGGCTGCAGATAGGCCACCGCGCTGTTTTTGAAGATGTATTCGAGCGGCGCGGCGGACCCGAGCAGCTTGGCCGCCGAACCGCCCTGGATCGCCACACTGAGCGGCGCGAAGGCAAACGCGGTCACAATCAAGCAGATGTAGAAGCCGGGGAGGATACGAAGGCCACGAGCGGTCAGGTAGTCGCGCAGTCGCGGATCGGTGATCCAACTCCTGGTGATGAGGAAACCGGAGATAGCGAAAAAACCGTCCACACCCACCGAGAAAAAAAGCTGCAAGGTCGACTTCGGCGGCATGTGGCCTGTGGCAGGCCAAGAATGAAACAGCATGACCTCGGCGGCCAGCACCAATCGAAGCGCGTTGAGCGCATTTCTTCGCGGATCGAACACCTGACCTAGCTTCATCCACCCTCCGCCCCGTGTGCGCCGCGCATCATCGCCGCCATCGTATCGGCCGAAGGCGATGAATTGACGCGGGCGGTGGTTTTGGTCAGGTCGCTGCCCGACGATCGTTTGCCGGGGGTCGCGTCATGCAGTGATCGCCGCTACGCGGCACCGGAGACCTCCGGAGGCAAGACGACCGCCGCTTGCTCTCGGGAGGTGGTGGACTGCCGTTTGAAACGCGATTTCAGCGATCTCGCCGGTTTTTCGATCAGGAACCAGCTTGCCGCGGCGAGCGGCAGGGTGGCCACCGCCACGCTAAGGCAGAAGATGATCGGATTGAGGCTGAGCAGCCCGAGGACGGCCAGCAGCTGCTGCGTCGGATACGCGTAGATGTACATGCCATAGGACAGGTCCGTGCGTAACCTCAAACGCCTGTTGTGCAGCAGGGACCCGGACACGACGACGGCGTAGGCCAGCGGAACGGCGGCGACCACCCGGTAATCCGGCAGTTGGCCGGCCAACAGCACGATGACCACACTCACCGCCACCAGCGACCAGCGAGCGGGAATGACGTCCCGCCACTGATAGAGCAGCGCTCCGGCCGCAAACATGATCGCGGCCCGGCATGCCATGAAGATGATGACCAGGCCCGCGTTGCCTGTCGGCCGATTGAACACCTCGGGGAAGGTGACGGGGGGCATCATGGAAGCCCCGATGGCCGCCACCACGAGTATCGCCGGGGAAACCCACCTGCGGTTGGCCAGTCCGGCCAGGCCGATGGCGGCAACAACCAGATAGCACATCACTTCCCAGAAGAGTGACCACAGCGAAGCGTTCCAGATGCCCGCATTGGGGATGTTGTGCGGAGTTCCACCAACGTCGGGCTTGAGCCACAAGACCGCGGCGTTTTTCAGGACGTACTCGAAGGGTGCGAATGAGAACAACAGCTTGGCTGCCGAACCGCCTTGAATCGCCACACTCACCGGGGCGAATACGAAAGCTGTCACGATCATGCAGACGTAGTATCCGGGCAGGATGCGCAGGGCTCGGGCGGCGAGGTATTCACGCAGTTTCGGGTTGCTCAGCCAACTCGCGGTGATGAGGAACCCCGAGATCGCAAAGAACCCGTCAACGCCAGCAGAAAGGAGAAGCTGAAGAACGGCCCGCAGCGATGGCAGATGACCCCGAACCGGATAGGCGTGCCAAAAGATGACCTCGGCCGCAAGTGCTAACCGCCACGCATTTAGCGCGTTACTTCGCGGATCGAACACCTGCCCGAGTTTCATCGGCGCTTCTCGCCCTCCAAACAGGGCATCATCGGCATCATCGGCGCTATCTTAGCGTGACCGCAGCGAGAAAGAGAGCCCCTAAAGGTCTTTGATGAATGCGGCGACTGCAAAACGCAGACTATGTATATCCGTCAAACGAAATGGTTGGATGGCAACCGCCGCGTTTGCATTGATCGGTTGGGCTTTGCCAGTGTATCCAGCCAATTGCCGCGCCTGAGAACATCTCTGGACGAGGCGGGCGCTTCGCGCTCAACCACGCATACTCTCAACGAACGCCTGCGTCTCTTCCCAGGTCGGCAGCAGGCCGGCGGCGCGCACTTCTTCGAAGCTCGGTGCCGCGGCATCACGGTCGGATAAGTGGGGCGCGGCGCCGTCCACCAGTGGCCAGTCGATGGCCAGCGCCGGATCGGTGGCGCAAATGGTGTGCTCGCGCTGCGGGTTGTATTCCGCCGAGCACAAATACATCACCGTCGAATTGTCTTCCAGGGCCAAAAAGCCATGCCCAAGCCCTTCGGACAGATAGATCGTGCGGTGATCGGAGTCGTCGAGCAACACCGAATCCCACTGCCCGAAGGTCGGCGAACCCACCCGGATGTCGACGACTACGTCGAACACCGAACCCCTCACGCAGGTCACATATTTGGCCTGGCTCGGCGGCACCTGGGCGAAATGCAATCCGCGTAACACGCCGGCCGCCGATACCGAGCAATTGGCCTGCCGGACGTCCAACCGATGGCCGGCGAAGGAGCTGAAGCCCTTGTCGGTGAGCCATTCGAAGAAATGGCCGCGCGAATCGCCGTGAACGGTGGGGGTGACCTCCCAGGCGCCGGGGATTTTCAGCTCGCGAACCTTCACGCTACTGTCCACGCTCTTCGTAGCGGGCTTCCGAGGCGTCTTTCAACGGTCGCCACCACGACTCGTTTGCGTGATACCAGTCAATGGTTGCACGCAGTCCCTCCTCGAAGTCGGTGTGCTTTGGCGCCCAACATAATTCGTCGTACAGCGTCGACGGGTCGATGGCGTAACGCAAATCGTGGCCGACCCGGTCGGTGACGTGGTCGAAGTCGTCGGGATCGTGGCCCATCATCCGCAGCAGCGTGCGCAGCACGGTCAGGTTGTCGCGCTCGCCTTCGGAGCTGATCAGGTAGGTGCGCCCGATTTCGCCCTTGTCCAGAATGCGCCGGACCGCGCTGTTGTGGTCGTCGACATGGATCCAATCACGGACGTTGGCGCCGGTGCCGTACAGCTTGGGCCGCCGCCCGGTGAGCACATTGGTGATCTGGCGCGGGATGAACTTCTCGACGTGCTGGTACGGCCCATAATTGTTGGAGCAGTTCGAGATCGTCGCGCGCACCCCATACGAGCGCACCCAGGCTCGCACCAGCATGTCGGCGGCGGCTTTGGTCGCCGAATACGGACTCGACGGGTTGTAGGGGGTCGCCTCGGTGAATCGCTGGGGGTCGTCGAGCTCCAGGTCGCCGTACACCTCGTCGGTCGAAATATGGTGCAGCCGCACATCGTAACGGCGCACCGCTTCGAGGATGGTGTAGGTGCCGACCACGTTGGTGTGCAGGAACGGTTCGGGGCTGTCCAGCGCGTTGTCGACGTGGCTCTCGGCGGCGAAATGCACCACCGCGTCGGATTCGGCGACCAGTTGCGACACCAGCTCGGCGTCGGCGATGTCGCCGACCACCAGGCTGATGGAGTCCTCGACATCGGTCAGCGACTCGCGCCGACCCGCATAGGTCATCGCGTCGAGCACCGTCACGAAATCCTCGGGGTGCTCGCGGACCGTGCTGTGCACGAAATTGGCGCCGATGAATCCAGCGCCGCCGGTGACCAGTAACCGCATGCCCAAACCCTAACTGAGCCGATTGGTCAGTTCGCGGGAGTTACCCCTAGCGGTCCGGCCAATTCACTTAGCGCTGGTAACAGCGTTTCCTCGTCATGGCCACCGAGCACCTGGATCGCCACATGGTCGGCTCCGGCCTCCAGATGTTCACCCAGCCGCCGCGCAATGTCCTCCGGAGTGCCGTAAGCGACCACCGCGTCGATCAGCCTGTCGCTGCCGGGCTTGCGCACGTCGGCCTCGGTGAACCCCAGCCGCAGCCAATTGTTCACATAGTTGCTCAGGCCCAGGTAGAACTCGACGGTCTGACGGCCGATCGCGCGGGCCTTCTCGGCGTCGGTGGTGAGCACCACCTTGTGCTCGGGCGCCAAAAACACTGCGCCGCCCAGTAAGTCGCGGGCCTTGGCGGTGTGTTCGGGCGTGGTCAGATACGGGTGCGCGCCGGCGCTGCGCTGCGCCGCGAGTCCTAACACCCGCGGCCCGAGCGCCGCGATGACCCGGCGGCTGGTCGGCACCAGCGACGCGTCGAGTTCGTCCAGATAGGACACCAGGGCGTCGTACGGCTTGACGTATTGCTGGGTGTGCTCAGGGTGGCCCACCCCGACACCCAGCAAAAACCTTCCCGGGTGGCCGGATTCGATCCGGTGGAAGGACTCGGCGACGGCCGGGGCAGGTGCCGACCAGATGTTGACGATGCCGGTGGCCAGCTGCAACGACGTCGTCTGCGCCAGGGCCGGGTCGGCCCAGGACAGATCCGCGTCCGGTGATCCACCAATCCAAGCGGCGCCGTAGCGCAGCGATTCGATGCCCGCGGCCAATTCGGGGGAGATGGACCTGGTGGGCAGCCATACGCCGAACCGGCCGAGCTCGGGCTTGAGTGAGACTGCTCCGGTCATCTGGCTCCCCCTAGGCTCTCAGGACTGCTTCAACCCCAGCGGCCCCGCCAGTTCGGCCAGCGCCGAGACCAGGTTTTCATCCTTCGTCAGGACCTGCACGGGCACGTGATCGGCGCCGGCGTCCAGATGCTCGTTGAGTCGGGCCGCGATCTGGTCCACGGTGCCATAGGCCACCACCGCGTCCACCAGGCGGTCGCTACCAGGCCGGGTGACTTCGTCCTCGGTGAAACCCAGCCGCTTCCAATTGTTTCGGTAGTTGGCGAGATTGAAATACACGTCGAGCGCCTTGCGGCCGACCGCCCGGGCCTTCTCGGCGTCGGTGGTCAGGACCACCTTGTGTTCGGGGGCCAGGAAAGCCGACGGCCCGATCAGCTCGCGGGCCTGCGCGGTGTGTTCGGGGGTGGTCAGGTAGGGGTGCGCCCCGGCGGAGCGCTGTGCGGACAGCTTGAGCACGCGCGGCCCCAGCGCAGCCACCACGCGGCGATTGGCGGGCACGCCGTAGTCGTCGAGCTGCTGCAGGTATTCGGCCAGGGCGTCGTAGGGCTTGCGGTACTCGGTGTGCGCCTCGGGATGGCCGACGCCGATGCCCAGCAGGAACCGGCCCGGGTAGGCCTTGTCGATGCGGTGGAAGGATTCGGCCACCGGCTTGGCGGCTGCGGTCCAGATGTTGACGATGCCGGTACCCACTTGCAACGTGGTGGTCGCTTCCAGAAGGGGCTCGACCCAGGCCAGCTCGGCCGGCGGTGAACCGCCCACCCAGACTGCGCCGTAGCCCAGCGCCTCGATGTCCTTGGCTTGTTGCGGTGTGACGCCGCGTCCGAAGGATCCGAACCGGCCGAGATCGGGCTTGCTTGCTGCATCGGTCATGGCTTTCCCAACCTGCGCTCGGCAAGCTCTATTCCGGGTCGGCTACATCCTCATCGGCATCGTCGAGCTCGGTGGCGGCGATATCGGCGGCGGGCGCCGTGAGCGGCAGCAGCACGATGAACCGGGTGTCGCCCGGCACGGACTCCACTCGCAGATCTCCGCGGTGCTTCTTCACCACGATGTTGAACGCCAGGTCCAGGCCCAGACCGGTGCCTTCGCCGAATGGCTTGGTGGTGAAGAACGGCTCGAAGATGTGCTCGCGCACGTCCTCGGGTATCCCCGGCCCGGTGTCACAGATTTCGATGCGCGCCAGGTTGTCGCCTTCCCGGCAGGTGCGGATTGTCAGCGTGCCACCGGTATCGCGCATCGCCGCGATCGCATTGTCGATGATATTGGTCCATACCTGATTGAGATCACCTGGGTAGCAAGGGATTTCGGGAAGGGTTTGGTCGAAGTCCTTGGCCACCGTGATGACGGTGTCCTTGCCCGCGTCTTTGGTCAACCGGTCGGCGAACATCACCAGCGTGCTGCGCAGCAGATCGTGCACATTGGTCACCTGGAACGGGGCCCGATCCAGCTGCGAATACTGCTTGGCGTCGGCGACCAACGCCGAAATCCGTTTGCTCGCTTCCAGGATCTGGTTCATCAGCAGCTCGCTCTCGATGGTGTAGTTGATCCATCGGATCGCCTGCTCCAGCGATGTGGACGCGAGTTCGTCGGTGACCGTGGAAATCCGCTCCAGCCAGTCGGTGTCGATGCCGCCCTCGACGAACGTCGGTGCGATGTCCCATCCGCCGTCGATGCCGTGGTCCTCCAGCCAGTCGCCGATGGCGTCCTCGCGATCGGAGGTCTCCATCGCGCTCAGGTGCTGCCCCCCTCCCGGAGCAGCCGACTTGGCGACCTGCTCGGCGACCCTCTCCTGAAACCGCACCAGGGCGCTGAGCGCCTCGGCCGAGATGGTGCCGTCGGCGAGCATGGCCAGCTTGTGCCGCATATTGGCCACCCGTTCGCGCAGATCCGCCGCGGAGCGGGAGATCGCCGCCGCCGGATTGTTCAGCTGATGCGTCAGTCCGGCCGACAACCGGCCCAGGGCCAGCAGCTTCTCCCGGTTGTCGATGATCCGGCGGGTGCGGTCGGTGCCGACGGCGATGCCGTCGAGCAGATGCACCGCCATCGGAAACTGGTCCCGCATGAACTGGGCGAAGACCGGTGCGTCCATCACGAAGAACCGCGACGGCTTGGTGACGTGCACCGAGGCGTCGTAGTTCTTCTGCTTCCCGCCGGTGAACGCCCGCCAGGCCCCGCAGTACACCCCGCGCTGCGAGGTCCGGTTGGTCTCGATGTCCTGTCCGCCGGAGAGCTTGGTCATGGTCAGCTCCCCGTCGATGAGGACGTAGAAGCAAGTCGCCGGTTCGCCTTCGACGCAGATCGGACCCGGCTCGTAGTGCTGGATGTGCCCGTTGCTGCACAGCACCGCGAGCTGGTCGTCGGTCAGCGCCTCGAACAGGAACAGGCTGCGCAGCTCGTCAGGCGAGCAGGGCATTTTCTCGGCCATCGATTCGGCGGCGGTCATGCTTCTCCTAGCTCTCGGCCAGGTATCGGTGCACGAGCATCACGGCCATCGACCCTTCGCCGACCGCGGCGGCGACCCGTTTGGCGGACGTGGCGCGCACGTCGCCGGTGGCGAACACGCCGGGCACGCTGGTTTCCAGATGATGCGGCGGGCGATCCAGCGTCCAGCCGCACACGTTGCGCAGGTCCGGCCCGGTCAGGATGAAGCCGTGGTCGTCACGGGCCAGCACCCCGTCCAGCCAGTCGGTGCGCGGGGCGGCCCCGATGAAGATGAACATCCGGCCGCAGGTGACGTCCTCTGTTTTACCGGTCCTGTTGTTGACCAGCGTCAGCTGCTCCAGGTGGCCGTCGCCGCTGGCGCGCTGCACCTCGGTACAGGTCAGCACGTTGATCTTGGGGTTCGCTTCGATCTGCTGGATCAGGTAGTAGGACATCGACGCCTCCAGCGACGGGCCACGCACCACGATGTTGACCGACTTGGCCGTCCGGGACAGGTACATGGCTGCCTGGCCGGCCGAGTTGGCCCCGCCGACCACGTAGACCTCTTCGTCTTCACAATCCGAGGCCACCGAGACGGCCGCGCCGTAGTAGACGCCGCAGCCGGTCAGCTCGGTGCAGCCCTCGGCCTGCAGCTGGCGATAGGAGACTCCGGTGGCCAGGATGACCGCGTGCGCGTCGATCGAGCCGCCGTCGGCGAACCGCACGGTGCGCTTGGATCCGTTCACCTCGAGCGCGGTGGCCTTGCGGGCGGTGATCAGTTCGGCGCCGAACTTCTCCGCCTGCCGCCGTGCCCGGTCGGCCAGCTGGCCACCCGACACCCCGTCCGGGAAGCCCAGATAATTCTCGATACGCGAGCTCTGTCCGGCCTGACCGCCCGTCGCAATGTGCTCGATGAGCACCGTGCGCAGCCCTTCGGAGGCGCCGTACACGGCCGCGGCCAGGCCCGCGGGCCCGCCGCCGACGACGATCAGGTCGTAGAACTCCTGCGACGGCGTGGTGGTCAGCCCCAGCGTCTCGGCCAGCTGCGCATCGGTGGGTTCGACCAGGGTGTCGCCCCGCTGGGTGACCACCACCGGCAGCCGCAGGCCGTCCTCACCGGCCGCGGTGAGCAGCCGCTCGCCGGCGGGATCGTCGGCCATGAACCAGGTGTAGTACAGGCCGTTGCGGGCCAGGAAGTCGCGGACCTGCCAGGATCGCGCCGACCAGCGGTGCCCGATCACCTTGGTGTGCGGAATCGGGTGCTCGGGTGCGGCCCGCCAGGCGTCCAGCAGCCCGTCGATGACGGGGTAGAACTTCTCCTCCGGGGGATCCCACGGCTTGAGCAGATAGTGGTCCAGGTCGACGACGTTGATCGCGTCGATGGCGGCGTGCGTGTCGGCGTAGGCGGTCAGCAGCACCCGGCGCGCCGCCGGATACAGGTCCATCGCCTGCTCGAGGAACTCGATGCCGCTCATCTTCGGCATCCGATAGTCGGCGATCAGCACCGCAACCGTCTCGCCGCGCAGTTTGAGCTCCTTGAGCGTGCCCAGGGCGTCCGGCCCGGATTCCGCGCGCACGATCCGGTGTTCCTCGCCGTAGTGGCGGCGCAGGTCGCGGGCGACGGCCCGGGAGACCGAGGGATCGTCGTCGACGGTCAGCATGACAGGTTTGCGCTGCTGGCTTGCCAAGCCGGCGACCTCAGCAGCGGACGGGCCTGATGGGTGTGTCATCGGCGTTAAGTATGCGCTCGTCAGCGGCCCTGTGGGAGGGCGGGAAGGCGGGCCGCATTCCGCCGACAGCGATTTTGGTGATGCGGATTTACCAGGTATCGTGGAACAACGGTGCGGCATCCGCGCCGACTTTTTGTGTGCCAAGTCCCTAGGAATTTCCTGTCACCGGCTCACGTTCCAAGTCGGTGTGCAATGTCGCGTCGACTAGGCGCAGACGAGAACGAAACTATACGACGAGGATTCTTAATTAGTTATGGCCAAGAAGGACGGCGCCATCGAGGTGGAAGGCCGAGTGGTCGAGCCGCTGCCCAATGCGATGTTCCGCATTGAGCTGGAGAACGGCCACAAGGTGCTTGCCCACATCAGCGGCAAGATGCGGCAGCACTACATCCGCATCCTGCCCGAGGACCGGGTGGTGGTGGAGTTGTCTCCCTACGACCTGTCCCGTGGCCGCATCGTGTACCGGTACAAGTAAGCGCCTGATCGCCAACAACCTACGAACCAGACAGAACAGGATCGAACAGCCGTGAAGGTGAACCCGAGCGTCAAGCCAATCTGTGACAAGTGCAGGGTGATCCGTCGGCACGGGCGGGTCATGGTGATCTGCTCTGATCCGCGCCACAAGCAGCGCCAGGGCTGATCCGCCCAGGCCCCGATACAACTGAATGCAGACCTCCCAGCACCACTGAGCGGCTGGCATCTTTAGAGATGGGCCGCTCATCTACGCCCGGACGGAGGCCGGGCCCCGGTAAAACCCAGATGGGGCCGGGAACGGGCTGGGATCAGACCTCCGCCTGGAAAAAGAGGAAACGCCACCTATGGCTCGACTAGTCGGCGTCGACCTTCCGCGTGACAAGCGGATGGAGATCGCCCTGACCTACATTTTCGGCGTCGGCCGCACCCGGTCGAACGAGATCCTGGCAGCTACCGGCATCGACCGGAACGTGCGCACCCGGGATCTGACCGATGACCAGCTGACCCACCTGCGCGACTACATCGAAGCGAACCTGAAGGTCGAGGGTGACCTCCGCCGCGAGGTTCAGGCCGACATCCGTCGCAAGATCGAGATCGGCTGCTACCAGGGCCTGCGGCACCGCCGCGGCCTGCCGGTGCGCGGCCAGCGGACCAAGACCAACGCACGCACCCGCAAGGGCCCCAAGCGCACCATCGCCGGCAAGAAGAAGGCCAGGTAATCCCCCATGCCACCAGCCAAGAAGGCATCCGCTGCTCCCAAGAAGGGGCAGAAGACCCGTCGCCGGGAAAAGAAGAACGTCCCGCACGGTGCCGCCCACATCAAGAGCACCTTCAACAACACCATCGTGACCATCACCGACCCGCAGGGCAATGTCATCGCCTGGGCGTCGTCGGGTCACGTCGGGTTCAAGGGCTCGCGTAAGTCGACGCCGTTCGCCGCCCAGCTGGCCGCCGAGAACGCGGCCCGCAAGGCGCAGGAGCACGGCGTGAAGAAGGTCGACGTGTTCGTGAAGGGCCCGGGCTCGGGCCGCGAGACGGCAATCCGGTCGCTGCAGGCCGCCGGTCTGGAGGTCGGTGCGATCTCCGACGTCACCCCCCAGCCGCACAACGGCGTTCGCCCCCCGAAGCGACGCAGGGTCTAGGAGGAAAAGAACCCAATGGCTCGTTACACCGGACCCGTTACCCGCAAGTCGCGCCGGCTGCGCACCGACCTCGTCGGTGGCGACCAGGCGTTCGAGAAGCGTCCCTACCCGCCCGGCCAGCACGGCCGCGCGCGGATCAAGGAGAGCGAATACCTCCTGCAGCTGCAGGAGAAGCAGAAGGCTCGCTTCACCTACGGCGTGATGGAAAAACAGTTCCGCCGCTACTACGCAGAGGCCTCCCGGCAGTCCGGCAAGACCGGCGAGGAACTGCTGCGCATCCTGGAAAGCCGGCTGGACAACGTCGTGTACCGCGCCGGTCTGGCGCGCACCCGGCGGATGGCGCGTCAGCTGGTCAGCCACGGACACTTCAGCGTCAACGGCGTGCACGTCAACGTCCCCAGCTACCGGGTGTCGCAGTACGACATCATCGACGTGCGGGACGGCTCGCTGAACACCGTGCCGTTCCAGATCGCGCGGGAGACGGCGGGCGACCGCCCGATCCCGAGCTGGTTGCAGGTGGTGGGGGAGCGTCAGCGCATCCTCGTCCACCAACTGCCCGAGCGGGCGCAGATCGACGTGCCGCTCACCGAGCAGCTCATCGTCGAGTTCTACTCGAAGTAAAGACCCCCTGCAGCCAACCCGGTGCAGGTCTTGACGGCATCAAATAGCGGGTGCCGAGAAGGAGAAGAGAAACACCATGCTGATCTCTCAGCGACCCACATTGTCGGAGGAAGTCCTCACCGACAGCCGCTCCCAGTTCGTCATCGAGCCGCTGGAGCCGGGATTCGGTTACACCCTGGGCAATTCGCTGCGGCGCACGCTGCTGTCCTCGATTCCGGGTGCGGCCGTCACCAGCATTCGCATCGACGGCGTGCTGCACGAGTTCACCACCGTGCCGGGCGTCAAGGAAGACGTCACCGCGATCATCTTGAACCTCAAGAGCCTGGTGGTGTCCTCCGAGGAGGACGAGCCGGTCACCATGTACCTGCGCAAGCAGGGTCCGGGTGAGGTCACCGCGGGTGACATCGTGCCGCCCGCGGGTGTCACCGTGCACAACCCCGACCTGCACATCGCTACTCTGAACGACAAGGGCAAGCTCGAGGTCGAGCTGGTCGTCGAGCGTGGCCGTGGCTACGTGCCGGCCGTGCAGAACCGGGCTTCGGGCGCCGAAATCGGCCGTATCCCAGTCGATTCCATCTACTCGCCGGTGCTCAAGGTCACTTACAAGGTGGACGCCACCCGTGTCGAGCAGCGCACCGACTTCGACAAGCTGATCCTGGACGTCGAGACCAAGAGCTCGATCAACCCCCGCGACGCGCTGGCGTCGGCGGGTAAGACCCTGGTCGAATTATTCGGCCTGGCACGCGAACTCAACATCGAGGCCGAGGGCATCGAGATCGGGCCGTCGCCGGCCGAGGCCGACCACATCGCGTCGTTCGCGCTGCCGATCGATGACCTTGATCTGACGGTGCGGTCCTACAACTGCCTCAAGCGCGAGGGTGTGCACACCGTCGGCGAGCTGGTCAGCCGCACCGAGTCCGACCTGCTCGACATCCGCAACTTCGGTCAGAAGTCCATCGACGAGGTGAAGGTCAAGCTGCACCAGCTGGGCCTGTCGCTCAAGGACAGCCCGCCGAGCTTCGACCCCTCGCAGGTCGCGGGTTACGACGTCGCCACCGGCACCTGGTCCAACGAGGCGGCCTACGACGACCAGGACTACGCCGAAACCGAACAGCTGTAACGGCCGTCCGGTGACGATGCGGCCGTGCAGCGGCCGCTGAGGAACCGGACACAACCGACGAAAGTCCGTCCCGGCCCTACCTGATACGGGGGCCGGCCCCAATTAGGAGATAGTCGCAATGCCCAAGCCCACCAAGGGACCTCGCCTCGGCGGGTCGTCTTCCCACCAGAAGGCCCTGCTGGCCAACCTGGCCACGTCCCTGTTCGAGCACGGCCGGATCAAGACGACCGAGCCCAAAGCGCGGGCGCTGCGGCCGTACGCGGAGAAGCTGATCACGCACGCGAAAAAGGGTGCGCTGCACAACCGTCGCGAGGTGCTGAAGAAGATCCGCGACAAGGACGTGGTGCACGCCCTGTTCGAGGAGATCGGCCCGTTCTATGCCGACCGCAACGGCGGCTACACCCGCATCATCAAGGTCGAGCCGCGCAAGGGCGACAACGCCCCCATGGCCGTGATCGAGTTGGTGCGGGAGAAGACGGTCACCTCCGAGGCCGATCGGGCCCGTCGGGTGAAGGCTTCCAAGAAGACCGACGCTCCTGTCGCGGCAGCGGCGGCACCTCAGGCGGCGGTTGAGCCTGAGGAAGCCGTCGGCCCGACCGCCGACGAGGTGACCGAGGCCGCCGAGACTGAGGCCGCCGAGACTGAGGCCACTGAGACTGAGGCCGACTCCGGCGAGACCACCGAAGCGCAGGCCAAGGCCGAAGAGAAGGCCGACAAGGCCGTGGCCGCGAGGGCCGAAGCCGAGGCCGCCGAGGCGAACGACGAGGCTGACGAGAGTTAGCGAGGACGTCCGTCTGCGGCTTGATATCGCCTATGACGGAACAGGTTTCGCGGGCTGGGCCGCTCAGGCCGGCCAGCGGACCGTGGCTGGCATTCTCGACGAGGCGCTAACGACCGTCTTTCGCACGCCGGTGCGGCTGCGTGCGGCGGGGCGCACCGACGCGGGAGTGCATGCCACCGGACAGGTGGCTCACGTCGACGTGCCGCTGACCGCGCTGCCGAATGCCTACCCGCGTGCACCGCACGTGGGTGAACCCGAATTCCTGCCGCTGCTGCGAAGACTGGGCCGGTTTCTGCCCACCGATGTCCGGGTCGTCGATATCAGCCGTGCGCCTGCGGGTTTCGATGCCCGGTTCTCGGCGCTGCGCCGTCACTATGTGTACCGGCTCTCGACGGCGCCCTGGGGTGTGCAACCGCTGCAGGCCCGCTACGTCACCGCCTGGCCACGGCCGCTGGACGTCGAGGCGATGGCCACCGCATCGCGAGACCTGCTGGGATTACACGACTTTGCCGCGTTCTGTCGCCACCGCGAGAACGCCACCACCATTCGCGATCTGCAGCGGCTGGAGTGGACCCGCGACGGTGACCAGATCACCGCCCGGGTCAGCGCCGACGCGTTCTGCTGGTCGATGGTGCGGTCACTGGTCGGCGCGCTGCTGGCCGTCGGCGAACACCGGCGCCCGGTGTCCTATTGCCGCGAATTGCTCAGCGTCACAGAGCGATCCAGCGACTTCGCCGCCGCACCCGCGCACGGTCTGTCGCTGGTCGGCGTGGACTATCCGCCCGATGACGAGCTGGCCGCGCGCAACCTGATCACCCGGGATATCCGCTCGCACTAAACCCTGGCCGCCACGAAATTCGCCGCCTTATTGGTCAGTCCGGGCACGTAGCCAAGGTGCGAACTCCACTGCATGCCGCTCGAGCAGATCGGGTCGCCCGGGTTGCACAGGTCGATGGTCTTGCCCTCGAAATTGGGGGACAGGGCACTCATCAGTTGACCGGCCCGGCCGGACGGATTGCCGAACAGGGCGACCGCAGCGACGTGCTCGGCGGCCTGGGGCGGCAACGGCTGGCGGTAGCCGAGGCCGGGCACCGGTGCGGCCGTGACGATGTCGACGACGGCGGCGCCCTGCGAGTATCCGCCCAGCACCAGCTTGGTGTTGGGGCAGTTGGCGGCCATCTGCTGGATGTGGGCGCTGGCGTCGTTGGCGCCATTGGTGGCGGCCAGGAAGTCTTTGCTGGCAGGATAGTTAACCCCATATGCGCCAACGCTTTTGCGGGTCTGCTCGCGCAACGAGCCGACGAAGGCCCCGCCCACCTTGCCGACGCCGGGCGGCTCGTCGGTACCTCGGGCAAAGACCACTTCAACGGCGGGGCACGACGCCGACGCACGGGGAACCAGTTGCGGGGCAACCAGTAACGTGCCCACCACGCCCAGTCCGATGCCCAGCCCTAACGGGATAAGCCTCACACAGAGATGTTAAGGGGGCGTTGATAACCCGACGGTAACGATTTAGACGAGAGGTGCTTGCGGTGCTTCCGGCACCGGTCCCGGCGCGACGGGCGAAGGCAGCGACGGTACCGGAGCCGGAGCGGTGCCGGGGCCGCCGTGAATCGACGGGCCGGACCCGGGCGGGTTCTGCCCGTACACCGGGGACTGCTGCCCATAGCCGGGCTGGCCGGGCATCTGCGGTCCAGCGCCCGGGTACGACGGCCCATAGCCGGGCACCGACTGGCCGGCACCGGCCAGCTTGGATGCCACGAACGCCGCCGCCTGGGTGGTGTACACGGGGACGTAGCCCTCGGTGTGCCCACTCCACTCGTTACCGGGACCGGCGTGGCAGATCGGGTCGTTCGGGTTGCACAGGTCGATCGCCTTGGATCCCAGCAGCGCGCTCTTGCTGGGCAGAGTGCCACCGGCGCGGTCGGCCACGTCACCGAAGGTGGCGACGGCCGCGATGTTGTTGGCGTACTGGGCCGGCAGGGTGTTACCCCAGCTGATACCGCCGATCGGGACACCGGCCACGATGTCCATCACCGACGCGCCCTGCGAGTAGCCGCCCAGCACGATCTTGGTGTTGGGGCACTTCTCCACGCTCTTCTTGACGCGGTCGATGGTGTCGTTGGCGCCGTCGCCGCCGTGCAGCTGCAGCTTGCTGGCCGCGTAGTTCACCCCGTAGGGCAGGATGTTCAGGCCGTTGGTTTGCTGGCGCAGCGAGTCGACGAACGCGTCGCCGACCCGGCCCAGCCCGGGGGGCTCGTTGGTGCCGCGGGCGAAGATGACCTCGACGTCCGGGCAGTCATCGGCGGAGGCTTTTGGCGCTGCGGCGGGTGGCGCGAGCAGGCCAGCAGCGGTAACCAGGGCAAAAGCACCAAGGCCGATGAAGCGAGTTGCTGACCGCGCGGTGCCCACCCGAGGGCTACGTATGCGGCGAGTTTTCACCGGGCGATTTTACCCAATTTGTGACCTGCCGTAACACCCGCGACCTGTGGATAACCGCCGTGACGCCGTCGAATGGCCGCTTACCGTGGGCGTTAACGGATTCACACTGTTCGGAGATCCTTAGGAGCTTCATTGCCCCGTCAGCCGGCCACGTGGCTGCACGCCAGCGCTTACCGGTATTTGCTGCGCCGTGTCGAAAGCGCCTTGCTGGGCACGGGCGTCCGGGCGACCGATCATCGCTGGCACGCCCACTCAACACCACTGGCGCTCGGTTGCCTGCTCACCGCCGTCGCCGTGGCGGGCTGCGCTTTTCTCGCCTTCCTGCGACCGCATGTAGCACTGGATCGCGCGCAGATCGTGGTGAGCCGCGAATCCGGTGCGCTCTTCGTGCGAGTGGACGATGCTTGGCATCCGGTGCTCAACTTGGCCTCTGCCCGGCTCATCGCGGCGAGGCCCGCCGATCCGCAACCGGTCACCTTGTCTGACCTGGGCGCCACCAAACGCGGCCCGCTGCTGGGCATTCCGGGCGCACCCCAGTTCCTCGGCCGGACGCTGTCCGCAGGCGATATGGCTTGGTCGATATGCGCTAGCACTGGCGCTAGCAGCACGACGGTCATCATCGGGCGCCGGTCCGAGCAGTCGGCGGCGCGCCGCGTGACCGCTGGGGAGGCGCTCCTGGTGGCCGCCGACTTCGGTTCGCCGGTCTACCTGCTCTACCACGGACACCGCGCGATGGTGGACCTCGCGGATGCTGCTGTTCTGCGCGCGCTACGCCTCGAGGGCCATGCGCCACAGCTGGTCTCGCAGGCATTGCTGAACGCCGTGCCGGAGGCGCCGCCGATCGCACCGCCACGGATCCGCGGCCTGGGCGGCAAGTCGCCCGGGCTGCCCGGGTTTCCGGTAGGCAGTGTGCTTCGCGTCACACGCGCCGATGGGGAGGAGTATTACGTCGTGCTGTCCACCGGGGTGCAGCGCATCGGGCAGGTGGCCGCCGACCTGCTGCGGTTCAGCGAACCGCAGGCAACGGCCAATGCCGTGACCGTCGCGCCGGACGCTATCCGGGCCGCTCCCGTCGTCGCCGAACTGCCGGTCAGCAGCTTCCCGGACCGGTCGCCGCTCTTGTGGCAGCTCGCCGCCGTGCTGTGCGCCAGCTGGCAGGGTCCGGGTGCGGACAAGGTGGATTTCGCATTTGTCGCCGAGGACCGGATTCCAACCCCGCCTGGTCAAGCGGCGGTGGCCTTGGCGCAAGCCGACGGACATGGCCCGGCGTTGGACGCCGTCTACCTGCCGCCGGGCCGAAGCGCCTACGTGCGGGCCGGCAACAAAGACGGCACCCGGTACCTGATCACCGACACCGGTGTCCGGTTCGCCATTCATGACGACGATGCCGCACATGACCTCGGTCTTGCGGACCCGAGCCCGGCGCCGTGGCCGCTGCTGACGCTGTTGCCCGCTGGGCCGGAACTGAGCAGACAGAACGCATCAATCGCCCGTGACACGGTCGCGGGTTCGCCGTAGCCGGCCCCTGACTGCTCCGGTGCCCACAGCGACGGTCAGGGCCATAAGGCAGATCGCGGCCCCACGGAGTGCGGTGTCCCGGGCGCGCGAGTCGCGCAGTGGGATCGGCGGCGATGCGGTGATCGGCATCGGCGCCGGCGACGGGCCGGTTGTGTGGCCGGCGGAGCCCCCGTCGGCGCTGATTGCGGCGAGTGGATCGATAGTGCCGTTGCCGACGAGGGGATTCCATCCGGCGGCAGGATGATGCGCCGTCGTCTTGATCCGTTGCATCACCTGGCGGGCGGTCATCGCCGGGAAGCGGGACCGAATCAGCGCGGCCAGTCCGCTGACCACCGGGGCGGCATAACTCGTGCCCGAGACCGGTTGCGGCGCAAGTGTAGTCACCGCCTCACCCGGCGCGGCGACATCCACCCACGGCCCGGCCAGGGTGAACCCCGAGGGCGTTCCGTCGGCATTCACCGAGCCGACGGTCAGCACGTAGTCGTCGTACCAGGCGGGACTGACGGCAACCGTGATGGTTTCCCAGGTAGCGTCAGCGCGTTGCGGCGGACATTGCCCGGCGCCACCGGAGTTGCCGGCCGCGGCCACGATGACGGTGTTCTTGACGTCGACGGCGTAGGCCAGTGCGGCACCCAGTGCGCGGTCGTCGAGCGCCGAAGCCACCGGTGCGCACGCCACCGACGAAATGTTGATCACCGACGCACCCAGATCGGCAGCCGTCCGAACGGCTCTGGCAAGAGTGGCGACATCACCGACCCCAACGCGGGACCGGTCGCCAACCCGGGCGAACTTCGCGCTCGACTGACGAATGCTGATCAACGTGGCCTCCGGTGCCACACCGCTGAAGCGATCGGACTTGGAATCTGCTGTGGCCGCGATGATTCCCGCTACCAGCGTGCCGTGCGCGTCGCAATCCTGCGTACCGTCGCCGGTGGACACGTAGTCGCCGCCGGGCACGACATCGGGCAGTCGAAGGTGTCGTGAGATGCCGGTGTCAATGACAGCGACCCGTTGTCCTGCGCCGCGGCTGAGTTGCCAGACCTCCGATAGGTCGACCAGACTCGCCGGCTGGTTGCGGCCGGGTCCCGAGTCGACGGTCATCGCCGCGCAGACCTCGCGTTGCGCGGTCGGCCAGGGGGAGGCCGGTAAGGTGGGGCTGGGCAACCATCTGTCATCGATATCGGGTGGTGAAATCGCCTGTGCGGCCGGCATTCCGAACATGCCCGGTACCGTCAGTGCCGACACCGCCAGCAGGCGCCCGGCGTGCAACCGCGTCATGTCAGGCTCAATCCTCGGACCGCACCGTAGAGTCCACATATCCAGCAGGTCAGCGGGACCATCACGGCCAGCATCAACCACTCCAGCATCCCGGCGCTTCGTCGCAGTACCGGCGAGAGGGGTCTGGTCGGTGTGACAAAGCCGAGGCACATTGCCACGGCGACCGTTGTTGCCGTCGCGACCCAGGAGTTGTGCACCGGTGTTCGCACGGCGGCGACGACGAATGTCGTTGCTACAATCACGAATCCGCTGGCTGCGAACACCAGCATCCTTCGCGCTTCGGCGGATCGGGCGCGCAACAGCAGCAGCGCGCCGGTCAGGGTGCCGAAAGCGGTGCAGGCCGGCCCCGGCGCGCCGGCGAGCACGGTGATCACCGCACCGACCGCGGCGGCTCCCGACAAGCCGCCGAGCAGGCTGACCAACCACCTGTCGGCGCTGACCGCCTTGGGGGATAGCCACGCACCGCTCGGTTCGACCTCAGCCACATCCGGCGTACCCAGTCGCGGCGACAACCCCGCCAGTGCGATCGATGCGCGAGCCGCCACCCCCAACAGGCCAAGGCATACCAGCGCAGCCACCGAGGCGATGGCCCGCGGCGCTGCATCGCTGATCACCCCTGCCAACCCGGCCGCCGCGACGATCACCGCGCAGCAGGCCACGGCGGTCAATGTGACTACACCGCAACCCGATACGCGGATCGCCACAATCGCGGTGGCGCCCACCGCCGCCGCCGAGAGCAACACATTGCAGACGCCGGGTTCGCCCGGCACTGCCACAAAGCCGGCAACCGCTGCGAACACGGTAGCGATGGCGCTCAGTGTCAGCCCGGCGGTCTGGTCTCGATGACTGCGGTGTGCAAGGGCCGCGAGCCCAAGGGCAAGAATGCCGGCGGCCACCAAAACCGTCACCGTGCTGGCGACTTCCCCGGTGGCCCCAGCGCTGAACGTGTTACGCACAATTACCAGCCCTCCGATTCCGGCCGACGCAATCGCCGCCGTCGCGGCGGTGAGCCGGACCGCACGGTCATGCCGAAAGCCGTTGTGCGGCCTGGCCACTGCGCCGAGCGTGGCCGACACGGCCTGCGCTACATCGACGTAACGCGGCGCGGGCAATGGCACGCCGCACCGGGTCAGCAGCAGGATTGCGCCGTCGCCGATGCGGTGCTGCGTCAGAGCCATGGATGGATCCAACGCGGAGTGGCCGGGCACCGACAGCTGGTAGCGCTCGGCCTCGTTGTCGGGATGGCCAATCTCGAGGATGTCAACGATTGACGGAATCAGCACGGCAACAGGGATTTTGGCGGGCAGGGCAACATCGATGACGGCAGCGTCCCAATGAACTGAGACGCGTCGCAGCCCGGTATCGGTTGCAGGCAACATCGAACCCTTCGCTCGGATCACGAGTGAACATAGTCAGGTCTGCACCCTCCGGCATTCGGCTGTCCACAGGTGACTTGCCGTCGACCCCAGTGCTACTTACCGTCGTCGCACCGGGAGGGACCAGATGACCAACACTTACCCACCGGCGGGACCGCAGGTTCCGGCGGCGGATACAGACATCGTTATCGACGCTCCGCCGGACCTGCCGTCGCGGGTATCGCCGGGCATGCTGCCACGGGTGGTGCCGATCGTGATCTCCCTGATGTGCATGGGCATCATGGCGGCGGCGTACACCGCCGGGACCGGAGTGGCCCACAACCCCATGTTTCTGGTCTTCCCGGTGATGACGCTGGTTTCCACCGCGGTGGCAGGCCTGACCGGTCGTGCCCGACAGCCCGGCGGCGGCATCGATGCCGACCGCGATCGATATCTCGGATACCTGAGCCAGATGAGTCAATCCGTGTCCGAAATTGCTGTGGCACAGTACCGCTCATCGATCAGGAGCCATCCCGATCCCGACACGCTGTGGTCGTTGATCGCGGGGCCGCGGATGTGGGAGCGGCCGCCCACCGATGCCGACTTCTGCCTCATCCGGATGGGCATGGGTACTCAGCCACTGGCCCGCCGCGTAGTTGCACCGCAGCTTCCGGCCGAGGAGGCTCGCGATCCGGTCACCGCGGAGGCATTAGAGCGTTTCCTGCGCACCCATTCGACCATCCACGCACCGGTGACGATCGCCCTGCGTGACGATGCATCGGTGGCGATCGACGGTGATCCGGGTGCGGTGCGCGGCTTGCTGCGTGCGATTGTCTGCCAACTCGCCGTGCTGCATGATCCCGATCACCTGCTGATCGCCGCGGTGCTCAGCGATGCGAACCGCGGCCACTGGGAGTGGCTGAAATGGCTGCCGCACAACCAACATCCGACGGATCGCGATGAGGCGGGTCCGGTGCGGATGATCTATGCGACCCCGGCAGAAGCGCAACATGCGCTCGGCGCGGCGCAACGACGCCGCATGCTTGTGGTCATCGACCTGGTCGAGGGCGTCGACCCGATCGCCGGCGCAACCACCATCGGGGTCGGCACCGGCCGCGAGGGTACGCCACCGGTCATTCGCGGGCTCACCCCCACGGCACCGGGTTGGTGCCCCGATCAGATGACGGCGATCGACGCGCTGATATGTGCGCGCCGGTTGGCCGGGTGCCGCGCCGGTATCGGGCGCCCGGGAAGCCGCGACGCGAGTTGGCCAGATCTGATAGGGCATTCCGATGTGCACCGATTCGACCCGGTCACCTGGTGGGGTAGTGAACGACCTCTCGACCGGCTTCGCGTACCCATCGGAACCACCGTCGATGGCACCCCTCTCGAACTGGACATCAAAGAGCCGGCCGAAAACGGGATGGGCCCGCACGGGCTGTGCATCGGCGCCACCGGGTCGGGCAAGTCAGAGCTGTTGCGCACCATCGCGCTGGGCATGATGGCCCGCAACTCGCCCGAGACGCTGAATTTGTTGCTTGTCGACTTCAAAGGTGGCGCAACATTTCTTGACTATGCGCAAGCGCCGCACGTATCCGCCGTCATCACCAATCTTGCCGACGACGCGCCGCTGGTGGCCCGGATGCGCGATGCCCTGGCGGGGGAGATGAACCGTCGTCAGCAACTGCTGCGGAAAGCGGGCTGCGTCAGCGTGGCGGCATACGATCGCGCGCGCCGTTCCGCCGCCGGGCTGAGCTCACTGCCCACGCTGTTCATCATCGTCGATGAGTTCTCCGAATTGCTCAGCCAGCATCCCGATTTCGCCGACATGTTCGTCGCGATCGGCCGTCTCGGCCGATCCCTGGGCATGCACCTGCTGCTGGCCAGCCAGCGCCTCGATGAGGGCCGATTACGCGGACTGGAAGCCCACCTGTCGTACCGGATGTGCATGAAGACGCTCTCGGCCGCTGAATCCCAAACGGTGCTGGGCACCCTCGACGCATATCGGTTGCCCACCGCCCCGGGTGCCGGCTTCTTGCGCATCGGCGGAGACGAACCGATTCGCTTTCAGGCCGCGCTGGTTTCGGCGCCGTTGCAGACGGACGCGCCGGCCGGCGCGGCCACCGGGCCGGCGGGTCCGGTGCGGCTATTCGGCACCCGGCTCACCGGAGCGGTCAGCCGTGCCGTCGAGATGAGCGGGACGCCCGAACGGACCATCTCGCGAGCCGTCCTGGACCGGCTGCGTGGACAGGGGCCGCCCGCTCATCGGGTCTGGCTACCCCCGCTCGGCCCCGCACCGGCACTGCACACCGTGCTGGCCGACGTTGAATGCCACACGGGCGGCCTGACGGTCCCCGTTGGCATTGTCGACCGCCCCTTCGATCAATGCCGCACGCCGCTGATGGTCGATATGTCTGGAGCCGCAGGCAATGTGGCGGTCATCGGCGCGCCCCAATCCGGAAAGTCGACGGCGCTGCGCACGCTCATTACCTCGATGGCGGCCACTCATGATCCGAGCCAGGTGCAGTTCTACTGCCTCGATTTCGGTGGCGGGGCGCTGTCGGCGGTGCAGGCGCTGCCGCATGTCGGTGCGGTTGCCGGCCGTACCGACCCGCGCCTGGTCTCGCGGATAGTCGACGAATGTATAGCGGTCGTTCGCCGCCGTGAAGCGGTGTTCACCGAGCACCGCATCGCGTCGATCGCTCACTACCGTCAACGGCGTGCGGACCAGGCCGCGCCCCGGGATCCGTTCGGTGACGTGTTCCTGGTCATCGACGGCTGGGCGAGTGTGCGCCAAGAATTTTCAGCGCAGGAGGAGTCGATCACCGCGCTCGCGACGCAAGGGCTTTCGTTCGGCGTGCACGTGGTGTTGTCGGCATCCCGGTGGGCCGAGGTCCGGCCGTCGTTGCGGGATCAGATCGGCAGCCGTATCGAGTTGCGACTCGGCGAGCCCGCGGACTCCGAAATCGACCGCAAGGCCGCACAGCACGTGCCGCGGGACAGCCCGGGCCGGGGTCTTTCCCACGACGGGCTGCACATGACGATTGCGTTGCCCATTGCCGAGGTGCCTGCCGGCGAAACGGTTGCTCCGGCGATACCGTTACTGCCGACGCATGTGGACCGCGAGGCTATGGTGCGCGGATGCAGCGCCGAGTTGGGCACCCGAATACTGATTGGCCTTCGGGAGCGCGAACTGCAGCCGGTGGCAGTCGATTTCAAGCACCACTCGCATCTGTTGGTTCTCGGTGACAACGAATGCGGAAAGACCGCGACGCTGCGGACGTTGTGCCGCGAAATCGTCCGGACGAACACGGCCATTCAAGCCCAATTGTTAATCATCGACTTTCGGCGCGCGCTGCTTGGTGTCGTCGAATCGGAACACCTCGGCGGTTACGCCATGTCCCAGGCCGCACTGGCGGTGTTGCTACCCAGCTTGCTCGAGGTTCTGCAGGCGCGGATGCCTCCGCCGGACGCCAGTCAAGCCCAACTACGAGACGGCTCCTGGTGGTCCGGACCGGACCTGTACGTCATCGTTGACGATTACGACCTGGTTGCCACACCGGCGGGCAATGCGCTGGCGCCAATAATCGAATTCCTGCCGTACGCAGACGATCTGGGATTGCGCCTGGTCATAGCCCGCCGCAGCGGCGGTGTCGAGCGCGCCATGTTCGAACCCCTGCTGGCGAGCCTGCGCGACCTCGGTTGCATGTCACTGACGATGAGTGGCAGTTCAGCTCAAAGTGCCTCATTCGGCTGCGCCGAGCCGGTGCGATTACCGCCGGGCCGCGGCGTCCTGACAAGTCGGGTCGGCGACGAAGAGCTTATCCAGGTTGCCTGGAGCCCCCCGTGAGCGGCCACCCGGCAATCATCGAAGTGGGGCCCGCAGCGATCCGGCGGTTATGTTGCGCCACACGCATTGTCGCCGACAACGACCAGCCCGACTGCGTTCGGACGGCGCTGGAGACAATAGACGACCGGGTGGCACTGGTAGAGGAGCGGCCGATAGCCGTCGACGCGTTGTGGAAAGCGGCGCTACGGTTAGCGGCTGGCGCCCACGGCGACGAGATGATGATCGTCCATCCTTCGTGGTGGCCGGCGTCGCGAATGGAAGTGGTGAGCGCGGCCGCCGCGGCCGTGGCGGGTGAAATACACACGCGGACAAGGGCATCGCTGCTTATGCGGGCGTCACGCGGTGCACCGGATGCGACTGTAGTGGTCGAAATCGCCGAGCGGCTGGTGGCGGTCACCGCTCCCAAAGCACCGCCGTCACCGGGATACCACGCAACGCGGAACCGCAATCGGTCGCCCGCAACGTCGCGGGCGTCGTCGCCGGGATGGCCCCCGAAGCCGTGCTGATCGATACGCCGAGCACCATCGCAGGCGCGGCAGCACTGGCCCCATTGATCGCCGATGCGCTGCGCGACACCGGACAGAAAACCCCAGACATCCTCGAAATCAACGATATTCGGCTGGCACGCCTGGCACAGTCAGCCCGCCCGGCGCGAGCGGTGCCGAGGCCGAACCGCACCCCACCCGCCGGTGCCCGCGGATCGTGCGGCCGGACGCTGACCGGACTCGGGGCGGTCGCCATCGTGGTCGCCGCCGCGGCGCCGACCGCGGGGACGATGGGCCGGCCCGCTGTGGTGGCGCCGAAGCCGGTGGAGACCACGCCCACAACGTTTCTGATGGAAGGCCGGGTGGCCCTGTCGGTGCCGGCCAATTGGCCGTCGCAACGGGTGATCACCGGACCGGGCTCGGCGCGAGTACAAGTCACGTCGCCGACAGATTCCGAAGTGGCCTTGCACATCACCCAGTCACCGGTCGCCGGCGAGACGCTGAGCGGTGCGGCCGACCGGTTGAAGCACGCGATTGACGCCGAACCGATCGGGGTGTTCGTCGACTTCAACCCATCCGGAACCAGCGCCGGCCGACCGGCGGTGACCTACCGCGAAGTGCGCCCCGGTCATCACGTGCGTTGGACGGTGCTGTTGGACGGTCCGGTTCGGATCAGCATCGGGTGCCAGAGCCGGCCCGGTGACGAGGACGCCGTGCGTGATGCCTGCGAGCAGGCGGTGCATTCCGCCCACGCGATCGAATGACGGATTTTCGTGGAACCGAATGACGGCTGCGGGAGTCGTAATTGGTATGGCTGCATCGAACACACTGAGCACCGACCTCGACCAGATGCGGTCGGTGGCGAATACCACCGACGCTCGCAACGAGGAAATCAGGGCGATGCTGCAGGCATTCGTCGGGCGTATGAATGGCGTCCCGCGGTCTGCGTGGGGTGGGCTCGCGGCCGCGCGCTTCAAAGACGTGATGGATCGCTGGAATGCGGAGTCACTGCGGCTCTACCACGTCCTGAACACGATCGCCGACACCATTCGGCACAACGCAGCCACCCTGGAGGAGGCCGGTCAAAACCATGCACACCACATCGCCGCCGCCGGCGGAAGCCTGTGACGAGAGAGGATCGCCATGGACCCGGTGCTTTCCTATAACTTCGGCGAGATCGAACACTCGGTGCGCCAGGAAATCCACACCACGTCGGCGCGCTTCAACGCTGCCCTGGACGAGCTGAGATCTCAGATCGCACCGCTGCAGCAGCTGTGGACCAGCGAAGCGGCCGCCGCCTACCAGGCGGAACAATTGAAATGGCACCAGTCGGCGACCGCGCTCAACGAGATACTGGCCGAGCTGGGAAACGCCGTGCGCGACGGCGCCGAAGAGGTGGCGGGCGCCGACCGCCGGGCGGCCGGGGTCTGGATGCGGTAGCGCCGATCGGACACCGCGCGGTCCTGACCGCGCCGTGAGACCTGTGTGGTCCTGACGGGGGAGAGCCGTCGGGACCACACAGTCATTTTGACCTGCAGGGATAGCGGTCGGTAAGCTGCTCCGTTGGCGTGCGGTACGCCGGGGCCTCGGGTCAATGTCGGTCGCCGAGACCAAGCCCTCCCGTGAACGCCTGACCGGCCCCCGGGTCACACCGGGATCCACCTCGAGAAGAAGAAGGTAAGCGCTGTGCCTACGTACACGCCAAAGGCGGGTGACACCACGAGGTCGTGGCACGTCATCGACGCCACGGACGTGGTGCTTGGCCGCCTTGCCGTCGCGGCAGCCACCCTGCTGCGCGGCAAGCACAAGCCGACGTTCACCCCCAATGTCGACGGCGGTGACTTCGTCATCGTCATCAACGCCGACAAGGTCGCCTTCAGCGGCCAGAAGTTGGACAAGAAGCTGGCTTACCGCCACTCGGGGTATCCCGGCGGTCTGAGCAGCCGAACCATCCGCGAGCTGATGGACAAGCACCCCGACCGCGTCGTGGAGGACGCAATCATCGGCATGCTGCCCAAGAACAAGCTGGCCCGGCAGATCGCACGCAAGCTGCACGTCTACGCCGGCCCGACCCACCCCCACGCCGCACAACAGCCCGTTCCGTACGAGATCAAGCAGGTGGCCCAGTGACCGAAACGACCGAGGCCCTGGAAAACCCGGAAAACCCGGAGACCCCAGAAGCCGCAGAAACCGTCGAGGCCGTGGCGCCCGAAGCCCCGGTCGAGGCCGCCGAAGCCGCTGCGCCCGCCGAATCCTTCGTGTTCGACCGGCCCATCCAGACCGTCGGCCGGCGTAAGGAGGCCGTGGTGCGGGTGCGCCTGGTGCCCGGCACCGGCAAGTTCAACCTCAACGGCCGCACCCTGGAGGGCTACTTCCCCAACAAGGTGCACCAGCAGCTCATCAAGGCCCCGCTGGTCACCGTCGACCGGGTGGAGAGCTTCGACATCTACGCGCTGCTGCACGGCGGCGGCCCCTCGGGGCAGGCCGGCGCGCTGCGTCTGGGCATCGCCCGGGCGTTGATCCTGGCCCAGCCCGAGGACCGGCCCCCGTTGAAGAAGGCCGGCTTCCTCACCCGTGACCCGCGTGCCACCGAGCGCAAGAAGTACGGCCTGAAGAAGGCCCGCAAGGCGCCTCAGTACAGCAAGCGCTGATCAGCGATCGCTATCCGGCCACAACTTGGCATCCTGCTGCACAAGTTGTGGCCGGTTGCGGCGTGTCTGCGCCCGGGCGCGGCCGGTTTCGTCGACAAAGGAACGGGCACGTTAGGTGCTAGCCCGATAACTGTGAGAGGTTTTATCGCATGGGTCGACTATTCGGCACCGACGGTGTCCGTGGGGTCGCCAATCGCGAGCTGACCGCCGAATTGGCGGTGGCGCTGGGTTCCGCGGCGGCGCGGCACCTGGCCAGCGCGCAGGCACCGGGCCGGCGGGTGGCGGTGATCGGCCGCGATCCGCGGGCCAGCGGCGAAATGCTGGAGGCGGCGGTGATCGCCGGGCTGACCAGTCAAGGTGTCGACGCGCTGCGGGTCGGGGTGCTGCCCACCCCCGCGGTGGCCTACCTGACCGGCGCGTATGACGCCGACTTCGGGGTGATGATCTCCGCGTCGCACAACCCGATGCCCGACAACGGCATCAAAATCTTCGGTCCCGGCGGCCACAAGCTCGACGACAGCACCGAGGACCAGATCGAGACGCTGCTCGGGGTCGATCCCGGACCGCGTCCGGTCGGCGCCGGGATCGGCCGGGTGATCGACGCCGAGGACGCGGACGACCGCTACCTGCGCCACCTGAGCAAGGCCAGCACACTGCGCCTGGACGGGCTGACCGTGGTGGTGGACTGCGCGCACGGCGCGGCCTCCGCGGTTGCTCCGCGTGCCTACCGCGCGGCCGGTGCGCGGGTGATCGCGATCAACGCCGACCCCAACGGGCTCAACATCAACGACAACTGCGGTTCGACGCACCTGGATTCGCTGCGCGCGGCGGTCGTCGCGCACCGCGCCGATCTGGGCCTTGCCCACGACGGGGACGCCGACCGCTGCCTGGCCATCGACGCCAACGGCGAACTCGTCGACGGCGACCACATCATGGTGGTGCTCGCCCTGGCGATGCACGAGGCCGACGAGCTGGCGTCCAAGACGCTGGTGACCACCGTGATGAGCAACCTGGGTTTGCACCTGGCCATGCGCTCGGCCGGAATTACGGTGCGCACCACCGGTGTTGGCGACCGCTACGTCGTGGAGGAATTGCGGGCCGGCGAGTACAGCCTGGGCGGCGAGCAATCCGGGCACATCGTGATGCCCGCGCTGGGCTCCACCGGTGACGGCATCGTCACCGGCCTGCGGCTGATGACCCGCATGGTGCAGACCGATTCGTCGCTGGCGCAGTTGGCCTCGGCGATGCAGACGCTGCCGCAGGTGCTGATCAATGTCACCGTCGCCGACAAGGACACCGCCGCTACCGCGCCCTCGGTGCGCAGCGCCGTCGGTAAGGCCGAGGCAGAATTAGGCGACACCGGGCGAATCCTGTTGCGGCCCTCGGGAACTGAACCGATGATTCGTGTGATGGTGGAGGCACCCGACAAGGACATCGCCCAGCGGGTCGCCACCCGAGTCGCCGAAGCGGTCAGCAAAGCACTCTGATCCGAGCGGAACCCCGCCGCAGCCGCCGGCGTCGGATAAGGCATGAAATCCGTTGGGGGAACACGACCTGTAGCCGATGCCCACACGCAGATCGACGTGCCGGCGGCGCAGCGGGTAGCTAACCAATTCGCCGTGGCGGCCGAATTCGTCGACCGCGCAGTCAGCGATCACCTGGTCCGGCTGGCCTTCGGCAGCGCCAGCGCCGGGCGGGTGCACACCGCGCGCGGCGATGCGCTGCGCGCCGAACTGCAGCGGTTGGCGGCGCAGGTGGCGCAGTGGTCGCGCGCATCGGCCGAGATCGCCGCCGCATTGCGGTCCAGCACGGAGCGGTATGCCGACGCCGAACTCTATGCCGCGGCCCGGATCGCGTAGCTGATGGCCGACCGGTTGGATGTGGCCGCGCGCCTTGCCGAAGGCCGGGCGGCCGTCGAGCACACCCAGACCTACGTGCAGGCCTGCCATGCACTGGGCTACCAAAATGCGGACCTCACAACGCATCCCGCCCAGATTCGGGAGTGGTATGCCGGTCAGGACGGTCTCGACCTGCGTGCGCTTGACCGCGACTGTGCCGAACTGCGGGCGGCGGGTGTGGTGGCGGCCGAGGCGCTGCGGATCCAGCGCGCCCAGGTGGCCGAGCTGGCCGCGGCCTGGACCGGCCCGGGCGGCGACGCGGCGGTGGAATTGCTGCAACGCCACTGCGACACCGCGGACGCCGTTGCCACCGAACTGCGTGCGGCGGCCCAGCGATGCGAGTCGCTGCGTGACAACCTGTGGTATCTGGTCGATTCGGAAGTAGCGACCGCCATCGCCGTCGACGACCGCACCCGGATGGCGCGGCCGGCCTGGCTGGCCGCGACTGCCGCGGTCATGGCGGGAGACCGGGACGGCGCGGCAGACGTGGTGCACCAGCAGGTAATGCCATACGTGGACAACGACATTCGCAATGACTGGGTGGCCGCGATGCGATCCACCTCGGATGGGGTCGAGACGTCCTACGCCATGGTGATCGACAAGATGACCGCCGTGCCGACGGCGCGGTTCGAACTTCCCGGAGATCTCGGGACGGGTGTGGCCCCGGCGCTGCCCGCCCCGGGTGTGGCGCCGGTGCAGCCCTCTCCGGCGGTGGCCGCGGCGCCCGTCCCGCCGGTGGCCGCGGCGCCCGTCCCGGCGACAGCACCTGCGCCGACGTTGACGGCCGCTGCCGCACCCCCAATGGACTGGGGAACCGCGCTCGGCGATCCGGTGGGCATGCCCGCGGCCGGCCTCGGTGGTATGCCCATCGGCGACCTCGGCAGTGGACTCGGCGCGGGCGATCTGGGTGAGGGGCTCGGCGGCGGCCTTGGCGGCGGTGGTGGCGGCGGCCTGCTCGGGCTGGCGAGCAGGATCGTCGACGTGGTGGGCGGTCTGATCGGATCTGCGGGCGACGGGCTGGGCGGCACAGACCCGCTCGACAACGGAAACGCATTGGGAGAAAACCCTTTTCATGCTGACGATACCGACGACCCCGACGATGCCGACGAAGCCGACGATGCCAAGGACACCGATGACGAGGCCGCCGACGGCGCCGCCGATCCCGCGGAAACCGGCCAGGCCCTGCCCGTCGACCAACCCGACCCGAGCCAGCCCAGTGAGTCAGTCCAACCGATCGCGGCCCCACCGCCGGCCGGCGCAGCTGCACCGGGCGAGCCGCCCGCACCTGTCGCCGCTCCGGCCGCCGAACCGGCACCGGCGCCCGACCCGGGATCAACCCCGTGCGAAATCGCCGCCGACCAGCTTCCGCAGGCAGGGCAGTGACGGACTCTCAGCCCGCCGAAGTGCCGGTCCAGTACTCCGCGAAGCGTTGGCCGTCGGCGCCCAGGCGCAAGATGTCGTTGCCGGTGAACGAGACCGGACCGTCCGCTCCAAGGCCAGTGCCGACCCACCGTCCGGCAACCAGGTCGCCGTCGGACAGCGGGCCGATCTCAATGGCAAAGCTCAAGTCCGAGAACATGTTTCGCGTTTGTTCAATGACCTGAGCAAGTTCCCGCGGTCCGCGTACTTCCCGGCCGGGCCAATGACCCACGAAGTCGTCGGTGACGATCTCGGCCGCGATGGGCTGGCCGTTCCACAGCTCGATGATCCAGCGGTGGTAGAGCGCTTGCACGGTCGACATGAGTGGCAATTACCCCCTCGGCGCCGCCGTCTCACTTCAGCAGCGCGACGATTTTCTCCTCCAAGGCAATCGCTTCGGCCTCGGGGTCGATCGCATCCGTGCCCGGCAGATGCACCTGCGGATCGGCGAAGTCGCGGTACTTCTTGTCGCCGCCCAGGGTGTAGAGCAGGTATCCGGTCAACAGCGCGCGGACCGAGCGTTGGGTGCGCCGGTGTGGGCCGGCCAGCCCCAGCACCTTGGTCAGCCGCCGACCCTCCACCAGTCCGCCGGATTCGGCCTTGCCGACGATGCGCAGCGTCGCCGCGTCCCACACCTCGGCGAGCGCCAACGTGTTGGAGTTCAACGTCCTCGGTTCACCCGGCGCGCTGAAGATCACCCCGGGAACCTTCAGCGTCGCGGCCGGCTGCTGGGCCGGGGGGCTGGTGACGGTGGGGAAAATCGCTGCCACCGCCGCGGGCTTGGCAGGCATCCCGGCTGCGGCGAACACCGCCGCCGAGCCACCGAAACCGTGCCCGGCCACGCCGAGCTTGGCGGGATGCACGCTGATCTTGCCGGGGCCCAGCCGCACGCCGGACACGATGTCCAGGGCGGTGCCGAGATCGAAGGCGAAGTTCAGCACCGAGGGGGCCAGGCTGCGCTGGGTGTCCGGAGCGCCGGCCACGATGCCCCACGACGCCAGATGCTCGAGCAAGTTCGAATACCGGGCGGTACCGGCGAGCCAGTCGTGGCCGAACGCCACGCCGGGCAGATTCAGCCCTTCCTCCGGGGTGTAGACCACGCCCGGCAGACCGGCGAAGGCCAGGTCACCACGCAAAACCCGATGCGGACCACGGCGGCTGAGAGCTGCGACGAGCTTGCGGATGCGGGCCACGCGTTGACGTTAGCGCATCGCGATCGGCCGCCGAGGGAACAGCAACACCGGTCGCCGTGCGCGGCCGGTTTCTAGGCCCTGACCTCGATGACACCCGCCCGCCACAACGCCGCATAGATCTGGTGCAGCGGGACGGACAGCAACTGTGTGGCCATATCCATCAGTGGGTTTCCGGAGCCGGCCGACGCTCGCCGGAGCGGCTTGGGCGGCTGGGTGGGTGCCGGCGCCACTGAGGCGGACACCACATCGTCGTAGCGAACTGCGGTCATGATTGCCTCCTCATGGCTCCTGATGGGCGGTCGAAAAAGTTACGCATCTCAATGCGACCCGCTGCACAATTCCCGGTTAACAACCATTAACGATTGAATTCATTACTCGGCTCAAACGTGTTTCCAGGTAGCCAGATCATTTGACCGCTGTCCGATGAGAATCTGACTTATAAAGGGATGGCCGGGTCTCGTAGCTGGTACCGTGCGTAATCGCGCTCGGCGGCTTCGGGCAGCTCAACTTTTTCCGCGGGTTTCGGTTGTTGGCGATCTTTGCTGACGGTTGAAACGTTAATGGCCGGAGTCGGGGCCATGAGGAGGTGAACGAAAACGTCACAAATACATCAGGTGAAAACCAATTCCGTCGTTAATGACAATTGAGTGAATCCGACGGTCAGCGTCGCCCAGGGGTCCTTTAGGTCGGTCAAGACGGGACTTTCCTGCAGATCGGCGGGCCGGCCCAACGCGGAGTGCAGGCTTGGTGGTCCCCCTGCACTACCCTGATCAGAATGTGTGGAATCGTCGGCTACGTCGGGCAGCAGCCTGCGTGCGAGGTCGTCATGTCCGCGCTGCGCCGGATGGAGTACCGCGGTTACGACTCTTCGGGAATCGCGCTGGTGAACGACGATGGCACCTTGACGGTGAGCCGTCGCGCCGGCCGGCTGGCCAACCTGGAACAGGCGGTGGCCCAGATGCCGCCCGCGTCCCTGACCGGCACCACCGGCCTCGGCCACACCCGGTGGGCCACCCACGGACGACCCACCGATCGCAACGCCCACCCGCACCGCGACGCCAGCGGCAAGATCGCCGTGGTCCACAACGGCATCATCGAGAACTACGCCAACCTGCGTCACGAGCTGGAGGCCCAGGGCGTGGAGTTCGCCAGCGACACCGACACCGAGGTCGCGGTGCATCTGGTGGCGCAGGCCTACCGGCATGGCGCGACCGCCGGCGATTTTCCCGCCTCGGTGCTCGCGGTGCTGCGCCGGCTGGACGGCCACTTCACGCTGCTGTTCACCAACGCCGACGATCCGGGCACCATCGTCGCCGCCCGCCGCTCCACGCCGCTGGTACTCGGTATCGGCGAGGGTGAGATGTTCGTCGGCTCGGACGTGGCGGCCTTCATCACCCACACCCGCAACGCCATCGAACTCGGCCAGGACCAAGCCGTGGTGATCACCGCGAACGGCTACCGGATCACCGACTTCCACGGCAACGAGGACCTGGGACCCGGGGCATACCGCGAATTCCATATCGATTGGGATCTGGCCGCCGCCGAAAAGGGCGGCTACGAGTACTTCATGCTCAAGGAGATCGCCGAGCAGCCCGCGGCCGTGGCCGACACGCTGCTGGGCCATTTCGTAAACGGCCGGATCGTCCTCGATGAACAGCGATTGAGCGATCAGGAACTCCGTGAGGTCGACAAGGTGTTCGTGGTGGCCTGCGGCACCGCATATCACTCCGGGCTGCTGGCGAAGTACGCGATCGAGCACTGGACGCGGTTGCCGGTAGAGGTCGAGTTGGCCAGCGAATTCCGCTACCGCGACCCGGTTCTGGACCGCAGCACCCTGGTGGTCGCCATCTCGCAGTCCGGCGAAACCGCGGACACCCTCGAAGCCGTCCGGCACGCCAAGCAGCAGAAGGCCAAGGTCTTGGCGATCTGCAACACCAACGGCTCGCAGATTCCGCGCGAGTGCGACGCGGTGCTCTACACCCGCGCCGGCCCGGAGATCGGGGTGGCCTCAACCAAGACCTTCCTCGCACAAATCACCGCCAACTATCTGGTCGGGCTGGCGCTGGCGCAGGCCCGGGGCACCAAGTACCCCGACGAGGTGCACCGCGAGTACCGCGAACTGGAAGCGATGCCGGACCTCGTCGCCCGGGTGATCGCGACGATCAAGCCGGTGGCCGCCCTGGCCTATCAATTCGCCCAGTCCCCGACGGTGCTGTTCCTGGGCCGCCACGTCGGATACCCGGTGGCCCTGGAAGGCGCGCTGAAACTCAAGGAATTGGCCTACATGCACGCCGAGGGATTCGCCGCCGGCGAACTCAAGCACGGCCCCATCGCGCTGATCGAAGACGACCTGCCGGTCATCGTTGTGATGCCGTCCCCCAAGGGGTCGGCCATGCTGCACGCCAAGCTGCTGTCCAACATCCGCGAAATCCAGGCGCGCGGCGCGATCACCATCGTGATTGCCGAGGAAGGCGACGACACCGTGCGCCCCTTCGCCGACCACTTGATCGAGATTCCCTCTGTGTCAACACTTCTACAGCCGCTGTTGTCGACGATCCCGCTTCAGGTGTTCGCCGCGTCGGTGGCGCAGGCACGCGGCTACGACGTCGACAAGCCGCGAAACCTGGCCAAGTCCGTCACCGTCGAATAAGCGGTAATAGTCCAGGCCGCTTCGCCCGTATCACCGGCGGACACGTTGCCGATCCATTACATTGCCCTGGGAACGTATTTGCGGCAGTGGGGTTCGGCTACGTCCGTACGGGAGGAAGTATGCGATCGGCCGGCAAGAAGTACGGCATCGTAAGCCTTGTCGTTCTCATCCTCGCGGCATACGTGGTGGCCGTCGGCATGTATGCGCAAAGTGGTAGCGGCCGGCATCTGGATGTGGCGGCAGCGACTGCCGACGGCGACAAGCCGTCGGCGACCATCAACGTGGAAGACATCCAGTCCAACAACAGCGTGCTCGCCGTCAATCTGGCGTTCAATCCCGGATCGGCGTTGCTGGATCCGAAAACCCACCATCTCAAGGACGATCTCAGCCTGCGGGTCAGGTCGTCGGCGATGCCCGCCCGGCACACCTGGACCAAGGGCATGCTGCCCGGCCTGATGGCGGTTCCGCTGACCATCGCCGGCCAGATCGAGCGGTGGCCGTTCGATCAATACCGCTCGGGGCCGATCGAAGTCGAAATCTTCTACGGCCCTGACACCGACCGAACACCCGACCATGTGCCGGTCACCTTTGTCGACCATCTTTCGGGGTGGCGGCTGTCCGCCACCAGAGCCCAGCCCGACGGTCCCTACCGACTGAACGTGCGGCGCTCGCTCAGCACCGCGGCGTTCGCCATCGTCATCCTCGGCGTTCTCGTCACGATCGCCAGCTTGGCGCTGTTCGTCGCGGTCCAGACGGCCCGCGATCGGCGGCCGTTTCAGCCGCCGATGACCACTTGGTACGCGGCCATGCTGTTCGCGGTGGTGCCGTTGCGCAACGCGCTACCCGGCTCGCCACCTTTCGGCAGCTGGGTCGACATCACCGTCGTCATCTGGGTCCTGGTCGCGCTAGCCGTCTCGATGATCCTGTACATCAGTACCTGGTGGCGACATCTGAAACCCATGACCGTTGCCCCGCCGGCGGCTCCGGCCCCCGCCCCGGCGGACCTGGCCCCCGCACCGTCCAAGTAGCCGGGCCGCCGCGGCGTATTCGCCGCCGAAGTCGTCCAGTGTCACGCATGGCATGCGAAGGTTGATGTTGTGGCGCATCCATCGGTTCGCAGTCGAGTGCACAGCATGTCGCTGGCGGTTTGGCACTACGTCACCGGTGCGCCGCTAACCTACGGCTGGTTGCTGGTGCTGATGATCACCACGATCATCCAGACTCACCTGACCGGCCGCGAGTTGCACTCGGTGCTGCTGCACCGCTCCACCAACATTCACGGCCTGGGCAGCGATCCGCTCGCCGTACTGTTTTCCAGCCTGCTGTGGATCGACGGCAAGAACTTCGAGCCCTACCTACTGCTGTTCACCCTGTTTCTCGCGCCGGCCGAACACTGGCTCGGCCAGCTGCGCTGGCTCACTGTGGGATTGAGCTCGCATATCCTGGCCACCTACATCAGCGAAGGCATCCTCTATTTCGCGATCGAGGAACACGATGCGCCGCAACGGCTGGTGCACGCGCGCGACATCGGGGTCAGCTATTTCATGGTCGGCGTGATGGCCGTGCTGACCTACCACATCGCCCGGCCCTGGTGCTGGGGCTATCTCGGAGTGTTGTTCGTCATCTTCGGCTTCCCGCTGCTGACCATGGGCAGCGAACTGAACTTCACCGCGATCGGGCACTTCACCTCCATCCTCATCGGCTTGTGCTTCTATCCGATGACTCGCAGGCGCTCCCAAGGCAGCCGGCAGTTGAGTCCGGCGCGCCTCAGAACGGCTCTGCGGCGAACCGATTCGCGCGAGGGCTAGGCGATGGTGCAGCAGGTCCGCGCGTTCTACGGCGCCTCGCTGTCACCCGACGCGACCGCGTTCGCTCACCTCGTCGACGACGGCGGCTATCCGCATGGGGTGCAGCGCTTCCTGCACGGTCGCCGGTTCAGCTCGCCGCGCAACGTCGAACTTCCGGTCGAGGGCCCGGTCTCGCGTGTCATCCACTCCGCCGACGGTCACTGGCTGGCCTGCGAGGTGGCCCCGGAGGGTGGCACCCGCAAGCAGATCTGGGTCGTCACCACCGATCCCGATGACCGGCTGGCGTGGCGTGCCGACCGCGAGGAAGAGGGGACCGCCGAGTTGATCGGGTGGGACGGCACCCTGATCACGGCTATCTTGACGGGCGAGGACGGAGTCGGGCGGTCCTGTCTGATCGATCCGGCCGACGGCGATTGCACCGTGCTGGACCGCCGATCCGGCGCCCGGCTCGTCGACGCGTGGGCCGGGGCGTCGCTGATTCGGGTTGGGCCGCGCGGCTACCGCGAGATGGTGATGTTGCACGGGGATACCGAAATTGCACTTCTGCCTTACGATCCCGGCTCGGTGACAGCCTACGGAGCGATCCTCGACGATCACCATCCGCGCCGCCTTCGCTACGGCCCGACCGGCGAGTTGAGCAGGCTCTACAACCCGGGCGTGGGCGCCGATGGATACTTCCGGGCGCTGGTCATCAGCGACAACGGTGGTGAGCACGCCCGGCTGCTGGAGGTGATCGCCACGCTGGACGGCGTGAGCTACTTCGTGGTGGCAGAGCGTCCCGACTGTGATCTCGACGAGTTCGCCGTAAGCCATGACATGTCCACCGTGGCCTTGTTGTGGAACTTGCAGGGCCGCAGCGAGTTACAGATCCTCGATCACACCGACTACACGCTGCACGAGCCGATCCCGCTGCCCGGCGACGTCGCCGGTGAGCTGTCGATCAGTGCGGGTGGATCGATGGTGGCGCTGACCGTGCAGGGGCCGGCGATGCCGCGGACCGTCGAACTGGTCGACACCCGCACGCGGGAATGGCAACTCGTCGACCATGAAACCGGTCGCGGCCCGCTGGCCCAGGGCTTTTCCGCTCGGCCGACGCTTGAGACGATCACCGCGCGCGACGGCCTGAAGCTGCCGAGCTGGCTGTACCGGTCGGCCGTAAGTAGCTCCGGCGCAGGCGCTTTGGTGTATCTGCATGGCGGCCCGGAAGGTCAGGCGAGGCCCGACTACAGCCAAATCTTCCCGGAGGTGCTCAACGTCGGGATCAGCGTGCTGGCTCCGAACGTGCGCGGCTCCGGCGGGTTGGGCCGCACCTTCGTGCACGCCGACAATAAGGAGAAGCGGTTCGCGGCCATCGATGATGTCGCCGACTGCGTGCGCTTCCTGGTGGACAACGAGGTGGCTGAGCCCGGCCGAATCGCCTGCGCGGGCTGGTCGTACGGCGGCTACCTGACGATGGCGGCCATGACGTTTCATCCGGAGTTGTTCGCCGCGGGCGTCACGATCTGCGGGATGAGCGACCTCGCCACCTTCTACCGCAACACCGAGCCCTGGATCGCCGATGCCGCCTATCCCGAGTACGGCCACCCGGTCTACGACCGCGAGCTCCTCGAGCGGCTGTCGCCGCTGCGCCGGGTCGACGCCTTGACCGCCCCGTTGCTCGTGGTGCACGGCGCCAATGACACCAACGTCCCGGTCAGCGAATCCGAGCAGATCGTCGAGGCGCTGCAGCGGGCGGGTCGCGACGTGCGGTATCTGCTGTTCGCCGACGACGGCCACGAGATCGTCAAGCGGGAAAACCACGCGGCACTGGCCGCGGCGATGACCGAATGGCTGACCGCGGCGTTCGCCCGCCGCGCCTAGGGTGCGCGATTGCGGGCCCTGACATGGAATGCTTGCGGGTGATGCGCCACTACTACTCCGTAGACGCGATCCGACAGGCCGAGGCGCCGCTGCTGGCCAGCCTGCCCGACGGTGCGTTGATGCGACGCGCGGCCTTCGGGCTGGCCACCGAGATCATCGGCGAGTTGGCGGCCCGTACCGGCGGGGTTGCCGGCCGGCGAGTGTGCGCGGTGGTCGGCTCGGGAGACAACGGCGGTGACGCCCTGTGGGCGGCCACCTTCCTGCGCCGTCGCGGCGCGGCCGCCGACGCGATCCTGCTCAACCCCGAGCGCACCCACCGCAAGGGGCTGGCGGCGTTCCGGCAGGCGGGCGGTCGCATTGTCGAAAGTGTTTCGCCGACAACCGATCTCGTCATCGACGGGGTGGTGGGCATTTCCGGCTCGGGTGCGCTGCGGCCCGCCGCGGCCGAGGTGTTCGGCGCGGTCGACGACGCGCGGATCCCGGTGGTCGCCGTCGACATCCCCAGCGGCATCGACGCGGCCACCGGGGCGATCACCGGCCCCGCGGTGCGCGCCGTGCTGACCGTCACCTTCGGCGGGCTCAAACCCGTGCATGCGCTCGCCGACTGTGGGCGGGTGAAGTTGATCGACATCGGCCTGGATCTGCCGAACACCGACCTGCTGGGTTTCGAGGCCCCCGACGTGGTCGCACGCTGGCCGGTACCCGGGCCGCACGACGACAAGTACACCCAGGGCGTCACCGGTGTGATGGCCGGCTCGTCGACCTATCCGGGTGCGGCCGTGCTGTGCACCGGTGCTGCCGTCGCGGCCACCTCCGGCATGGTGCGCTATGCCGGCAGCGCGCACCGCGAGGTGCTCGCACAGTGGCCGGAGGTGATCGCTTCGCCGACGCCCGCGTCGGCCGGGCGGGTACAGTCCTGGGTTGTCGGACCGGGATTGGGCACCGATGACACCGGGGCCGCGGCATTGTGGTTCGCGCTGGAGACCGACCTGCCGGTGATCGTGGACGCCGACGGGCTGACCATCCTGGCTGCCCATCCCGAGCTGGTGGCCAACCGGAACGCGCCGACGGTGCTGACGCCGCACGCCGGCGAATTCGCCCGTTTGGCGGGTAGCCCGCCCGGGGATGATCGAGTGGGTGCGTGCCGCAAGCTGGCTGACACTTTCGGCGCCACGGTGTTGCTCAAAGGGAACGTCACGGTCGTCGCCGATCCGGGTGGCCCGGTGTACCTCAGCCCGGCCGGGCAGTCCTGGGCGGCCACCGCGGGCTCCGGTGACGTGTTGTCCGGCATGATCGGCGCGCTGCTGGCGGCGGGCCTGCCGCCGGCCGAGGCGGCCGCGGCCGCGGCCTTCGTGCACGCGCGCGCCGCGGCACTGTCGGCCGCCGACCCGGGCCCTGGCGACGCGCCTACGTCCTCGTCACGGATGGTGCCGCACATCCGAGCCGCCCTGGCCGCCCTGTAGTCCGCAGAAAGGAAGCCCAGTGCCACAACATCCGTCCCTACCCGCCCACTCGATCGCGCCTGCCTACACCGGTCGCCTGTTCACCGCCCCGGTGCCGGCGCTGCGGATGCCCGACGAATCTATGGACCCGGAGGCCGCCTACCGCTTCATCCACGACGAGCTGATGCTTGACGGCAGTTCGCGGCTCAACCTGGCCACCTTCGTCACCACCTGGATGGATCCCGAGGCTGGAAAGCTGATGGCCGAGACGTTCGACAAGAACATGATCGACAAGGACGAGTACCCGGCGACGGCAGCCATAGAGCAGCGCTGTGTGTGCATAGTGGCCGACTTGTTCCACGCCGACGGCCTGCGCGACGACGACCCCTACAGTGCCTGCGGCGTATCGACCATCGGGTCCAGCGAGGCGGTGATGCTGGGCGGTCTGGCCATGAAATGGCGGTGGCGCCAAAAGATCGGCAAAGACTGGAAGGGCCGCACCCCGAATCTGGTGATGGGCTCCAACGTCCAGGTGGTCTGGGAGAAGTTCTGTCGCTACTTCGACGTCGAACCGCGCTACCTGCCGATGGAGGAGGGGCGCTACGTCATCACCCCCGAGCAGGTCGTCGACGCCGTCGACGAGGACACCATCGGGGTGGTCGCAATCCTGGGCACCACCTACACCGGCGAGCTGGAACCCATCGCCGAGATCTGCGCCGCGTTGGACAAGCTGGCCGCCGGTGGCGGTGTGGACGTTCCAGTCCACGTCGATGCCGCCAGTGGCGGATTCGTGGTGCCCTTCTTGCACCCCGAGCTGAAATGGGACTTCCGGCTGCCGCGGGTGGTGTCGATCAATGTCAGCGGCCACAAATATGGGCTGACCTATCCCGGTGTCGGGTTCGTGGTGTGGCGCAGCAAGGAGTACCTGCCCGAGGATCTGGTCTTTCACGTGAACTATCTGGGTGGCGACATGCCGACCTTCACGCTGAACTTCTCCCGGCCCGGCAACCAGGTGGTCGGCCAGTATTACAACTTTCTGCGGCTGGGCCGCGAGGGCTACACGCAGGTCATGCGGACGCTGTCGTCGACCGCCCGCTGGCTGGGTGAGCAGCTGCGGACCGGCGAGCATGCCGAGTTGATCTCCGACGGTTCGGCGATCCCGGTGGTCAGCTTCCGGCTGGCCAAGGATCGCGGCTACACCGAGTTCGACGTCTCCCATGAGCTGCGCGGCTACGGCTGGCAGGTGCCGGCCTACACCATGCCGGAGAACGCCACGAACATTTCGGTGCTGCGCATCGTGGTGCGCGAGGGCCTGTCGGCCGACCTGGCCCGGGCGCTGCACGACGATGCCCGCGCCGCGCTGGCGTCGCTGGACAAGCTCAAGCCGGGCGGTCACTACCGGGCCGAGCACTTCGCGCACTGAGTCCAGGGGTTTCGTCACAGCGGGTTCGCCATACCGGCCGGGGCGCATGTGGCGGCTGTGACCGTTGCGACAATGCGGCCTGGCTGTGTCCGGTCCGGCCGCCGTCGGCGAGCAAAGTGGTCGACAGGTTCTGGGACAATGGCTGCTGCGAACTGACAGACAGATGAGTGGGAGCACGACTTCCTTGGCCGTTACGCCGATATCCCTGACACCGGGCGTCCTCGCCGAGGCCCTGGTTGACCTGGGCGCCATTGAGCACAACGTGCGGCTGCTGTGCGAGCAGGCCGGCAGCGCGCAGGTGATGGCCGTGGTCAAGGCCGACGGCTACGGCCACGGAGCCGCCCAGACGGCGCGCGCCGCGCTGGCCGCGGGCGCCGCCGAGTTGGGTGTCGCCACCGCCGACGAGGCGCTGGCGCTGCGCGCGGCCGGAATCACCGCGCCGGTGCTGGCGTGGCTGCACCCGCCCGGTGTCGACTTCGGGCCCGCGCTGCTGGCCGACGTCCAGATCGCGGTCTCCTCGCAGGTGCAGCTCGACGAGCTGTTGGACGCGGCGCGCCGCACCGGCCGGACCGCGACCGTCACCGTCAAGGTCGACACCGGGCTGAACCGCAATGGTGTGCCGCCGGCGCAATACCCGGCGATGCTGGCCGCGCTGCGTCGCGCCGTCGCCGAGGAGGCCGTCGTGCTGCGGGGGTTGATGTCGCACATGGTGTACGCCGACCAGCCGGCCAACTCCGTGAATAACCTTCAGGCGCAACGGTTCAGCGATATGCTGGCCCACGCGCGTGATCAGGGTGTGCGGTTCGACGTGGCCCACCTGTCGAATTCGTCGGCCACCATGTCTCGTCCCGACCTGGCCTTCGACATGGTGCGTCCCGGCATCGCGATATACGGACTGAGCCCGGTACCCGAGCTGGGCGACATGGGTCTGGTGCCGGCGATGACGGTGAAATGCCCTGTCGCCCTGGTGAAGTCGATCCGCGCAGGGGAGAGCGTGTCATACGGGCACACCTGGACCGCCCAGCGTGACACCAACCTCGCGCTGCTGCCGGTCGGCTACGCCGACGGGGTGTTCCGGTCGCTGGGTGGCCGGCTGGAGGTGTTGATCAACGGCAGGCGGCGACCGGGCGTGGGGCGGATCTGCATGGACCAATTCGTCGTCGACCTCGGCCCGGGGCGCACCGATGTCACCGAGGGTGACGAGGCAATCCTGTTCGGACCCGGCGGCAACGGTGAACCCACCGCGCAGGACTGGGCCGATCTGCTCGGCACCATCCACTACGAAGTGGTGACCAGCCCCCGGGGGCGGATCACCAAGACCTACCGCGAGGCGCAAACCATTGAGCCCTGAGGAACCCCGCGTGCGCCGCAAGGGCAGGGCCTGGCTTGCGGGAGGTGCGGGGGTGACCGCCGTCGCGACCATCATCGGAGCCTCGGCCCGCCGGTCGATGACCCAGCGCGCCACCGGCGAAGATCCTTACGCCCACGAGGATTTCAACAGGCTCGAGGACGACCGCAGCCTGGTCGTGACCACACCCGACGGCATACCGCTGGCGGTCCGCGAAGCCGGCCCGGCTGATGCACCGCTGACCCTGGTGTTCGTCCACGGATTCTGCTTGCAGATGGGCGCTTTTCATTTCCAGCGCACCCGGCTGCCCGATCAGTTGGGCCCCGACGTCCGAATGGTCTTCTACGACCAGCGCGGGCACGGCAGATCCGGCGAGGCGGACCCCGAGAGCTACACACTGACCCAACTCGGCCGCGATCTTCAAAGCGTGCTGAACGTGGTGGCGCCGCGCGGAATGGTCGTGCTGGTGGGCCACTCGATGGGCGGCATGACGGTGTTGTCACACGCGCGCCAGTTCCCCGAGCAGTACGGCCGCCGGATCGTGGGTGCCGCGCTGATTTCCTCGGCGGCCGAGGGAGTTTCGGAATCACCGCTGGGTGAGATTTTGAAAAACCCTGCACTGGAAGCGGTTCGGGTGGCTGCGCGGTCCGCCCCGAAGCTGATGCACCGCGGCCGCAACGTGTCCCGCTCCTTGATCGGACCGGTGCTGCGGGCCGCCTCCTACAGTGATCTGCAGGTCAGTCGCAGCCTCGACGCCTTCTCCCAGCGGATGATGAACAGCACCCCGATCCCCACGATGGTCGGCTTCCTGGACGCTTTGGAGAAGCACGACGAAACAGCCGGACTGTGGACGCTACTGCGCATCCCCACCCTGATCGCATGCGGCGACCACGACTTGCTCACCCCGGACGAATACTCGCGAAGGATGGCCGCCAGCCTGCCGCAGTCCGAGTTGGTCATCGTCGCCGGTGCGAGTCACTTGGCGCTGCTGGACAAGCCCGACGCCATCAACGGCGGACTGGTCCGACTGGTCAGGCGGGCCACGCCGAGCAAGGCGGCGCTGCGGATCCGGCGGATGCGAGAGAGGTTGCGGCGCCGTGGCTGAGGTCGATGGCGGCGACCCGCCGCGCCCGGCTGCGCCGCGCTTGCGATCGCCGCAGGCAGAGGGAACCGCGACCCTGGACCGCGTCGAGGACACCATGGCGCTGGGGTCGCGGCTGGGACAGCAACTGCGAGCGGGCGACGTGGTGGTGCTCTCCGGGCCACTCGGCGCAGGAAAGACGGTGCTGGCCAAGGGTATTGCCGCCGCCATGGATGTCGATGGACCGGTCACCTCGCCGTCCTATGTGTTAGCACGGGTGCATCCACCGCGGCAGCCCGACGCCCCGGCGATGATCCACGTCGACCTGTACCGGCTGCTCGATCACACCGGTCATGACGGCGCCGACCTGCTCGGCGAACTCGATTCACTGGACTTGGACAGCGATCTCGACGACGCTGTGGTGGTGGTGGAATGGGGCGAAGGCCTGGTCGAGCGCCTGGCCGAGCGTCATCTCGACATCCGGCTGGAACGCGTCACCGGCTCCGACGTGCGGATCGCGACTTGGCAGTGGGCCGGCAGCGAGGGCAACTCATGAGCCTTGTTCTTGCCCTCGACACCTCCACCCCGGCGGTGACCGCCGGGATCGTGCGGCGTGACGACCTGTGCGTGCTGGCCGAGCGGGTCACCGTCGACGCCCGGGCCCACGCCGAACGACTCACCCCGAATGTGGTTGCGGCCCTGGCCGATGCGGAGCTGACCATGGCCGGCTTGGACGCCGTTGTGGTGGGCTGCGGCCCGGGTCCCTTCACCGGTCTACGAGCCGGGATGGCGACCGCCGCCGCCTACGGGCATGCGCTGGGCATCCCGGTGTACGGCGTGTGCAGCCTGGACGCCATCGGCGTGCGAACCAGCGGGGAGATGTTGGTGGTCACCGATGCCCGCCGTCGCGAGGTCTACTGGGCCCGCTACTGCGACGGTGTGCGCACCCACGGCCCCGCGGTCAACGCCCCGGCCGAGGTCGACCCGGGACCCGCCCGGGCGGTCGCCGGTTCACCCGACCATGCCAGCCTGTTCGGCCTGCCAGTGTGCGAACCGCACTGCCCGACGCCGGCCGGATTGGTTGCCGCGGTGGCCGATTGGACCGCTGACCCGGAGCCGCTGGTGGCGCTGTACTTGCGACGGCCCGACGCCAAACCGTTGGTGAGTCGCCAATGACCACCCACAGCGAACCCGTGACCGTCGGTGCATTGACCCGCGCCGACGCGCAACGCTGCGCCGAGCTGGAAGCGCAGCTTTTCGACGGCGACGACCCCTGGCCCGCGGCTGCCTTCCATCGCGAATTAGCCAGCGCCCACAACCATTACGTGGGTGCACGGGTTGGCGAGACGCTGGTCGGCTACGCCGGCATCTCCCGGCTGGGCCGCACCCCGCCCTACGAGTACGAGGTGCACACCATCGGCGTGGATCGGGCATACCAGGGCCGCGGCATCGGCCGCCGGCTGCTCGACGAGCTGCTGACCTACGCCGACGGCGGCGCCGTCTACCTGGAAGTCCGCACTGACAATGAGGCGGCCATCGGGCTGTACGAAAGCATGGGTTTCGAGCAGATCGGACTGCGCAAGCGCTATTACCGGGTCAGCGGCGCCGATGCGTACACGATGCGGCGGGCCGGAGCGCCACCCGCCTGCGGGGGAGCCTTGTGACAACCATCCTGGCTATCGAAACCTCTTGCGACGAAACAGGAGTCGGCATCGCGCGGCTAGACGCCGACGGCACCGTGACATTGCTCGCCGACGAAGTGGCGTCCAGCGTCGACGAACACGTGCGGTTCGGCGGCGTGGTCCCCGAGATCGCCTCGCGCGCACACCTGGAGGCGCTGGGCCCGGCCATGCGCCGGGCGCTGGCGGCCGCCGGCATCGACAAACCCGACGTCGTCGCGACAACCATCGGACCCGGCCTGGCCGGCGCGCTGCTGGTGGGAGTTGCTGCGGCCAAAGCATATTCGGCGGCCTGGGGCGTGCCGTTCTACGCGGTGAATCACCTGGGCGGACATCTGGCCGCCGATGTCTACCAGCACGGGCCGCTGCCCGAGTGCGTGGCGCTGCTGGTCTCCGGCGGCCACACCCACCTGTTGCATGTGCGTTCGCTCGGCGAGCCGATGGTCGAACTGGGCCGCACCGTGGACGACGCCGCGGGCGAGGCCTACGACAAGGTGGCGCGACTGCTGGGCCTGGGCTACCCGGGCGGCAGGGTGCTCGACGAACTGGCCCGCACCGGTGATCGCGACGCTATCGCGTTTCCGCGCGGCATGACCGGGCCGCGCGACGACCCGTACGCGTTCAGCTTCTCCGGCCTCAAGACGGCCGTCGCGCGTTACCTGGAAAGCCACCCGGACGCGGTGAACGCCGATATCGCGGCCGGATTCCAGGAAGCGGTCGCCGACGTGCTGACCCAGAAGGCGGTGCGCGCGGCCACCGGGCTCGGCGTGTCCACGTTGCTGATCGCCGGGGGAGTGGCCGCGAATTCGCGGTTGCGCGAGCTGGCCGAGCAGCGCTGCGCCGAAGCCGGACTGACGCTGCGGATCCCCCCGCCTAGATTGTGCACCGACAACGGGGCGATGATCGCCTCGTTCGCAGCGCACCTGGTGGCCGCCGGGGCGCCGCAGTCGCCGTTGGACGTGCCCAGCGACCCCGGGCTGCCGGTGGTGAAAGGGCAGGTGAGTTGACGTTCGCTGCGCGCGGACATGCCAACTCCACAGAAGCAGCATGGCCCCCTTGAGTGCTAGCACTCGCATGTATAGAGTGCTAGGTGGCAATCGGCCAAGCCCTGTGTCGGCACCCGCGACGACGGCGCTCGGGCGCGGACGGATGCCGAACACCTGATAACTCGGGCGGTTCGGGGTCAACCCGTACCGCCCGGTCAACTCCGGTCCGGGCGCGTCCCGGACCCGACCCAAACACTGGAGGGCTCCAATCGTGGCGAAGGTG
>NZ_LZKU01000239.1 GCF_001672975.1 Mycobacterium sp. 1465703.0
CGGCAACTACGAGTACGCCATCAACAACTCGTTCGGGTTCGGCGGACACAACGTCGCCATCGCCTTCGGGCGGTACTAGACCGAATAGCACCGGAATATCAGGAGACCTGCGATGACTATCACGGCCCCCGAGACGGTTGGCGAGTCGCTCGACCCTCGCGACCCGCTGTTGCGCTTGAGCAATTTCTTCGACGACGACAGCGTCGAACTGCTGCACGAGCGTGACCGCTCAGGCGTGCTGGCCGCCGCGGGGACGGTGAACGGTGTGCGCACCATTGCGTTCTGCACCGACGGCACCGTGATGGGCGGTGCCATGGGCATCGAGGGCTGCACCCACATCGTCAACGCCTACGACACCGCCATCGAGGAGCAGAGCCCGATCGTCGGCATCTGGCACTCCGGCGGTGCCCGACTGGCCGAAGGGGTGAAGGCACTCCACGCGGTGGGCCTGGTCTTCGAGGCGATGATCCGGGCCTCCGGATACATCCCGCAGATCTCGGTGGTCGTCGGCTTCGCGGCCGGTGGCGCCGCCTACGGCCCGGCGCTGACCGACGTCATCGTGATGGCGCCCGAGAGCCGGGTATTCGTCACTGGACCCGACGTGGTCCGCAGCGTCACCGGCGAGGACGTGGACATGCGCTCGCTCGGCGGCCCGGAAACGCATCACAAGAAGTCCGGTGTGTGCCACATCGTCGCCGACGACGAGCTCGACGCCTACGAGCGTGGTCGCCGGTTGGTCGGGTTGTTCTGCCAGCAAGGGCATTTCGACCGCACCAAGGCCGAGGCTGGTGACACCGACATCCACGCGCTGCTCCCCGAGTCGGCGCGGCGGGCCTACGACGTACGTCCCATCGTGACCGCGATCCTCGACGACGAGACGCCGTTCGACGAGTTCCAGGCCAACTGGGCGCCGTCGATGGTGATCGGCCTGGGTCGGTTGTCCGGACGCACGGTCGGCGTGCTGGCCAACAACCCCCTGCGTTTGGGCGGCTGCCTGAACTCCGAAAGCGCGGAGAAGGCAGCACGTTTCGTGCGTCTATGCGACGCGTTCGGCATTCCGCTGGTGGTAGTCGTCGACGTGCCCGGGTATCTGCCCGGCGTCGACCAGGAGTGGGGCGGCGTGGTGCGCCGCGGAGCCAAGCTACTGCACGCGTTCGGCGAGTGCACGGTCCCGCGTGTCACGCTGGTCACCCGAAAGACCTACGGCGGGGCCTACATTGCGATGAACTCCCGGTCGCTGAACGCGACCAAGGTGTACGCCTGGCCGGACGCCGAGGTCGCGGTGATGGGCGCTAAGGCCGCCGTCGGCATCCTGCACAAGAAGAAGCTGGCCGCCGCGCCGGATCACGAGCGCGAAGCGCTGCACGACCAGCTGGCTGCCGAGCACGAGCGGATCGCCGGCGGTGTGGACAGCGCCATCGAGATCGGCGTGGTCGACGAGAAGATCGACCCGTCGCACACCCGCAGCAAGCTCACCGAGGCGCTGGCCCAGGCGCCGGCACGCCGCGGCCGCCACAAGAACATCCCGCTGTAAGTCGACTCCGGCGCCGTCCGGACAGCCGGTCAACCCGCGCCACCACCCAGAATCGCAGAAAGTGCTTGGCGCAGTGCGGCTTCCGGGTCGGCGGGAAGTTCGTCGGCACGCCACCCGATGAAATCGTCCGGGCGCACCAATAGCGCCCCGTACGGCGCAAGCCCGGTGATCGCCGCCCACTCGTCGCTGTAGATGCGATGCGCGGCTACCGACGCCGAAGCCGCAGCGGCACACCATCGTTCGTCGCCGGTCAGCAGGGTGAATTCGGGGCCCAGCAGATCGAGTGTGGAGACGCCGTCCCGTACCCACATGTGCGGCACCCGGGTGCCCGGTTGGGCGCGCAGCTCGTCCACCAGGCCGTCGCCGTCCGCGTCGCCTGTCACGACCGCAGCCGAGCGGTATCGGTACCCGATGAGCAGGTTGAACATCGGGCACTCCTCGTCGGGCGGCAGCAGCGGCACGTCGCCACCGGCCCGCAGCAGCGCCACCGACGGCCCGGTGAGGGACTGGCGCGCGGCGAACCGGCCCACCGGGTGGCGTTCGGCGTGGTAGGTCGCCAGCAGTTCGGGCGCGGCCGTGCCATGCAGGACGGCGGCGAGTTTCCACGCCAGGTTGTGCGCGCTTTGAATGGCGGTGTTGGCTCCCCCGGCCTTGAACGGCGGCATGGTGTGCGCCGAATCGCCGATGAGAAATGCGCGGCCACAATCGAATTGGTCGGCCACCCGCTCGTAGGGCTGCCACGTCGCAACCTCGATGATGTCGATGGCGATCTGCTCGCCGATCGCCTTAGTGAGCAGTTCGCGGCAGCGCTGCGGGGTGAACTGCTCGGCCGACTCGCCCGCGCCGGGAAAGTAGGTGGTGATGAACATGCCGAGATCGCCCTGGGCGACCAGGAAGATGCCGTCCACGTCGTCGTTCTTGACCTGCACGCCATCGCCGTCGTGCAGCTTCGGGATGAACCGCCGCCACGGCGCCCGGAAGTAGACGAAGACGACGTAGATCGGCAGCGCACCGTAGCCAGAAGTGGTGATTCCCAGAGACTTACGGATCGGACTGTGCACGCCGTCGGCCCCGACGAGGTAGTCGGCGCGGACGGTTTCCGACTCCCTCGAGTCCGCGTCGTGTACTACCGCGGTGACACCGGTGTCGTCCATGTCGACCGTCGAAAGTTCAGTGCCGTAGCGTACTTCGCTGCCGTGTCGGCGGGTTTCGGCCAACAGGATTGGCTCGAGCCTGCTCTGTGGGCAGTACTGCACAGCGGATTCGGGGCTGAGCGTGTCCAGGCCGGCGAAGATCGCGTCGATGTCGATTGCCGGCTCTTCGGCGGGGCTGTTGAGCGTCGGCTTGGCGACCATGTTCGAAACGTGTTCGGCGACTTGGTGTACCTCGTCGCTCAAACCCAAACCGCGCAGGATCTCCAACGAGCGGAAGCTCAGGTTTCGGGCTTTGGGGTAGATGAAGACTTCGCGCCGCTTCTCAACCAGTAACGACCGCACCCCATGTTGAGCCAGCAGCGCCGACATAGCCAGCCCGCCCACGCCGGCTCCGACGATCAGGACAGGAACTCGTGTCGTCATCGCGTCGCCTTCCGACACCGTCGCCATAAATGACAGTCTCTCTCATTAGAGACTAACTCTCAAGACCGTGCGGAGCGCTAACCGAAGCGCGCCAGAAACTCCTCGGCCACGGCGACAACCCGTTCCCGGTCATGCGCCACCAACCCGATTCGGGTCCGCCGATCCACGATGTCGGAGACGCTAAGCGCACCTTCATGGGTTATCGCGTATTCGAATTCGGCTCTGCTGACGTCGATTCCCTCGGCAACCGGCTCGGACGGGCGCTCGCAGGCGGCGGCCGCGAGCACCTTGGGCGCCTCTGCGCCGTAGCGCTGCACCAACGACGCCGGCAGCGTGGTGTCGGGCGCCGCGATCACCCCGGGATTGGTCGGCGCTCCGATCAGCGGCAAATTGCGGGTCCGGCATTTCGCGGCACGCAGCCGCCGCACCCGGATGGCGCGGTCCAGCGCATCCTCGGCCATATAGCGGTATTCGGTCAGCTTGCCGCCGATCACGCTGATCACCCCGGATGCCGACTCGACGACCGCGTGTTCGCGCGAGACGTCGGCGGTGCGGCCTTCGCCGGTGTCGATGAGCGGTCGCAGTCCGGCGTAGGCGCCGATCACGTCGGTAGCGGTGAGCTCGGCGCCCAAGGCGGTGTTCACCGTGTCGAGCAGAAACGTGATCTCTTCGACCGACGGTTCGGGCACGTCCGGAATGGGACCGGGAGCGGCTTCGTCGGTCAGCCCCAGGTAAACCCGGCCGAGTTGTTCGGGCATGGCGAAGACGAAGCGGTTGAGCTCGCCCGGAATCGGAATGGTCAGTGCCGCAGTGGGATTGCCGAACGCCTTCGCGTCGAACACCAGGTGTGTGCCGCGACTGGGGCGCAACCGCAACGCCCCATCGATCTCACCCGCCCATACCCCGGCGGCGTTGATGATCGCGCCCGCCGACACGTCGAACGAGTCTTTACCGCGCATGTCGGTCAACCGCACCGAGGTGCCGGTGGCCCGCGACGCCGACACGCAGGTCAGGATCCGGGCGCCGTGCTGCGCCGCGGTGCGTGCCACCGCGGTGACCAGTCGGGCGTCGTCGATCAATTGCCCGTCGTAGGCCAAAAATCCCCCAGCCAGGCCGTCGCGTCGCACGGTGGGCGTCATCTCCGCGACGCGCTGCGCCGAAATCCGGTGCGAGCGGGGCAGTGTCGAGGCCGGCGTACCGGCCAGAAACCGCAATGCGTCGCCGGCCAGGAACCCGGCGCGCACCAGCGCCCGATTGCTCGAGTTCATCGACGGCAACAGCGGCACCAGTTGTGGCATCGCACGAACCAGGTGAGGGGCGTTGCGCGTCATCAAGATTCCGCGCTCGCTGGCGCTGCGCCGGGCAATGCCCACGTTGCCGGTCGCCAGGTAGCGCAGCCCACCGTGGACGAGTTTGGAACTCCAGCGGCTGGTGCCGAACGCCAGATCGTGTTTTTCCACCAGCGCCACCCGTAGCCCGCGGGCCGCGGCGTCCAATGCGATCCCGGCGCCGGTGATGCCGCCACCGATCACCACGACGTCCAACGGCTCACCGTCGGCCAGTGCGGCCAGGTCCGCGGCGCGGCGCGTGGCGTTGAGAGCGGTCGGGTCAGGTATCACGACAGATATCCGTTCAGCGAGTAGGCAAGTTCGGTGGCCAGGGCATCGGCGTCGAGCATCGGTTCGACGATGCGCGCCGACTGAATGGTCGACTGGGCGATCAGCAGCACCATGGTGGCCATCTGGATCGGGTCACCGTGCCTTATGCTGCCGTGTCGCTGAGCGACCCGCAGCCGCGCGGCAAGGGCGTCGATCAACATGCGCTGGCTGGTCCCCAGCCGTTCGGTGATGTAGGTCGACGCCAGATCCGAGTGCAGCACCGACGTCACCAACCGGTCCGCGCGCAGCATATCGGTCACGGTAACTATCTGTCGCACAAGCGATTCCCGGTCCTCTCCGAGCAACGGCGCGTCGCGCATCACCTCGGTGATGTGCTCGGTCAACAGCGCCGCCACGATCGACTCCGTGTCCGGCCACCGCCGGTACACCGTCGGCCTGCTGACGCCCGCGCGGCGGGCTATCTCGGCGAGGGTCACCCGGTCGACGCCGAAATCCACCACACAGCTGGCCGCCGCGGCGAGGATGCGCTCGCCGGTATCCAGCTTTGTGTTACGGATTGACAACATATGTAATACTGTAACGCATGACGGATCCCCAGGGGTTGTTGCCGCCGATGAAATGGAACGCATGGGGAGATCCCGCCGCGGCCAAGCCGCTTTCCGAGGGGATCCGGTCGTTGCTGCAGCAGGCCGTGGGGGTCGAGGGGTCCCGCACGGCCGACCTGGAATCCGATCAGGTGCAACTGCGCCCGTCGCGGCTCTCGCAGACCCATCGGGAGGCGCTGGCCGCCATCGTCGGCGCCGAGTACTGCCGCACCGCGGACTCCGACCGGTTGCTGCATGCGGGCGGCAAATCCACCATCGACCTGTTGAACCGCAAGGAAAGCGGCCCGCAAGACGCGCCCGATGCCGTGTTGCTGCCCGGCGGCCCCGATGGCGAAGAAGCCGTCGCCGCAGTCCTGCGCTATTGCTCGCAGCATCGCATCGCCGTCGTGCCCTTCGGCGGGGGCACCAGCGTGGTCGGTGGACTCGAGCCTCTTCGTGCGGACTTCGATGCCGTTGTCTCGCTTGATCTACGCCGTTTCGACCAACTCATCTCGCTGGACGACGTGTCCGGCCAGGCGGTTTTCGGAGCGGGGGTCACCGGACCGGATGCCGAGCGTCTCCTTGCCGCACAAGGTTTTTCGCTCGGACATTTCCCGCAGAGCTTCGAGTACGCCACCATCGGCGGCTTTGCCGCCACCCGCTCTTCCGGCCAGGACTCGGCGGGTTACGGCCGATTCAACGACATGGTGCGCGGGCTGCGCGTGGTCACGCCGGTGGGCACCATGGATCTGGGGCGCGCACCGGAATCGGCCGCGGGTCCCGACCTGCGCCAGTTGCTGATCGGGTCGGAAGGCACCTTGGGTGTCATCACCCAGGTGCGACTGCGGATCCACCGCGCGCCGGAAACCGTTCGCTACGAGGCGTGGTCGTTTCCCGATTTCGATACCGGGGCTGCGGCGCTGCGCGCGGTCACCCAGACTGGCACCGGTCCCACCGTCATTCGGCTCTCCGACGAGGCCGAGACCGGCGTCAACTTGGCCACCACCGAGGCGATCGGCGAATCGCAGATCACCGGCGGCTGTCTGGGCATCACCGTGTTCGAGGGCACCCAGCAACACGTCGAGAGCCGGCACGCCGAAACCAGCGCACTGCTGGCGGCCCGGGGCGGGACCTCGCTGGGCGACGGACCGGCGCGGGCCTGGGAGCGTGGCCGGTTCGGCACACCCTACCTGCGCGATTCACTACTCGCGGCGGGCGCGCTGTGCGAAACGCTCGAGACCGCCACCGACTGGTCGAACATTCCGGCACTCAAAGCCGCTGTCACCCAAGCACTTACCGACACCCTGGCCGAGACCGGTACACCGGCCCTGGTGATGTGTCACATTTCGCATGTCTATCCCACCGGCGCGTCGTTGTACTTCACCGTCGTTTCCGGGCAACGCGGCAACCCGATCGAGCAATGGAAAACCGCCAAGAAGGCCGCGCCGTGCCCGGAGACCGGGTTGGTCAGCGCGATCACCTTGCCGATCTCGCGGCGGCCCAGCTCGCGATCGCCCGGCTGCATCGCCGGGGTGTGGAGGTCGTCGAAATCATTGGTGACGACGCGCAAGACGCGCGGCATCTGGTGGGCGCGGCCATGGAGAAGGGCACCGACGCGGTCATGGTGACCGGAGGCGACGGCGTCGTCTCCAATGCCCTGCAGGTGATGGCCGGTCGCGACATTCCGTTGGGAGTGATTCCGGCCGGCACCGGCAACGACCATGCCCGCGCATTCGGCATTCCCACCAACGATGCCGAGGCCGCCGCGGACATCCTGATCGACGGCTGCACGGAATCCATTGACCTGGGCCGTATTCAGGGAGACAACGGCATCGACAAGTGGTTCGGTACCGTGGCGGCTACCGGCTTCGATTCGCTGGTCACCGATCGCGCCAACAGGATGAGTTGGCCGCACGGCCGGCTGCGCTATTACATCGCGATGCTCGCCGAACTGTCACAGCTGCGGCTCTTACCGTTCCGCTTAGTGCTCGACGGCAGCGATGAAATCGACGCGGACATCACGCTTGCCGCCTTCGGCAACACCCGCAGCTACGGCGGCGGGATGCAGATCTGTCCACACGCGGACTACACCGACGGTCTGCTCGACATCACCATGGTGCACGAGGCATCCCGCACCAAGCTGGTCCGCTTGTTTCCCACCGTGATGAAGGGGACTCACGTCAACCTCGACGAGGTGAGCACGGCGCGCGCCAAAACCATCCACGTCGAGTGCCCGGGTATCAATGTCTACGCCGACGGCGACTTCGCCTGCGCGCTACCCGCGCAGATCTCGGTAGTGCCGGGCGCTCTGCAGATTCTGCGCCCGCCCCAGCGATAAACCGGTCTCGACAGACCATTACCGCATGTTCGGAAGCGCTAGCGGATGCGCTAGCGCTTTACAAACTCGCTTATTGCTTCCGGAGAGGCGGCCCGGTGAGCCGCGGCAGGAGCTAGCCGACGCCCCGGCTGAGCCAGGTCACCTCGCCGACCTCGCCGCCGTCGCGGTAGGCCTCCAGCGCGTCGTCCCAGGCGGTCCCCAGCACCGAGTCCAGTTCGGCGGCCAGGGTGTCGGCGCCCTGGGCCATCATCGACCGCAGTCGCATCTCCCCGACCATGACGTCGCCGTTGGCGCTCATCGCCCCGCTCCATAGGCCGAGTTGCGGGGTGTGGCTGAACCGGTGGCCGTCGACACCGGGACTGGGATCCTCGGTGACCTCGAAGCGCAGCACGGACCAGGACCGCAACGCGTTGGCCAACTTGGCGCCGGTGCCCACCGGCCCGACCCAGTTGGTGACCGCGCGCAGTTGTCCGGGCATTGCCGGCTGGGGCGTCCAGGTCAGGTTCGCCTTGGCACCCAGGGTCGACGACAACGCCCACTCGACATGCGGGCAAACCGCCGCCGGCGAAGCGTGCACGTACACCACGCCAGTCGTCACGTCGGCGAATTGATTCGACGCTCGCATTTCCTGCTCCTTCGGTTCCACGAGGGACGTCTTCCCCAACGACCTGCGGACCCGATAAAGAGAGGGCAGCTTGCTTGAAATCTTCGGTTTTTTGTGTGTCCTGCGTGTCTATTGTGCCTTGTGATACCCGTGTTGCGCTAGTGTGCATTTCCCACTAGCTGTAATCGGCTATCACGGCGTCAGCAATCGTCGGCCACGGCTGCAGCGCCCAGTCCCCGAAATCCCGGTCGGTGAGGACCACCAGCGCCACATCATTTTCGGGATCTGCCCAGATAAACCCACCCGCCTGGCCGAAATGGCCGAACGTTCGGGGCGAATTGCGCGTACCCGTCCAATGCGGTGATTTCGCGTCCCGCAGCTCAAAACCCAGCCCCCAATCGTTGGGGCGTTGCACGCCGTATCCGGGCAGCACACCGTCCAGACCGGGAAATTGCACCGTCGTCGCCTCGGCATGTAGCCCTGCTGAGACCGTCACCGGGCGCAGCAGGTCGCCCGCGAAGACAGCCAGGTCCGCCACCGTCGACCTCGCTCCGAAACCGGCGGCCACCGCGCCGCCCTCCAGATAAGTCGCCGCCATGCCCAGCGGTTCGCACACCGCCTCAGTCAGATAACGAGCAAACTCGATGCCGGTTTCTTTCTCCACGGTCTGGCCCAGCACGGTGAACCCCTGGTTGGAGTAGATACGACGGGCGCCGGGCGGGGCCAGCACCTTGTCGGTGTGCATCGACAGACCCGAGGTGTGGGCCAGCAGGTGGCGGATGGTGGCGCCGGGCGGGCCGGCGGCCGCGTCGAGGTCGACGGCGCCTTCTTCGATGGCGACCTGCACGGCCCGGGCCGCCAGCGGCTTGGTCACCGAGGCCAGTTCGAACACCCGCTCGGTGTCGCCGTGGCTGGCCCGCACGCCATCGGGTCCAACCACCGCGGCAGCGGCCGCTCCGACGGGCCAGTCGTCCAGCGACTCGAGGGCCGCCATCACTTCCTGGCGATGTAGTAGTTGTTGATCGGGTCCGACTCGATCTCGGCCACCCGCACGTCGGCGAATCCGGCATCGCCAAGCATCGAGACGGCCAGTTGTGTCCCCCAGGCGGTGCCCAGCCCGGCGCCGTCCAGCGCCAGCGACACCGTCATGCAGTGCATCAATGACGTCGTGTACAGGTAGGTGCTCATCGGAACACCGACGTTCTCCTCCAGCCGGCTCGACGCCTTGATGTCGGCCATCAGCAGCACACCGCCCGGGCGCAGCGCCCGGTAAATGTTCTGCAGAACCCGCGCCGGCTGCGCTTGATCGTGGATGGCATCGAAGACGGTGATGACGTCATAGGCGTCCGCCTTGTCCAAATCAGCGAGGTTGTGGCTCTCGAAGGCCGCATTGGACAGGCCCCGCTCGGCGGCTTCCCGAATCCCGGTGCCGATGGCCTGCTCGGAAAAGTCGATGCCGGTGAAGCGGCTGGCCGGAAACGCTTGTGCCATCACATTGATCGCGTGTCCGCTGCCGCAGCCGAAATCCGCCACGTCGGCCCCAGACCGCAGCCGATCCACCAGACCGTCCACCAACGGCAGCACCACGTCGACCAACGCGGTGTCGTAGACGACGCCGCTCTGCTCGGCCATCAATGCGTGGAAGCGGGGGAACTCGCTGTATGGCAGCCCGCCGCCGGCGCGGAAGCAGCCGATGATCTTCTGCTCGACTTCGGCGAGTACCGGAACGAGCAGGGTGACCAAGGCCAGGTTGTCAGGTCCGGCCTGGCGCGTCAGCACGGCGGCGCGCTGGGCGGGCAAACTGTAGCGGGCGGTCGAGGGGTCGTACTCGACGACGCCGCCGGTGGTCATGCCGGCCAGCCACTCCCGGACGTAGCGTTCGTTGAGCCCGGCCGCCTGGGCGATCTGCTCGCTGGTGGCCGGTGTCAGCCCGGCCATGGTGTCCAGCAGACCGGTCTGATGCCCGATGCTGAGCAACAGCGTCAGGCTGGCTCCGTCGATCGCCGCGGTGATTCGTTCGGTGAATTCTTCGGTGGTTTCCAAAGCTGTCACGCCCACGGACGGTACACCCGTTTATTGGCGGGCCGGTTACCAATGGTGGATGGGTGGACAACCCGCCGAGAGATGTATGGCGGAGAGCGCTTAGGTTGGAGCTCATGAGTCAGACAGTGCGCGGCGTGATTTCACGTAAGAAGGGCGAACCCGTCGAATTGGTGGACATCGTTGTCCCGGACCCCGGGCCCGGAGAGGCTCTGGTCGACGTCATCGCCTGCGGGGTGTGCCACACCGACCTGACCTACCGCGACGGCGGCATCAACGACGAGTATCCCTTCCTGCTGGGCCACGAGGCCGCCGGCCGTGTCGAGGCCGTCGGTCCCGGGGTGACCGCGGTCGAGCCGGGCGACTTCGTCGTGCTGAACTGGCGCGCGGTGTGCGGGCAGTGCCGGGCCTGCAAGCGCGGCAGGCCGCACCTGTGCTTCGACACCTTCAATGCCACACAGAAAATGACGCTGACCGACGGCACCGAACTCACTCCCGCCCTGGGCATCGGGGCGTTCGCCGACAAGACGCTGGTGGCGGCCGGCCAGTGCACCAAGGTCAATTCCGAGGCCGACCCGGCGGTCGCGGGTCTGTTGGGCTGCGGGGTGATGGCCGGGCTGGGCGCGGCGATCAACACCGGCGCCGTCACCCGTGACGACACCGTCGCGGTAATCGGTTGCGGCGGTGTGGGCGACGCCGCGATTGCCGGTGCCGCGCTGGTGGGCGCACGGCGGATCATCGCGGTGGACACCGATAACACCAAGCTCGACTGGGCCCGCAAGTTCGGCGCCACCCACACCGTGAACGCCCGCGAACTCGACGTGGTGAAGACCATTGCCGACCTCACCGACGGGTTCGGCGCCAACGTGGTGATCGATGCCGTGGGCCGGCCGGAAACGTGGAAGCAGGCGTTCTATGCCCGCGATCTGGCCGGAACCGTTGTGCTGGTTGGTGTTCCGACGCCGGACATGCAACTGGACATGCCGCTGGTGGACTTCTTCAGCCACGGCGGCTCGTTGAAATCGTCGTGGTACGGCGATTGCCTGCCCGAGCGCGACTTCCCCACGTTGATCGACCTGTACCTGCAGGGCCGGCTTCCACTCGAGCAGTTCGTCTCCGAACGCATCGGCCTCGGCGACGTCGAGGAGGCGTTCCACAAGATGCATGACGGCAAGGTGCTGCGGTCGGTGGTGGTGCTCTGATGGCGGGCATCGAACGGCTGGTCACCCACGGAACCTTCGAACTCGACGGCGGCAGTTGGGAGGTCGACAACAACATCTGGATCGTCGGCGACGAATCCGACGTCGTGGTGTTCGACGCCGCGCACTCCGCCGAGCCGATTCTGCAGGCCGTGGGCAATCGCAATGTGGTCGCGGTGGTGTGCACGCACGGCCACAACGACCACGTCACCGTAGCTCCCGAACTGGGTGCGGCCCTGGACGCCCCGATCCTGCTGCATCCGGCCGACGACGTGCTGTGGCGAATGACCCACCCGGACAAGGAGTTCCGGATGATCGCCGACGGCGACACGATCGACGTCGCGGGCACCGAGTTGCTGGCGCTGCACACGCCGGGCCACTCCCCCGGATCGGTGTGCTGGTATGCCCCGGAGCTGAACGTGGTGTTCAGTGGGGACACCTTGTTCTCCGGCGGCCCGGGCGCGACCGGGCGCTCGTATTCGGACTTCCCGACCATCCTGCAGTCGATTTCCGGTCGGCTCGGCACGTTGCCCGGCGACACCGTCGTGCACACCGGCCACGGCGACAGCACCACCATCGGAGATGAGATCGTGCACTACGAAGAATGGGTGGCCCGCGGCCACTGATGTGTCCACCGATGTGTCCAAGCCGAACTGACGACCAGTCTGGTCACTATCGTTGATCTATGCCGCCTGAACCCCGGATGCCCGAATCGAGCATTGTGGTGCGGCCCGAGCCGGTCTACACCGAGGCCTCGCGGCTGCGGGCCGCCGGTTTGGCGCAGGCGATCGCGATGTTCGAGCGCGTCGCCGAAGAAGTGGTGTTGCCCAAAACTCCGCAGCCGATCGTCATCGCCGACTACGGCGCCGCCAACGGCCACAATTCGCTCAAGCCATTGTCGGCGGCCATTGCCGTGTTGCGCCGGCGCACCCGCCACGATCACGCAATCCTGGTGGCGCACACCGATGTTCCGGCCAACGACTTCGCGGCGCTGTTCGAAACGGTGGCCGACGACCCGGAAAGCTACCTGCACACCGATACGGCGACGTTCACCTCGGCGGTCGGCCGCTCCTTCTACGACCAGATCGTGCCGTCCAAGACGGTCAACCTGGGCTGGACGTCGTGGGCAACCCAGTGGCTGAGCCGAACACCGTGCGAGGTGCCCGATCACGTGCACGCCTCGTGCAGCAAGGACGCGGCGGTGCAGTCGGCGTACGCCGACCAGGCCGCACTGGACTGGCATAACTTCGTCGCGTTCCGCGGCCGGGAGCTGGCTCCCGAGGGCCGGCTGGTGGTGTTGACGCTGGCCGCCGATGACGACGGCTCCGCGGGATTCGGCCCGTTGCTCGACGCCATCGTCGCGGCGCTGGGCGATCAGGTACGCGACGGGCTGCTGAACTCAGATGAGCTGCGGCGCATGACGATTCCGACGTTTGCCCGTACCGAGAAGGATTTTCGTGCCCCGTTCGCGCCCAAGGGACGATTCGAAGGCCTGATGATCGAGCAGCTCGAGATGTTCAACGCCGAGGATCGGTTCTGGGCTCGTTACCAAAAGGACCACGACGCCGAGGCATTCGGCGGGCAGTGGGCGGCCTTCGCACGCTTCGTGCTGTTCCCCTCGCTGCTGGCCGCACTCGACGACGGGGTCCACGACGAGCGGGCCGCGCAAATCGTCGAGCGGCTGGAGTCTGCCGTGGCCGAGCGTCTGTCAAGCGCACCCGAGCCGATGCGGATTCCGCAGGCCCTGGTCGTGCTGGTCAAACGCGACGCAGCGCATCGATGAGAGTTTCGGCACAACTACGCAGCGGGTAACCCGTTGCCATCGTCGAATCTGCGACCGCAAGGGGGTAGACGCATGAGCGTGCAGGACGATAAGGGGACTGAGGACGATCAAGCGACCAAGGACGACAAAGAGACTAAGGACGATAGGTCGAGCAGTCGAGCCGAACAAGCTGATCAAACTGGCGGAAAGGATGATGACCAACAGCTGACCGAGAAGCCCGAGCCGGACGAGGACGCCAAAAAGAAGGCCGCCGAGATGATGGAGGCCTACAAAGAAAAGCCCACCATCGTCCTGCCGGGCACCGGCGGCAGCGTGTCCGGCACCGCGGTCAACGACTGGCTGGACGACGAAGGCAATCCCAGGCACGAAGAGCCCGAGGGCGCGGATTCGGACGCCCAAGCAAAGGGTGACGAAGCCCAATCCAAAGACGACGCCCAATCCAAAGACGAAGCCCAATCCAAAGACGAAGATCACCAGCGCGACGAGAAAGCTCTGCAGGAGCAGATCGAAAAGGACAAGGCTCTCAACGAGAAGCTCAAAGAGGCCGCCCAGGAAGAGAACAAGGGCGAAAAGGCTAAAAAGGGCGGAAAGGCTTGAGCCGAAACCGGATTCCCGATGTGGTGTTCAGTGACCGGGTAGCGGGCCCACCGCACTGACGCCCAGGTTGCCCTCGATCTCCTGGATTATCTGGTTGACCCGGTCGAGCCCCGGGATGGATTCGTTGACGCCCGGAATCGGTGGAATCGGCGGGGCGGCCACCCTGTGCGGCGCCGCTGGAGGTGCGGGCGCGGCCGGCGGGGCCGCCTGAGGAGTCGCCCGCGGTGTGGTGGTCGTCGGCGTTTCGGTGTCAGCGGGAGGGTTGGTGTCGGAGGTTGACGGCACCGGGACGTCCGGCGGTGGCGGGGCGGGCTGGGCCGTTGCGCTGTTGGGAGCCGGCCGCGGGGCCGCCGGCGTCGTGCTCAGGGCGGGCGTTGGCGTGGTCGCCGATTTGTTCTGCGGGTTAAGGCCGATCGCCACCGCGGTTCCCACCAGCAGCACCGCCGCGATGGCGATGATGATTGCCGCCGCCGGCAACAGATGCCGGCGAGGTGAAGGACGCTTGCGCTCGACGGTTTCAGGTGCCGCCTGCGCCGCCCCGGTTGACGAGCCGGTGTCAGACGCCGAATACCCCGTCGCGCCGGTGGCGCTCACCCGTGAGTTGTGCCCGGTGGCCGACCATGCCCGCGCCATCTGGCCCTGTGTCGGCCGGGCCGGCGCCGCCTGGGCGGTCGCGGTCGCTTCTGTGCGCGGCTCCGGCCGTACCGCTGTGCGGGCCGTGGCGGCCGCGGCCGGCGCCGAGAGCGTCGCACCGGCGTCGCCGTGACCTTGGGCCACCCGCAGCGCGGCGCCGAGGGCTGCCGTGAGTTGCGGGCGGGGCGTGGTAGCGACCGGTACACGGAAATGCCGCGACAAAGTGGTGGTGACCGTCGGCAGGTTCGCCCCGCCGCCTGTCGACACCACCGCGACCAGATCACGAATTCCGTTGCGCACCAACGTTTCATCTAGCGCGGCGATCAAGCTGTTCAGTGACGCACCAATAGCGTCGTCGAGTTCGTGGCGGGTGACACGGATTTCGCCGCGCGTTCCGGTCAGCCCGTCGGTCAGGGTGGTCATCGTGCTCGACGACAGCTGCTCCTTGGCGACCCGGCATGCGCTCCGCAGCCGGCTCAGCGAACCGATCGCCGCGGTGCCCGACGGGAACGCACCGGTGCTGGGCATGTTGGCGATGACGACGCTCAGCAGCGCCTGGTCCATCAGGTCACCGGAGAAATCGCGGTGCCGAACGGTCGGGGCCAGCGCCCGGTAGTCGCCGTCGGCGTGCATCAACGTGATGCTGGTGCCGCTGCCGCCGAAATCGCAGACGGCCACGGTTCCGCGCGGCGGTATGCCGGCGTTGGTGCGCACGGCGAGCAGCGTCGCGGCGGCGTCGGGAATCAGCAGCAGGGGGCGCGCCCGTTGCGACCACTCGGGGATTTCGCCGAGGGCGGCGCCGAGGGCCTCCACCGCGTGCGACTCCCAGTGCGAGGGGTACGTGACCGCGATGTTGTCCGGCAGCGGGCGTCCGCGGGTGGCGGCATATGCGAGGGCTCGCAACGCGTCGGCGATCAACACCTCGCTGCGGTGCACCGAGCCGTCCGGGGCCACCACCGGGCGCGGGTCGCCGACCCGGTTCACAAGGCCGGTGATCACCACTCCGGGGCCTTGCAGTCTGGGGTTTTCCGCGGGAATGCCGACCTCGGCGGGGCGATCCGGGTACAGCGTCAACACCGGCTTGCGGGTGATGGAGTTGTCCGAGGTGATGGCTGCCAGGTTGGTGGCACCAATCGATAAGCCCAGCGCGGTCCCGACTCCATTGGCCATTTCGATCCCCGTATCCGCAGCACCAACTCGCATCGGCTAGCCGTTATTGTGCCGCCAAAACCTGTATTGCGTGTCTGCGACAGCTATGCGCCGGCTGTGCGCCCTCAGCGAATGCTGCCCTCGCCGGCGATGAGCGGCAGGTCGAGCGGGGTGACCCAGCCCGGCCGTAAATCGTTGACCGCCGGTACAGCATTGAGTGCCCGCAGCCCGGTCGCCAGGCAGCCGGCCGCCGCCGCGTCCCGGCCCGAGCCGTCGGTGAACCGAAACGCGGTCTCCTGGAAGATGCTTGGAGTCCCTTCGATGTCCACCCGGTACACGTCGTTGTCGTGGCCCGTCGGCCAGTCCGGGGCGGCGTCCAGCCCGATCCGGTTGACGTGTTCGAGCTGGATGCGGGTCTCGCCCTGGTACACGCCGTTGATGGTGAATCGGACGGCGGCCACGTGCCCGGGTTTGATGACGCCCCTGGCGGAGTTGCGCTCGGTCGGGGTCACCCATTTGTCCCAAGTGGTGGTGATCTCGTCGAGCATGATCCCGGCGGCGTGCGCGATCATCGGGACGGTGGCGCCCCACGCGAAGATCAGCACGTCGCGGTTTTCCAGCATCGGGCTGTATTCGGGCTCGCGGCCGATGCCCATCTCGACTTCGTAGTCGCCTTCGTAGTTCGTGTAGTCCAGCAGTTCGGACGCCCGGACCCGCCGCACCTCCGAGCACAGCCCCATCAACGTCATCGGAAACAGGTCGTTGGCGAATCCGGGGTCGATGCCGGTGGTGAAACATGACGACTCGCCCAGCTCGCAGGCTTCGGTGATCGGCTGGATCCAGTTCGGCGGGTTGAGGTGCATGGTCGGCCAGACCCACGGTGTCATCGCGGTCGAACACACGTCGATGCCGGCCCGCAGGAACCGGGTGATCAGCGCGATGTTCTCCTTGGCGTGCATCGCCGTCGGGCCGTAGTGCACCAATGCGTCGGGCTTCAGGGCGATCAGAGCGTCAATGTCGTCGGTGGCGGTAATGCCGACCTTCTCGGACATCCCGCAGATCTCACTGGCATCGCGGCCCACCTTGTCCGGATTGCTGACGCCGACGCCCACCAACTCGAACAGCGGATGCTTGACGATCTCGGGGATCACCATCTTGCCGACGAACCCGGTGCCGTACACCACCACCCGTTTTGAGCCGCTTATCGACATAGTCAACCTTCCGTTCGCCGGCCCCCGCTTCGGGCTTCACCATAAGCTTCCCTACCGTCGCTCGTGGTGACACGATGCAATTCATGACCAAGCACCTCGCCGGACCTTCAATCCTGTTGGCCGTCGGTTTCGGGTTCGCGAATGCATGCGGCGTGGCGCACGCCCTTCCCCAGATGCCGAAGGTCCGCTACGAGATCAACGGGCCCGCCGTGGCCGAGTTCATCTACTACCAAACCGACAACGGGCAGCTGCATCAGCAGAATGCCCCGCTGCCCTGGTCGACGGAGTTCACCGGCTACGGCGGCGAGGTGTTCACCGTCAGCGCACAGGGTCCGGGCCCGATCTCCTGCAAGATCCTGGTCGACGGCAACGTGGTGAGCGCTGCGACGGCAACCGCCGGTGCACCCGCCAGAACCGTGTGCACACACTGATCCGGCACTCCCATTTCACGACGAAGGAGCTCTAGGTGAGCCTCAAGACGGGTCCCAGAAAAGGCCTGGCGCCGCGGACGAACGGGGCGCCGCCGCCCGACATCGCGCTGGCCGATATCCATCTCGAGTCGCTGGACTTCTGGGCATTAGACGATGACTTCCGCGACGGGGCTTTCGCGACCTTGCGCCGCGAGGCGCCCATCTCGTTCTGGCCCGCGATCGACTACGAGGGATTTGAACCGGGCGAGGGACATTGGGCGCTGACCAAGCACGACGACGTGCACTTCGCGAGCCGTCACCCCGACATCTTCAGCTCCAGCCCCAACATCACCATCAGCGACAACACGCCGGAGATCAGCGAGTACTTCGGCTCGATGATCGTGCTCGACGATCCGCGACACCAGCGGCTGCGCTCGATCGTCAGCCGGGCGTTCACCCCGAAAGTGGTGGCGCGTATCGAGGCTTCGGTCCGGGAACGGGCCCGGCGACTGGTTGCGTCGCTGATCGCCAATCATCCCGACGGCGAAGCCGAGCTGGTCAACGAGCTCGCCGGTCCGCTGCCGTTACAAGTCATCTGCGACATGATGGGCATCCCGGAAGAGGACCATCAACGAATCTTCCACTGGACCAACGTGATTCTCGGGTTCGGCGACCCGGACCTGGCCACGGATTTCGACGAATTCCTCAAGGTGTCGATGGACATCGGCGCCTACGCCAGCGCGCTGGCCGAAGACCGGCGGTCCAATCACCACGACGATCTGACCACCGCCCTGGTGGAAGCCGAGGTCGACGGGGAGCGGTTGTCCTCGTCGGAGATCGCGTCGTTCTTCATCCTGCTGGTGGTGGCGGGCAACGAGACGACGCGCAACGCGATCAGCCACGGCGTGCTGGCGTTGTCCCGTTATCCCGAGCAGCGCGACAAGTGGTGGTCGAACTTCGACCGGCTGACCCCCACCGCCGTTGAGGAGATCGTCCGGTGGGCCTCCCCGGTGGTGTACATGCGACGCACCTTGACCCGCGACTTCAAGCTCAGCGGCACCAAGATGAAGGCCGGCGACAAGGCCACGCTGTGGTACAACTCGGCCAATCGCGACGAGTCGACGTTCGCCAACCCGTGGGTGTTCGACGTGGCGCGCACCCCCAATCCGCACTTCGGCTTCGGCGGTGGCGGTGCCCATTTCTGCCTGGGCGCCAACCTGGCTCGTCGTGAGATCAGGGTGGTGTTCGACGAATTGCGCCGCGAGATACCCGACATCGTCGCGACGGATGAGCCCGCGCGGCTGCTGTCGCAGTTCATTCACGGCATCAAGACCTTGCCGGTGGCCTGGACTCCGCCGCGGTAGCCCTCCCGCGAGTTCGGCTCTGCCCGAAGGCATATCGCCTCCGCGGTGGACGATGGCTTCCGCGCGGCCTGTCTCCGGAGGTATATCGCTCTCTCGAAATCGATAGCGCATGCGCTATCAAATCCGGATTACGCTGACCCCGTGACCGTTCCCGCGTTTCCCGACCCCGAGGTGCTGGCCGTCCGCCAGAAGCTGGTGCTCGACCACTTCCACGACGAAGTCCGCCACGCCTGGGACGACGTATTGTCGACCTTCCCGCACCCGCGCTACGAGCTGATCCCCCAGATGCTGGTGCACGACGGCGAGGCAGCGGTGCGCGACTACTACGCCTACACACGCACCGCATTCCCCGACCAGGACCACGAAATCATCGCGCTGCGCCACAGCGCCGACGCGGTGATTGCCGAATTCTGGCTGATGGGCACCCACCGCGGTTACCTGGGCAAGGTGCCGCCCACCGGCAGCCGCTTCCGCGTCCGCATGACCGCATACTTTGTCTTCGACGAAACGGAAACGCTTGTCTGCGAACGCATTTACTTCGACACGCTGACGATGATCAAACAACTTCTGGGCGGGCTGGACATGAAGAAGCCGGCGAACTGGTGGCTGGCCGCGCGCTGCCTGCGCGGGTTCTTATCGATGTCCTCGGAAAAACCGGACCCGGCGCTGACGAACACCCCTTAGACTCCATCGCTAACGAGCAAGGGAGGCCGCGATGCGAGTTGCACGCCTTCACACGATGTGCGGCCTGACCGCCGTGGCACTGCTGGGCAGCTGCGCGATGGCCACCGCCGCCCCCTTACCGCACGGCTCGCACACCGCGAAGTGGATCGACCTGCAGGCCGGTGAGTGCGTGGCCGACCTGCCGCCGGCCGACGGGAGTCGGGTCAACGTCACCGTGGTCGATTGTGCGACAGCGCATTTGGCCGAGGTATATCTGCGCGCTCCGCTGGCCGTCGACGCCGCGATCGCCACCGTCGCCAGTCGCCATTGCGCGGCCGGGTTCGCCCCGTACACCGGCCAGTCCATTGACGGACGCCGCTTTTCGATCACCTATCTCATCGATTCGAACCAGGACCGCACCGGCGCCAACCCCACCCCGAGCACCGTCATCTGCCTGCTGCAGTCCGCCAACGGACAACCGTTGACCGGATCCGCGCACCACTGAGGGCTAGGCGATCACATAGTCGCTGAGCGGGAATGCCTGGGCTTCACGGACCGAGTTGAGTGTTGACGTCGGCCGCAGCAGCGATGCCTCGCCGCTGGGACTGAAGTAGTACGAACGCGACGTGGCGCAGTTGCCGGCGTAAAACACCGAATTGTCAAGCCGTTTGGTCATCCGTTCCATGAACCGGTCGTTGGCCTCTTCGGTCACCTCGAAGGTCGTCGCACCGCGACGCTTGACCTCGCTGAGCAGCCTGTCCATGTGCCGCATCTGGTATTCGATGGTGTGGAAGAAGGAGAGTCCGGAGAAGGCGAACGGGCTTGCCAGTCCGAGGTAGTTCGGGAAGTAGGGCATCGAAAGGCCCTGGTAGGCCTGGAACCTGGTCTCTCGCCACCACTTACCCAGGTTGCGGCCCTTGCGGCCGACCACCTCGATGGCCGGGAAGTTGGCCTCCCACAGGTCAAATCCGGTCGCCAAAACCAGGGTGTCGATGAGGGTCTTATTGCCGTCAACGGTGACGATGCCGTCCGCCTCGATTCGCTCGATCGGGTTCGTCTCCAGGTGCACGTGCGGCTTTGTGAAAGCGCGGTAGAAACTGTTGGAGAAGGTCGGCCGCTTGCAGCCAAGATCGTAATCCGGCGTCAACTTGGCACGCAGTTCCTTGTCCCGGATCCACCGGAATCGGTTGATCTTGGCCAGGTCGGACGCTGAAATGTTCCCCCGGCCTCGCGACTCCCGAAAGTGCAGCGCTCCCACGACCATGATGATCTCGAGGATGACGTCGGTCACCCACCGCAGCGCCCGCTGCGCCACCGGCACTCGCGCAAATAGGCGCCGCACCGCCGGGGCGAATTCGAAGTCAAACTTGGGTATCACGTGGGTGGCGGTGCGTTGGTAGACGGTGAGGTCTCCGGCTTCTTTGGCCAACTCCGGAACGACCTGCACCGCGGACGCCCCGGTCCCGATGACTCCAATACGACGACCCAGGTAGTGGTAGTCGTGGTCCCAGGCGGTGGTGTGGACCACCTTGCCCTTGAAGCTCGCGATGCCTGGGATATCCGGCATGCGGGGCTGGGACAGGAAACCGGTAGCAGTGATCAGGATGCGGGTCGCCAGCGTCTCACCGCCGGCCAGCGCCACCCGCCATACCTCGGCGTCCTCATCCCACTGGGCGCCTTCCACAGTCGCGTTGAATCGCATATGGCGGCGCACGTCGTATTTGTCGGCGACATCCACCGCGTACTGCTTCACCTCGGCGCCAGGCGCGAACAGCCGCGACCAGTCCGGCTTGGGTTCGAACCAGTACGAGTACGTGGTGGAGGGGATGTCGACGGCGATGCCCGGGTAGTGGTTGACATGCCAAGTGCCACCCAAGTCGTCCTCGCGGTCGAGGATTATGAAGTTGTCAAACCCGAGGCGCTTGAGCTGAATAGCAGCGCCGATGCCGCCGAAGCCGGCACCTACGATGATCGCGTCGAAACGGTCCGTGTTCACAGCCTTGCTCCGTGCTACCTGTTCCCATACTTAACGAATCATAAGCTTTCCCTAAGATACGCAACTCTAATAGGGCGCCACGCCGGGCGCATCCGACCTTTGCCGGTATGTGACCTTGCTGACACAAGCGCGGAGACTCATCGATGGGTCTATCAGACCCGGGTCACCCCAGCACCAGCTGCGCAAATGCTGCTACCGGCAACATTTGAAAAGCGCCTGTCGCGGGCGGTGCCGCCGGTTTTGCTCAGCCCGAGACGCCTGCAGCTACCCAGGTTCTTATCTTGTGGCCGGACCGGACGCGGCCGTTCCCTGTAGCCGGCCCAGGAGCTCGTGACATCGCTGCGCCCGCTCGGAGTCTTGAGCCATCACATCGCTGAAGAAGGATGCGACATCATCCAAACCGGCGTTTTTCGCGTCCCGCACATACTGGCCGTAATCGTGCCCGGCCTTCAGCGAGTGATACTGAACGGAAATAAGATCGAAGGTCACGTCGTCGAAACCCGTTTCGCCCGTTGCCATATCGCCACCTCTTTCGACAATGAGCGCCCGATCTGGTGCTCATCGTCTCCGGCTACCCTGAATGCACAACACCAAACGACGGCTTAAAGTGTTTTCGGAAGGCCATCCGACTGAACGTCGGAGCGTCATTGAGTTGATTTGGGAGGGGCTCGCATGGGCAGTTCGGACGCCATGAGTGCACGTCACGTCATTCGTTCCATTGGTTCAGCAGTTGTCATTGCCGCGTCGGGCATGGCCGTTTCGGCCTTGTCCA
>NZ_LZKU01000240.1 GCF_001672975.1 Mycobacterium sp. 1465703.0
GGGATGCGGTACGGCCATCGGCCGCGCCCCCACCGCCACCCGCCGCTGCACCCATACCCGTCATACCCGCGCTACCGCCGCCCGTGTTCGTTCCACCGCCCCGCCTGCCCGTGCCCGGGCCGGGCGGTGGCCACGGGCCCCTCGGCGGCGGTCACGGGCCGTTCGGCGGCAACGGCCCGTTCGGCGGCGGTCACGGGCCCTTCGGCGGTCACGGGCTCTTCGGCGGTCACGGCCCGTTCGGCGGGGGCCACGGGTTCGGTGGTGGTCATGGCTTTGGTGGTGGTCATGGTTTCGGTGGCGGCCACGGCCACAGGTAGCCCGTTTCGCGGTATCCGCGCTTGTCTGCCAAGGCGCGCTAGGGTGGCGGATTGGGGTTTGGCCGCGGCCAGAACTCTCGGCGAGTCCGGCTAACTCTCATATCGCGAGGCCGCGACGGCGGAACGAACGCCGTCGGTCTGGCGTGGCACATCGACCAATTTCGGACGATTTGGAGGAGCGGTGGACGTCGTACTTGGCGTGTCTATGGCACCTGAGACAGTCCGCATGGTGCTCATCGAAGGTGAAGCTGCCGGCGGGGTGACGGTCGATCAGGACGGGTTCACTGTCGCCGCCGATGAAACCCCTGTCGCCGCAGCAAATCACGTTGTCACGGCCATTCTCGGCACCCGGGACAGCGCGGCCCAGGGCGGTTATCAGGTCAAGTCCAGCGGAGTGAGCTGGACCGAGCCGGTCAAAGCAGCGGCGCTGCGAGACGTGTTGGCGGCCCGCAAGATTGAGAACGTGATGCTGGTCTCGGCGGTCATGGCCGCCGCAGCGCTGGCTCAGGCCATGGGCAGCGCCACCAATTGGGCCCGCACCGCGTTACTCCTGGTCGAGCCGTCCACTGCGACGTTGGCGGTGGTCGACACCTCGAACGGGACTGTCACCGACGTGCAACGGCACCCACTGCCCGGCAGCGACAGGGCCGCGCTGGCGACACTGACCGCGATGGTCTCGGCCGCCGAGTCGATGAGTGCGCGACCCGACGGGGTATTTCTGGTCGGCTCGGAGGTGGACATCCCGTCGATCAAGCCGACGCTCGAGGCGGCGACCGCGCTGTCGGTCACCACGCCCGAGGAACCCGAAATGGCCCTGGCGCGGGGCGCCTCGCTGGCTGCGGCGAACGCGAAACTCGGAGCGCCGCGAACGGTCGCGATGTCGGCCGCGCCGACTGGCTCGGTCGCAGCAGCCGAACTCGCCTACAGCGCCGAGGATGACCCAGCGTCCGACGCCCACCCGCTTGCCGATCCTGCGTCGCGCCAGCGCCGCAGCCGCAAGTCGGTATTGACGATCGCGGCCGTGTCGATCGTCTTCGTCGGCGGCGTCGTGGCGTTGGCCCTGGCATTGATCTTCGGGATCCGGCCGCACTCCGACCAGCAGCCCGACGTCAGCACGAACATCGTCGCCCCGCAGAATCCGGAACCCGGCCCGCCGGCTGCGCCCCCGCCGTCGGCGGTCCCCGCAGCGCCGGCGCCCGAAGCGCCACCGCAAGAAGCGCCTGCGCCCGAATCGCCGGCGCCGCAACCCTCGCCGCATTCGGGCGACCATCAACGCTTGGATGACTGGCTACACCGCCACCTGGGCACGGGGATTCCGTCGCCATAATCCGGTTCCGGCCCCGTCCCGGGCCGCCGCCCGAGCGCCGCACGAGCGTAAAATCGGGGCACTAGGGGAATAACGGTGGGGACTCAGCGTTGTCTCGCGCCACCACTCGTGCGACGAGGCCGCCCCGCCGCGACTGGCTAGCAACCGACTATTGGAGGAGCTTTGGACACCGTACTGGGTGTATCGATGGCGCCGACGGCAGTCCGGATGGTGCTGGTCGAGGGGGAAAACGGCGACGGTGCCACCGTCGACGAAGACAATTTCGACGTTGCCGCGCCTGATACTGCGGCAACTGCAACCGCCTCGGACCAGGTACTTTCAGCCATCTTGGGGACACGTCAGGGCGCGGCAGAGGGCGGCTATCAACTGGCGTCGACCGGGGTCACGTTCACCGACCCGATCGAGGCTGCCGCCCTGCGCGACAAGCTGGCCGCCCACAAGGTCGAAAATGTGATGCTCGTCTCGGCCTTCCTGGCCGCGGCCGCGCTGGCTCAGGCGGTGGGCCACCAGACCAATTACGCGCAGACAGCCCTGCTCTACATCGAGCCGGACACCGCGACGCTGGCGGTCGTCGACAGCGCCGACGGATCCATCGCCGACGTTTCGCGGCAGGCTCTGCCCGCCGACGACGAGGCCGCGGTGGCCCAACTGGCCGCGATGGTGGCCGACGCGGAGAACTTGGAGACCCGCCCGGACGCGGTGTTCGTCGTCGGCTCCGGGATCGACATCCCGATGATCAAGCCCGCCCTGGAGGCGGCGACCACCCTGCCGCTGACGGCGCCCGAGGAGCCGGACACCGCGCTGGCCCGCGGCGCGGCGCTGGCGTCGGCGCATGCTCCGTTGTTCTCGTCGTCCACTGCGGCGTTGGCTTACGCGCAGGACCCCGGCACCGGCGCGATCAACCCGTTCGCCATTGCGCCGGGCTACTTCGAAAGCCCGGCCGAGGCCGGCGGGGACGCTCTGGCCTACAGCGCCGTACCCGACGATCCGGACGAATTCTTCACCGGGACTCAGGCCGCCGCGACCGAGCTGGTCGGTGCGGATTACCGCGCGGAGCGCAGCTCGTTCAGGCTGGTGGGAAGCGCGGTGGCGGGAATCTTCGTCATCGGCGTGGTGGCACTGGTCGTGTCACTGGCCATCGCCATCCGGCCGACGGCCAACGTGCGGCCCAGCCCGAACCAGAACGTCGTCGTCGCACCCACTCGGCCCGCACCGGCGGCGCCCGCTCCGGCTCCCGAACAGGCGCCCGCACCGGCGGCACCCGCTCCGGCCCCCGAGGCGCCCGCTCCGGCGGCCGTCGTTCCCGCACCTGCGCCGGAAGCCCCGGCTCCCGTTCCGGTGCCCGCCGCTCCCGCTCCGATCGTGGAGGCCCCGGCGCCGGTGCCGGTGGCTCCACCACCTCCACCGCCGGCGGTCGCCCCGATCCCGGTGCCCATTCCGCTGCCCATACCGGGCATTGGTGGTGGGCCGGGCTTCGGTGGACCCCCGGGAGGCGGATTCGGTCCGCACGGCGGCGGTGGCGGCGGGCATGGCGGCGGTGGAGGCATCCCCGGGTTACCCGGCGGCGGTGGTGGCCACGGTGGCGGCGGCTTCCCCGGCTTCGGCGGGGGCCACGGCGGCTTCGGTCACCACTAGTGGCCGCGGCGGCCACCTGTCATCTGCCGTTTGCCTTCCGCTTAGGCCCCCGATGCAGTTAGCTCATCGGGTTCACCTACACCGGTAATATGCGATGCACCGTGTTCGGCACGGGTTACCTGGGTGCCACCCACGCGGTCGGGATGGCGCAGCTGGGACACGACGTTCTCGGGATCGATATCGATCCGGGCAAGGTGGCCAAGCTCGCTGGGGGTGACATCCCCTTCTACGAGCCCGGACTGCGAAAGCTGTTGAGGGAGAACCTGGCTGCGGGCCGGCTACGGTTCACCACCGACTACGACATGGCGGCCGATTTCGCCGACGTGCACTTCTTGGGGGTGGGCACACCGCAGAAGAAGGGCGAATACGGCGCGGATCTGCGCCACGTCTACGCCGTCATCGATGCGTTGGTGCCGCGACTGACAACCTCAGCGGTGCTGGTGGGCAAGTCGACGGTCCCGGTGGGCACCGCGGCCGAGCTGAACCAACGAGCCGCCGCGCTGGCGCCCAGCGGTGTCGACGTCGAAGTCGCCTGGAATCCAGAGTTTCTGCGCGAAGGCTATGCCGTGCAAGACACTCTCAACCCGGACCGGATTGTTCTTGGCATAAAAGAGGATTCGGGGCGCGCCGAGGTCGCGGTTCGTGAACTGTACGCGCCGATGCTCGACGCCGGAGTGCCGTTCCTGGTGACGGACTTGCAGACCGCCGAGCTGGTCAAGGTCTCCGCCAATGCCTTTCTGGCAACCAAGATCTCATTCATCAACGCCATTTCCGAAGTGTGCGAGGCGGCGGGCGCAGACGTCAGCCTGCTGGCCGACGCGCTCGGATACGACCCCCGCATCGGGCGCCAATTCCTCAATGCCGGTTTGGGTTTCGGGGGCGGTTGCCTGCCCAAGGACATCCGCGCCTTCATGGCGCGGGCGGGTGAGCTGGGAGCCGATCAAGCTCTGACGTTCTTGCGTGAGGTGGACAGCATCAACATGCGCCGCCGCACCCGGATGGTGGAGTTGGCCAGCGCGGCCTGCGGCGGTTCGCTGCTCGGCGCGAACATCGCGGTGCTCGGCGCCGCGTTCAAACCCGAATCCGACGATGTGCGCGACTCGCCCGCGCTCAACGTCGCGGGCCAGTTGCAGCTGAATGGGGCCGCGGTCAACGTCTATGACCCGAAGGCATTGGACAACGCGCAGTGCCTGTTCCCGACGCTGAACTACGCGGTGTCGGTCGAAGAGGCCTGCGAGCGCGCGGATGCGGTGCTGGTGCTCACCGAGTGGCGCCAGTTCGTCGACATGGACCCCGGCGACTTGGCAGATCGAGTGCGCGCCCGCGTCATCGTGGACGGACGCAACTGCCTGGACGCCACCCGCTGGCAACAGGCGGGATGGCGGGTATACCGGCTCGGCGCGCCCCGACCCTAGCTTCAAATTCGCACGCGGTAAGGCCCGCGAACTCGCTTGCAGCACAAAGGCATTGAGAATGCCGTCGGTTTCAGATGTGGGCGCGCAGCATGGCCCGCTGGTATTCGCCCCCGTCGTCGGACAGCTCGACCTCAACTTCCTGGAACCCGGCCGACCGCAGGGCGTCGACAACCGGTGCCGGGTCGGGGATTTCGCGGAAAGGCAGCCGCGCCGCCACGTCCTCGGCATAGTGATGCCCCGCCACATGCGGATTGAGCGAGATGTCGGCGATCACCACTCCACCGGGAGCCAACACGCGGCGCCATTCCGCGAAGGCCTGCTCGGGTTCGAGCACAGTCCAGATGAAGTGTCGGGCCGTCACGGCGTCGAAACTGGCGTCGGCGAACGGCAGCTTTTCGGTGACCCCTTCCAGGAAGGTGACGGCCACCCCGGCCGCGGCGGCTTTGGCGCGAGCATGCGCCAACATCGCCGCGGAGGCGTCGACACCGGTCACCCGGTGGCCGAGCTCGGTCAGCAACAGTGCGACAAAGCCGGTGCCGGTGGCGACATCGAGCACCCGGGAAGCCGGTGGGATTGGTGCCAGGGCCGCCGTCCAGCGCCGGCGTTCGGGCTCCGAGGAGATGCCGTGCGCGGTCCGCTGGTCGTATTCGGAACCCTCACGCTCCCAGAACTCGCGGATAGCCGTGCGGGCGACCGGAAGGCTCGCTTGGTCATTGGGCATGAGCACCTCTCGGGGACAAGGGCATTCGGCTATCCGGGCGGTCGGCGTGCCTCGACAAGCCGGACATCGACGACAAGTCTGCAGTGCGCGCGATCATCGCCGCAAGGCACGCGCGAGCACTGGGCAGCTGCCTTGGCGAGTAGCCTGACCGGCGTGGACTATGCCGGAGCATTCCTCGACCAGAACCGCGCGTTCGCGGAGCTGTTTCAGGACGTCGACGAGTCCACGCCGGTGCCGACCTGCCCGGAGTGGACCCTGCGGCAGCTGTTCCGCCACGTCGGCCGCGGTGACCGCTGGGCGGCGCAGATCGTGCGTGAGCGACTCGACCGCTACCTCGACCCCCGCACGGTGGAGGGCGGCAAGCCGCCGCCGGATCCGGCCGGCGCGATCGCCTGGCTGCACGGCGGTGCTCAGCGGCTGATCGACGCCGTCGAGCTGACCGGGGTCGAAACACCGGTGTGGACTTTCCTCGGCCCGCGCCCGGCGAACTGGTGGGTCCGGCGCCGGTTGCACGAGGTCGCGGTCCATCGAGCCGACGCGGCGATCGCCCTGGGCAGCGATTTCACCCTCGACCCCGACGTGGCGGCCGACGGCATCACCGAATGGTTGGAGCGCGTCGCGATTCAGGCGGGCACCGAGGGCGCCCCACTTCCGCTCAAGCAGGGCGACACGCTGCACCTGCATGCTACCGATGCGGGCCTGGGTGAAGCGGGCGAGTGGACGATCGGCGTCGAGCAGGGCCGGATCACCTGGTCTCACCAGCACGGCAAGTGCAGCGCCGCGCTGCGAGGTGGCGCGACCGAGCTGCTGCTGGCGATATTGCGCCGGCGCCCGCTGGCCGACACCGGTATCGAGCTGTTCGGCGACGATGGCGTGTGGGAGCGCTGGTTAGACCGTACCCCTCTCTAGCCGCGGGGCCGCACGGTAATTTGCACACATGACCACATCGGAGATCGCCACCGTTTTGGCATGGCACGACGCCCTCAACTCCGCCGACCTCGCGACCCTGGTCGCCCTATCCAGCGACGACATCGAGATAGGCGACGCGCACGGAGCCGCGCAGGGCCATGAGGCGCTGCGCAAATGGGCCGGCTCGCAGCGGGCGACTACGGAATTGGGCCAGATGTATGTGCACGACGGCGTCGTCGTCGTCGAACAAAAGGTCACCAGCCCCGACAATGCCGGGGCGGTCAGCACCGCTCTGGCATTCCGAGTCGTCCACGACCATGTCACCTCGGTGTTCCGGCATGAGAGCCTGGCATCGGCCCTGGCGGCCACCGAACTGACCGAATCCGACGCCATCGACTAGGGCCGCTCAAGGCATTAGGAGCTATCCATGCGCGGAATCATCCTGGCCGGCGGGTCGGGCACCCGTCTGCATCCGATCACCACGGGCATCAGTAAGCAGTTGCTGCCGGTCTATGACAAACCGATGGTCTACTACCCGTTGTCCACCCTGATGATGGCCGGAATCCGCGACATCCTGGTGATCACCACCCCGCACGACGCACCCGGATTCCAGCGGTTGCTGTCCGACGGCTCGCAATTCGGCGTCAACATCACCTATGTGACGCAGCAGAGTCCCGACGGTCTGGCCCAGGCCTTCGTCTTGGGCGCCGACCACATCGGCAACGAGTCGGTGGCATTAGTGTTGGGCGACAACATCTTCTACGGCCCCGGGCTGGGTACCAGCCTGAGCCGCTTCCAATCCATCAGCGGCGGAGCGGTTTTCGCCTACTGGGTGGCAAACCCGTCGGCATACGGTGTCGTCGAATTCAGTGACGATGGGACGGCGCTGTCGCTGGAGGAAAAGCCCAAGACACCGAAATCCAACTACGCGGTGCCAGGCTTGTACTTCTATGACAACGACGTAATCGAAATCGCCAAGGGCCTGAAGAAGTCGGCGCGCGGCGAGTACGAGATCACCGAGGTCAACCAGATCTACCTGAACCGGGGCCGGCTTTCGGTCGAGGTGATGGCCCGCGGGACCGCCTGGCTGGACACCGGGACCTTCGACTCATTGCTGGACGCAAGCGACTTCGTGCGCACGCTGGAGCGACGGCAAGGCCTGAAGGTCAGCGTCCCCGAGGAAGTGGCGTGGCGGCGCGGCTGGATCACCGACGACGAACTGGCCGAGCGTGCGAATAGCCTGCTCAAATCCGGCTATGGCGGCTATCTGCTGGACTTATTGGAGCGGAGTCGATTTCACTAGGTTTGGCCAGCACCGCGGCGATCGCGGTGGTCAGCGGCACCGACAGGGCCAGCGCCATACCGCCCACCGCTGAGCGGGCGATCTCGACAGCCACACTCTCGCTGGTCAATACATCGGTCAACGAGCGGTTGGCGACGCTGAACAGCAACAGCAGCGGCAGCGAACTGCCGGCATACGCCAGCACCAGCGTGTAGACCGTGCTGGCGATGTGGTCACGGCCCACCCGGATCGCGCCCAGAAAGATCGCCGGACGCGAGCCGCCGAGATGGGCCAGCTCGAACACCGTCGAGGCCTGGGTGACCGTCACATCGTTGAGCACACCCAGCGACCCGATGATGAACCCGGCGAGCAGCAGGCCGCCGATCGACACATTGCCCAGATACGCACTGACGGTACTGTTCTGTTCGTCTGACAGCCCGGTCAGATGCGCCAGTTGTATTGCCGCCCAAGATAATCCGGCGGCCAGCAACAGCGCCGACAGCGTACCCAGCAGCGCGGCGCTGGTCCGCAGACTCACCCCGTGGGCCAGGTAGATGACCGCGTACAGGATCGCCGCGGACGCCACCAGCGCGACCGGAACCGCCGGCGCGCCGTCGCGCAGCGCCGGCAGCAGGAACAACACCAGCACTGCGAACGCGACGACGATGCCCACCAGCGCGAGCAGCCCGCGCCACCGCGCCACGGCGACGATCACCACCGCGAACGCGATCGCCAGACCGGCCAGCGACCAGCCACGCTCGAAGTCGTAGAACGCGTAGCTGGTGGCGCCTTGGTCGTCGACCTGCCGGACGAGCCGGATGCGGTCGCCCACTGCGAATTTCGGCTGGCCGGGACCGGGGGAGGATTCCAACAGTGTCTGGGCACCGGTGTTGGGGCCGGAATCGACCGAGACCTGGGTCAAGATGCACCGTCCCGCGCCCGGTGGGGCCGGCTGCGGTGTGCCGGTGAGCACCTGGCTGACCGACGGGCTGCCGCAGTCGCCCACCGCGCTGGAGAGCACGTGCCCGGCCTGGGTGCTTACCGCACCGCCGGTGGCGTTCTGCAGCGGCATCGGGATGTCGACGTGCTGTCGGCTGGGCCAGAGCACGATCGCGCCGACGGCTACCGCTACGCCTATCGCGATGAGTAAACCGACAACGATCCTGGCGGGCAACGGATCAACGGGAGGCGGCCACGACGGCGGGCTGTGCGAGTGGGAGTGCGTCACCGCTCTACCGTAGAGGCGCTCGCCTGGATGTTTACTGTCGATAGGCGACGAGGAAGTTGCCCAGCCGCTCGATCGCGGCCGCCAGGTCGCGGGCCCACGGCAGCGTCACGATGCGCAGGTGGTCAGGTGCGGGCCAATTGAAACCGGTGCCCTGGGTGACCAGGATCTTCTCCTGCAGCAGCAGATCCAGCACCAGTTGCTCATCGTCTTCGACGTCGTAGACCTCGGGGTCCAGCCGCGGAAAGGTATAGAGCGCGCCTGCCGGTTTGACGCAGGACACGCCCGGGATCTCGTTGAGTTTGGTCCACGCGACGTCGCGCTGCTCGAGCAGCCGTCCGCCGGGCAGCACCAGGTCGTCGATGCTCTGATAGCCGCCCAGGGCCACCTGGATCGCATGCTGCGCCGGAACATTGGGGCACAACCGCATGTTGGCCAGCAGGTTGATCCCTTCGATGAAACTGCTGGCGTGGTCTTTGGGACCGGTGATCGCCAGCCAGCCGGCCCGATAACCGGCCACCCGGTAGGCCTTGGACAGGCCGTTGAACGTCAGGCACAACATGTCCGGCGCCAGTGAGGCCAGGTTGATGTGCTTGGCGTCGTCGTAAAGGATCTTGTCGTAGATCTCGTCGGCGAGCAGCAGCAGCTCGTGCTTGCGCGCCAGATCGACTATCTGAGTGAGTACTTCGCTGCTGTACACCGCACCGGTCGGATTGTTCGGGTTGATCACGACCAGCGCCTTGGTGCGTTCGGTGATCTTCGATTCCAGGTCGGCGATGTCGGGTTGCCAGCCCTGCGTCTCGTCACAGAGGTAATGCACCGGGGTGCCGCCGGCCAGGGACGTCGACGCCGTCCACAGCGGATAGTCCGGCGACGGGATCAGCACCTCGTCGCCGTTGTCCAGCAGGGCCTGCAGCGTCATGGTGATCAGCTCGGACACCCCGTTGCCCAAATAGACGTCGTCGACGTCGAAGCGGGGGAATCCGTCGACCAACTCGTAGCGGGTCACCACGGCCCGGCGGGCGGGCAGGATGCCCTGCGAGTCGGAGTATCCCTGCGCGTAGGGCAGGGCCTGGATCATGTCTCGCATGATCACGTCGGGTGCCTCGAAGCCGAACGGCGCCGGGTTGCCGATGTTCAGCTTGAGGATGCGGTGCCCCTCGGCCTCCAGCCGCGCGGCCTGTGCGTGTACCGGTCCGCGAATCTCGTACAGAACGTCCTGAAGCTTCGACGACTGCGCGAAAGTACGGTGCGGCCGGTGATGAGCCGATGCGTGCAGGGGCACATGGTGGGTGGTCACACCATTAATGGTGCCATCATTGTCCACTGAAATTTGCTGTCACCCGTGAAAGACGCAGGTCAGCGCTTGCCCGGGGGGCGGGCCCCACGGGCAATGCCCAGGCCTTTGACCGGTGGCTGCGACGGTGCGTCCTCGCCGTTGGTCTGCTTTGCCGGCTCCGCTTTGGGCGCCGGCTCGGCCTCGGCTTCGGGGGCGGCTTCCGCAGTTGCTTCGGCCTTGGGCGCTTCGGCTGTGGGGGCCTCGGCTTTGGGGGCCGCCTTCTTGGCGCCGGGTCGCTTGGCGCCCGCGGCGATGCCCAGCCCTTTGACCGGCGCCGCCGGGGCCTTGGCTTCGGCTTCGGCCTTCGGGGGCTCGGCTTCGGGCGCGGCTTCCGCAGTTGCTTCCGCCTTGGCCGCCTCGGCCGCCGGGGCGGACTTCTTGGCGCCGGGACGCTTGGCGCCCGCGGCCAGACCCAGGCCCTTCACCGGGGCGGCTGGGGCCTTGGCCTCTGCGCCGGCTTCCGCGGGTGCCTCGGCCTTGGCGGCCTCGGCTGCGGGTGCCGCCTTTTTGGCGCCGGGTCGCTTGGCTCCCCCGGCGATGCCCAGCCCCTTGACGGGCGCCGCGGGTGCGGCCGCTTGCGCTTTGGCTTCTCCGGCCGGTTCGGCCGCTTTCTTGGCGCCGGGACGCTTGGCCCCGCCGGCGATGCCCAGCCCCTTGACGGGCGCGGCGGCGGCCTCCGACTTCGGGGCGGCCTCGGCCTTGGCAGGAGCCTCTTCGTCCGGTGCCTCGGCGGGCGCGGTCGCCGTGGCGGCAGTGGCCTTGGGCGCTTCAGCCGCCCGCTTCTCGGCTTCCTTGGCGGCCGTGCCCTTCTCCGGCAGCGTCGCCTTGTCGTACTCGAGAGACCCGAGCAGGATCTGCGCGACGTCGAGCACTTCAACGCCGCTGCGCCCGGCCTCTTCCTGTCGGTCGTTGACGCCGTCGGTGACCATCACCCGGCAGAACGGGCACGCGGTGGCCACGGTGGCTGCCCCGGTGGCCAGCGCCTCGTCGACGCGTTCGTGGTTGATCCGCTTGCCGATGTGTTCTTCCATCCACATCCGCGCACCGCCGGCGCCACAGCAGAAGCTGCGCTCGGCGTGCCGCGGCATCTCGGTCAGATTGGCACCCGCGGCCCCGATCAGCTCACGCGGCGCCTCGTAGACCTTGTTGTGCCGGCCCAGGTAGCAGGGGTCGTGATAGGTGATGTCCTGCGACACCGGCGTCACCGGCACCAGCTTGTTGTCCCGGATCAGCCGGTTGAGCAACTGGGTGTGGTGCAACACCGAGTAGTTCGCGCCGAGCTGGCGGTACTCGCGGCCCAAAGTGTTGAAGCAGTGCGGGCACGTGACGACGATCTTGCGGTCGACCGTCTCCACGCCCTCGAACAGGCCGTCCAGAGTCTCGACGGCCTGGGCGGCCAGCTGCTGGAACAGGAACTCGTTGCCCGACCGGCGCGCGGAGTCGCCGTTGCAGGTTTCGCCGGTGCCTAGCACCAGATATTTCACCCCGGCGATGGCCAGCAGTTCGGCGACGGCCTTGGTGGTCTTCTTGGCCTTGTCGTCGTACGCGCCGGCGCAGCCCACCCAGAACAGGTACTCGTAGCCCTCGAAGCTGTCGACGTCCTCGCCGTAGACCGGCACGTCAAAATCGACCTCGTCGATCCAGCTGGTGCGGTCCGCCGCATTCTGGCCCCACGGGTTGCCCTTGGTTTCCAGGTTCTTGAACAGCACCGACAGTTCCGACGGGAACTCCGACTCCATCATCACCTGGTAGCGGCGCATATCGATGATGTGGTCGACATGCTCGATATCGACCGGGCACTGCTCGACGCAGGCACCGCAGGACACGCATGACCACAGCACGTCCGGGTCGATGACGCCGCCCTGCTCCTCGGTGCCCACCAGCGGCCGGGTGGCCTGCTCGGGCCCGGATCCCATGACGCGGCCGAAGCCCGACTCGGGAACGTGGTGGGCCTCGGCGTGCTTCTCGCCGGACAGTTCCTCGCCGATCCCGCCCTCCGGCGTGCTCTCGAGGGGGCTTTCCTTATCGCCCAGGATGTAGGGCGCTTTGGCCATCCAGTGATCGCGCAGATCCATGATGACGAGCTTGGGCGACAGCGGCTTGCCGGTGTTCCACGCCGGGCACTGCGACTGACAGCGCCCGCACTCGGTACAGGTGGCGAAGTCCAGCATGGCTTTCCAGCTGAAGTCCTCGACCTTGCCGCGACCGAATTCGGCTTCATCGGGCGGGTTTTCGAAGTCGATCGGCTTGCCGTCGTACTCCAGCGGCAGCAACGGGCCGAGCCCGTCGGGCAGCCGCTTGAAGATGACGTTGATCGGCGCCGTGAAAATGTGCATGTGCTTGGAGTGCAGCACGATGATCAGGAATGCCAGCATGACCAAGATGTGCAGCAGCAGCGCAGTTGTTTCGATGATCTCGTTGGCGGGCTGGCCCAGCGGCCGCAGGATGGCGCCGAACAGTTGCGACAGGAAGGCACCATTGCCGTAGGGCAGCGTGCCGTTGTTGACCGCGGCTCCGCGCACGAACACGTAGGTGAAGACGACGTTGAAGATCATGAACAGCACCAGCCAGGCGCCGCCGGTGTGCGAGCCATAGAACCGTGACTCGCGTCCGATCTCCTTCGGGCTGCGCATCAAACGGATGATGGCGAACGTGACGATGCCGAGGAAGACCGCGGTCGCGAAGAAGTCCTGCAGGAAGCCGAGTGCGTCCCAACGCCCGATGATCGGGATGTGGAAGTTGTCCTGGAACAGCAGGCCGTAGGCCTCGATGTAGACCGTCAGCAGGATGAAGAAGCCCCACATGGTGAAGAAGTGCGCCAGGCCGGGGATCGACCATTTCAGCAGCCGGCGCTGGCCGAAGACTTCGGTGAGTTCGGCCCAGACCCGTTTGCCGGGTTCGTCGGTGTGCCCCGGGGCCGGCCTGCCCGACGTGATCAGCTTGAACAGCCACAGGACACGCCGTGCGGCGAGTGCGGCCACGACCAGAGTCATGCCCATGCCCACGATCAGCCTGATGAGCATCTGCGTTGTCACAGAAGGTCTCCCCAATGCATAGAAAATTCGGCCTGTGCTTTATTTGCCTGCTTAAGCCCCGCTCATAGTTACATCTTCGCGGCTTTCAGCGCGAGAAAGGCTGCCCTAACTTGCCGTTCGTCGATGCCTCTGGCCTGCTGGTTAGTACCCACGCAGCGGATGTGACGCTTGTCGGAGTGATGAGCGCCACCAATTTTCGTTAATTGGCCCTTTCCCGGACCCTTTTGGCGGCCGGGCGAAATCCGTCGGGTCAGCGCCCGAATGGCGGTTGAAAGCGCGGCGTGGGTCGTTCGCGGGTGGTGGTGGGCGCCGCGGTGGTGGTTGCCTGCGACGTCGTGGTGGGTGCGGCGCTCGTGGTGGTGGTCGGCGGCGCTGTCGTGGTCGACGGCTCCGGCGCGGGGGTTGTCGTGGTGGTGGCCGGCGCCTCGCTGGCCGGCGGCGGTGGCGCCGGGACGACGGTGACGGTGGTGCTGTCGTCGGGTCCGGTGATGGTCACCGTTTGGGACGGTTCGCTGGGCGGTTGCTTGGGTCCGACCGGGGTGGACCGGGTAAGCAGCAGGTTGATCGCCAGCACCAGGGCCACCAACACCGCCGCGCCGGCCCCGGCCACACTCAATACCAGCGCCGTGCGTTTGTACCAGGGCAGTTTCCCCTGGGCGGCGGAGTAGCGACTGCCCGTCGCATCGTCGAATCGCCTCGCCTCGTTGGCGTACTCGCCGGTGGCGTCGCGGCCGGTGTAGGGCACTGGCTCGTCGTGGTCGGCGTCTTGCGACCAGGCCAGGGCGTCGTCCACGTCGGTGGCCTGGGCGGCCCACGCGGCCTGGGTCATGTCGAGTCCCGAGGTGCCGACGATTTCGGTCGGTGTCTCCACCGCGGCAGCCGCGGCGGTCGGTGCTGCTCCCGACGCGTAATGCGGGCCGAGGACCGCTGCGCCAAGTGCGGCGCTGAGCGCCGGCTGCGCGGCGCTGTGCACCGGGACCCCGAAGCGCTGTGACAAGCGTGCTGTGAGCAGCGGGATGCTGGCGCCGCCGCCCGCGATCGCTACGGCGCTCAGCTTCGCGTTGGGAATACCGTTGCGCCGCAACGACTCTTCGACCGAGCTCAGAAACCGGTCCAGCGGTGCGGCGATGAGTTGTTCGAACTCGGCGCGCGACAGCTGGGCGCCCTCGCCGGCAGCCCCCGCGATGGTGCTCACTGCCGCCGTCGACAGTTGCTCCTTGGCGCGCCGGCATGCGCCGAGCAGCCGGGTCTGCGACCCGAGCCGCGCGGTGCCGCCCAGCATGGCGGTGCTGACGTCGGAAGCCAGCAGGTGATCGAGGATGAGCTGATCGATGGCGTCGCCGGAGAAATCGGTGTACCGCGTCGACGGGCCGACGGACGCGAAGCCGGTCTTGGCATCCATCAACGTGACGGTGGTGCCGCCGGCGCCGAAGTCGCACAGTGCGATAACGCCGTCGGCCCGGAACCCCGGGGTCCCGCGCAGCGCCGCCAGCGCCGCCGTGGCGTCGGAAACCAGCATCGGCGCCACCCCGCCGCGCGCCAGGTCCGACTGGGCGAAGAACTCTTCACGCAGGGCCGCGAACTGCTCATCGGACCAGTAGGCGGGCACCGCGATGGCGATCGGCGTCCCGAAACCGACCGCGCGGGCCATCGCCTCGATGGCCTCGACCGTCAGTGCCGCACCCAGATACTTGGTGCCGTCGGCCGCAACCAATGGCGCCCGGTCGCCGACGCGTTCGACGAATCCGCGCAGCACCAGCCCGGGTTCGGTCAGATTCGGATTTTCTTCTGGCAGGCCAACTTCCGTGGGCCGGTTCTCGAACAATGTCAGTACGGAACTGCGGGTGATCGGAGCGCTGCCAGCGCGGGCCGCCACCAGGTTGGCCACCCCGATCGATAGCCCGAGCGACTCGCTCATGTCCTGCACCCCTGTGTCAGTCGTCCCGTTGCTGTCGCCCTGTGGTCCTCACCGTAGCGACCGCGGATTGCAGCGAGTGTAGGGCTTCGCCGGCGCCGCGCCGCGTAACCGTTGTCGGGTCGCCACCGACTGACTAACGCAGGCCCGGCGGCACCGTGACGACCGTCGGCACGCCCGGGATGGTGATCACCGGCGGCAACTGTGGCAGATGGTGGTGATGCGACGGCTGCTGCGTCTGCCCGCCGGTGGGCCGCTGCGTCGGCTGCTGTGTCGGTTGCTGCGTCGGTTGCTGGACCGGCGGCTGTTCGGCGCTGCTGCTCGGCGAGGACTCGGTGGTCGTCGTGGTCGTGGGTGTCGTGGTGGTGGTCGTGGTGCTCGGAGTGGTTGTGGGGACGTGGTTGCGGGTCTGTTCCCCATGAAGGAGTTCGATGATGCCAAAGACGATCAACGCGATCAGGATGACGACGGAGACCAGCCAGGCGATCAACATCGCGGGCTTGCGATACCAGGGCGTCGGCTCGGTCTCCTGGTCAAACGGGTCGTCTCCGTGGAATTGCTCGGACTCTTCGGGCGCGTTGGGTGGCGGGATTTCACCGGTCGGCGGCTGTTCGCTGAGGCCGAACTCACCATGCTGCGTCGGCTGGTTGTGGAAGTCGTCGCGTGGGCCATAGGTTGCCACGGCACCGATGGTACTAACCCCACCTGCCAATCTCCTGATGCCGACCCTCGAGGCGCGCGGCGACCAGCTCAAAACGCATTGACCTTGGCGAATGCTGACGACCGTCGGGGCCTGGAGCCGACCGCTGGACTGTGGCACCCAACACACTCGCTGACCCCTTTAGGCCGCCATAGCGTTGTAGTAGTGTCCGACCCGGTAGTTGAGTCACCTTTGACTAGTGACAGGCTCGTTTTTCGGGTCGATACAGAAGTCAAACGGTAAGCCCGCACCAAGCGTTGCGCCTGGCGGGCCCTGGGCAGACCAACGAGCAAGCCACGCGGAATCGCTGGATGTGCGACTACCTTGACCGACCAGCGATCCACGCACCCGCCGTCACAGCGGCGCGGTCACATCGGGCCCTGAAATCGCGGCGAGTGACGATGAAATCCGAGCACAGGGTAGGGGAACGATGACGATCCCGGCAGGTCCGCCGATCGGTCCGGAGTTCGTCAATCCCTCAACGATGACCAGCTCTGCTAGTGGCCGCGGCCGATTCGACAGACCGCGAATGGAGGGTCAGCGGTCCGCGATGAGGTGCTGACGGTGGCGAGTCAGCTCTCTCGGATGGTCGGCTTGCCCGAGGAGGCCGACCCGGCCGAAGCCGCGGGCATGGCCAACGCGGAAGCGTCGCAGAGCCTAGTGGGCACCGACGCGGCGGCGGGAAGGCAACTGACCGGCGCGATGGTCATCGTCGCGCTGGTCGCGGCGATCTCGGGCATGCTCTACGGCTACGACACCGGGGTCATCTCCTGGGCCCTGTTGCAGCTCACCGAGGACTTCAACATCACCGCTGGCTGGAAGCAGGTGATCGCCGCCAGCATCCTGCTCGGTGCCGTCGTCGGAGCCTTGACGTGCAGCTGGCTTTCCGATCGGCGCGGCCGGCGCGGCACGCTATTGATGTTGGCGGTGGTGTTCATCGTCGGCGCGGTGTGGTGCGCCGACGCGCCTGATGCCGTTGTGCTGTCGTTGGGACGGCTGGTGCTGGGCTTCGCGGTGGGCGGGGCGACGCAGACGGCACCAATGTATGTCGCCGAGCTCTCGCCGCCGGCCTACCGGGGACGGTTAGTGCTGTGCTTCCAAATCGCCATCGGGGTGGGCATCCTGATGGCGACCATGGTCGGCGTCTTCGACTCGATCTCGTGGCGAGGGCCGATCGGGCTCGCCTGCGTGCCCGCCGCGATCATGCTGTGGTTGCTGCTGCGCCTCCCGGAAAGCCCACGCTGGCTGGTCAAGCAAGGTGATCGAGACGCTGCTCGAACCGTGTTGGAGCATGTCCGACCCGAGGGCTACGACGTGGGCGCCGAGCTGGACGACGCCGCCGAACTCGCGCGCGTGGAGCGCACGGCCAGCACCCGTGGCTGGCGCGGGCTGCGCGCCGGCTGGGTGCGCCCGGCCCTGGTCCTGGGTTGTGGTGTCGCGGTATTCACCCAGCTCAGCGGCATCGAAATGATCATCTACTACTCGCCGACCATATTGACCGACGCCGGTTTTTTCACATCGGTGGCTTTGCGGTTATCGGTGGGCTTGGGCGCGGCGTACGTGATCGCCCAACTCGTCGGATTGGCCATCATCGACCGGGTCGGTCGGCGCCGGCTCACCCTCATCATGGTGCCGGGTGCGGCGATGAGCCTGTTCGTGCTGGGCCTGCTCTTTGTCACCACCGACAGCGGCCGCGGCATGATTCCCTACATCGTCGCCTGCCTGATCGTCTTCATGCTGTTCAATGCTGGGGGTCTGCAGCTGATGGGCTGGCTGACCGGCTCGGAGACCTATCCGCTGGCGGTGCGACCGGCGGCCACCGCCGTGCAGTCGGCGACGCTTTGGGGGACCAACCTGCTCATCACGCTGACGATGTTGACGCTGATCAATGCGATCGGGGTCGGGCCCTCGATGTGGCTCTACGCGTTGTTCAACGTGGCGGCGTGGGTCTTCGTTTTCTTCCGCATGCCCGACCTCACCGGTCGGAGCCTGGAGGAGATCGAAAACAAGCTGTCCGAGGGGAAGTTCCGACCGTCAGACTTCACCCGCTGACCAAGTCAGCCGCGCGGAAAGTGCGGATGGCATTGGTCTGACCACTTGACGTCTGGCCAATTACCCGGCAGGTTGGGCGTATGGCTCTGCGGCCCGTGACTCGACAATCGGTACCCGAAGGCGTTTTCGAGCAGATCTTGTCTGACGTGCTCAGTGGCGAAATGGCGCCCGGAGAGATGCTTCCCAGTGAGCGCAGACTCGCCGAGGTGCTGGGTGTGTCTCGGCCGGCGGTTCGTGAGGCGCTCAAGCGTCTCACCGCCGCCGGCCTGGTGGAGGTTCGGCAGGGCGACGCCACCACCGTGCGGGATTACCGCCGTCACGCAGGCCTGGACCTGTTGCCCCGGTTATTGCTCCGCGGTGGCGATCGGGCTGACGAGCTGGACCTGGGGGTGGTGCGCAGCATCTTGGAGGCCCGGCTGCACAACGGCCCCAAAGTCGCTGAGCTGGCCGCGGAACGCAGGGACGGGCAGGTGGCCGGTTTACTCGACGGTGCCGTGGATGCGCTGGCCGCGCAAGAGGATCCGGTGCAACGTCAGCGCGCCGCGCTGACGTTCTGGGACCACGTCGTCGACGCCGCCGACTCCATCGTCTTCAGGCTGATGTTCAACACCCTGCGTGCTACCTACGAACCCGCGCTTCCGGCGCTGGCCACGGTGATGGCCGCCGAGGTGAATCGCCCAGAGCTCTACCGGCGGGTGGCACAGGCGATCGCCGCCGGTGATCCGGCGGGGGCCAAACGCGCCGCGACGGAACTACTCGAGCCGGCCACCCACGGCCTGGTCACCGCCCTGTCTGGGTTGCAGGAACGGTGATGACCAGGCATGTGCGCGGCAACTTCACCCTGTCTGAGGCGGGCCGGGAGTTCTGGCGCCACCGGACTCCCTGGGGTATTTCGCTGACGCTCGCCGGGGCGCTGGTAGCCCGCATTGTCGTCGGCGACTGGCAGCTCACCGATGCCGTGCTGCCGGTGCTCATGGTCGCCACCTTTCCAATTCTCGAGTGGATCATCCACGTCGCCATCCTGCATTGGCGGCCGCGCAGTGTCGGTCGCTTCGCCGTGGATCCGTTGCTGGCGCGCAAGCATCGCGAACATCATTGCGACCCGCGGAAAATCGACTTGATCTTCATGCCGTGGCAGTCGTTGCTCTGGGTGATCCCGACCGCCGTCGCCGTAGCGTTGGTGGCTTTCCCTCGAGTCGGCCTCGGCCTGACGTACCTGGTCTGCTTGACGGCCCTCGGGCTGGCCTACGAGTGGACGCATTATCTCATCCACACCGACTACAAAGCGAAAAGCACTGTGTACCGGTCGATCTGGCGTAATCATCGACGGCACCACTTCAAAAACGAACACTATTGGTTCACCGTCACCAGCAGCGGAACCGCAGACCGGCTGTTCGGCACGTACCCGAATCAGTCGACGGTACCTACCTCCCCGACAGCCAAGAATCTGCACGGCGCCACCCGATGACGCCGCTTCTGGGGCTCAGAAGGTGTTGACCTTGTCGATGCTGACGAACATGCCGTGCTTGGTCGCGTCGTTGGTGAAGCGGGTGCCCTCGGCATTGGCGATGATCGTCCAGCCTTGTGCGAGATAGGTGTGGTAGTCGATCTTGACGGTCGGGATGGCACCCAGGTTGCCCAGCACCCACTGCACCTTGCCGCCGGTATTGATGCTCACGCCGTTGGCGTGCTCGCCGTCCTGCAGTGGTGAGTTGGTGAACGGTGCCTCACAGCCGACGCTGTCCTTATTGATCTGGCAGCGGGTCACGCCGGATTTGGTCTCGATGAAGACATACCCATTCTGGTCGGGCGGCAGCGGGATGGCGCCGGCCGGGGTGGTCGGGTTCGCCGGCGCGGTCGACGGGCCGGGGCTGGGGCTGGCACATCAATACCGCCACCCACGTGCTGCGCATCATCCTCGGTGGCGTATTCGACCGGCACCCGTCGCTGCAGATGATCATCGGGCACATGAGCGAGGCGATGTCGTTCATGCTGCCCCGCTTCGACGTCACGCTGAAACCCGAGCTGACCGGTCTGCAACACCCCATCAGCCGCTATCTGCGGGAGAACCTCACCTACACGTTCGCCAACTTCAACGACCACGCGACGTACGCGAACCTGGTCGCGCAGGTGGGGATCGAACGGGTGGCCTTCTCCGCCGACTACCCGTTCGGATCGATGGTCGCCGCCCACGCCTTCCTCGAAGGCTTGCCGCTCACCGACGACGAGCGGGCCCGCATCAGCCACCTCAACGCCGAGAAACTGTTGGGACTGTAGGGCGGCCGCGGGTCGAGGCGGCCAAGGCGCACATTTGCCCGTCCGTGGGTTACGCGGCGATAAACCTGGGCCATCGGCTCTGTATCGATAGCTGCGTCAGTGCGGCGAC
>NZ_LZKU01000241.1 GCF_001672975.1 Mycobacterium sp. 1465703.0
GGTCAAGCCGAGGCACCTGTGCCACGTCCGCCCAACGTGGCACAGCACTCCCCGCCGGAAGGAATGAACGAATTGCCCACCTCTGAGCGACAACTCGGGCGGCCGTGCACTACGACGTTGTTGTCGCTGTGAGGTGGGCACAACGAACGTCGCCCGCGCCAGGGATGCCTGCGGCAATTCGTTCATTCCTTCCGGCGGGGAGTGCTGTGCCACGTTGGGCGGACGTGGCACAGGTGCCTCGGCTTGACCTCGAGCCGCTGAATCATGCGCAACCTTTTCCTTGCGATAGCGGCCTGCTTGGCGCTGTGTCTGGCCGGCTGCTCGTCCTCCAGCCAACCGGTGCGCCCGTACGGCGCCCAGGGCGCGCGGCTCGGCGAATCACTGGCGCTGCTGGGCTGGAACATGTCGGTGTCGAATCTGCGCTGGGACGGCGATTACGTGCTGGTCGACGTCGACGCCAGCCCGGCCTCGGCCAAGGATCCGCACGCCAAACCCGAGGACATCCGGTTCGGGCTTTACGGCGCGCTGGCCCACCCCATGGAGACCGCGGGCCTGGGCAGCTGCGACAACGCGAAGACCAGCGTGCGCGATATACCCGCACCGCTCGCCGCGCCGCGAGACCGGCTCACCGGCACGGTTTGCCTTGGGCCGCTTAAGGATCGAAGTCAGGTGCGCGGTGTCTACAGTTACTCACCGCGCGACCGTATCCCGAACAGCTCGTCGGCCTATCCGGTTGCCTTCCCGGTGGGGCTGCTGCCCACCAACGCCAACGACAGCGGCGGGCTGACGGTCAAGACGGCCAGCCTGTCGGCGTGGCGGGCCGACGGCACCCCAGTGACCAAGATGCAGTTGGGTGATCCGGGAGCGTTCACCGGCAACGGCTACATGCTGCTGGGATTGCAGGCCACCGCCGTCGCGGCCCGTTATCGCGACGAGTCGGCCAAGCGCGGCGGCCCGATGATGCTGCTGGCCTCGCCGACGCTGCCCGCCCCGGGATTGAACCCGGCCTGCGCGACGTACGGGTCCTCGGTGCTGATCCTGCCCGACGCGTCATTGGATGCGGTGGACGTCAACGCGTCGCTGTGCACCCAAGGGGAGATCAACGACGCGCTGCTCTATGCGACGCTGGCGATCGACGGCACGCACGCCGCTGTGTGGACGCAGCGATGAGCGGACCCGGGCCCACCGAATGGGCGGCGACCCCGCCCGCCGGCGTCGGCCCGTGGCAGGGCAAGCTGCCCGACGACCCGCGCTATGACCCAGTCCTGTTGCGCGAGGGCGACACTCGCAATGTCGTCGACGCCTACCGGTACTGGACCCGGGAGGCGATCATCGCCGACATCGACCGGCGCCGGCATCCGCTGCACGTGGCGATCGAGAACTTCGGTCATGACGCCAACATCGGCTCGGTGGTGCGCACCGCCAACGCCTTCGCCGTGCACACCGTGCACATCGTGGGGCGGCGGCGCTGGAATCGCCGCGGCGCCATGGTGACCGACCGCTATCAGCGGTTGTGCCACCACGACAACACCGCCGAACTGCTCGACTTCGCCACAGACGCCGGTCTGACCGTCGTCGCCGTCGACAATGTCCCGGGGGCGACGCGCCTGGAAGAGACCGCGCTGCCCCGCGAGTGTCTGCTGGTGTTCGGTCAGGAGGGGCCGGGCATCACCGACGACATCCGCACCGGCGCAAGGCTGACGGTGTCGATCGCTCAGTTCGGCTCGACGCGCAGCATCAACGCCGGCGTCGCCGCCGGCATCGCCATGCATGCCTGGGTCAAGCAGCACGCCGACCTGTCTCGCGCCTGGTGACCCGTTGTGCGCTCAGGGTTTTGAGTGTGAACTAGAGGCGGTCCCGGTCGGCGTGTCGCCGCCGTGTTTTCACACCCGACGCCGTACCCGCACACTCGGCTAGAACGTCAGCTGAGGGTCCGCACATCACCGACCGGGCAATCAGTTCGCCGGCGCCGGATCGAAGTCGATGGGCAGCGTGGTTGGTCCGGTCAACGCGGTCAGCGGCTTCCACGGGGCCGGTCCGGTCCGCCGGGCGTTTGGCATCTGCCGGGTCATCACCGTCAGAGCCCCGACGAGCTCGAGCCGGGCCAGGTTGGCGCCCAAGCAGTAATGCATGCCGGCGCCGAATGTCTGCATGGCGGGGGCGTTCTCGCGGGTGATGTCGAGCTGGTCGGGGTTGTCGTAGACGGACGGATCACGATTGGCCGAGGCGGTGTTCGCGACGACCAGCGTGCCGGCTGGGATCATGACTCCTTCGAGTGCGACATCCTCGAGGGCGACGCGCAAGGTGCCCCAGGCGATGGGCGAGTGGCGCATGGTTTCCTCGACCGCGTTGATGGCCAGCTCCGGGCGCCGGCCCAGCAGCGCCCACTGGTCGGGGTGATCACAGAGCACGTGCACCGAGGCGGCCAGCTGGTTGCGAGTGGTGTCCGTGCCGGCAATGAGCAGGCCGACGACCATCATCCGCAGCTCGTCGGCATTGAGGTGGTCGCCGGCGTGCTCGGCGCGGATCAGCTCAGAGATCAGGTCGTCGGTCAGCGTGCCGCGGCGGTCAGCGACCATCTCGTCCACGTATTGGTCGACAGCCTCCCATGCCGCCAGGATGGTGTCCGTCTCCTGGGCAACGTTCCAGCTGAAGGCCTTGAAGATGTCGTCGGTCCACGCCGAGAACAGTTCCCAGTCCTCGGCCGGTGCGCCCAGCAGCGCGCAGATGATCGGAATCGGATATTGACGGGCGATGTCGGTGACCACATCGCAGTGCCCGCGAACCGTCTGGCGTTCAACGAGTTCGGCGATGACGTCGATGATCGTGCTGCGCAGCCGTGCGGTGGCCCGCGGCGTGAATGACTTTGATACCAACCGCCGCAGCCGGCGGTGCTGGTCTCCGTCGAGACTGATCAGAGTTGCGGTGACGCGGTCCCATACCGGACCGGACGTGATTCCCTGAGCGGCCAAAAACATGCCCCTGGGCATCTGGAATCGTGGGTCGCGCAGCACGGTTCGAACCAGGTCGTAACGCAGGATTTCCGGGCCATGGGTGCCGATGGCGATCGGCGCTCGAGCCCGGGCCGCCGCGATGAGGCGGTGCGCCTCTTCAGGATCGTCCAGATGCTCATAGGCCAAGATGGGCAGCCCCGCGTCGAAGACGTTCGGGCAATAATCCACTGCGATCGCCTCGGCGGTCATGACGACTCCTCCCGGAACAAGATGGTCAGGCGCTGATGTTTGTCGCGACGTCATCGTTGCTCTGGTGCCGGATGGACGCGTCAGTAGACGGATACTGACTTTTGGCCTGACCATCCGGGCTGCCCGGCTTTAAGCTGTTTTGGTGCGGTTGACGTGGCCGTTGACTGGCCGCTCGAAGGAATTGCGTCTCATCAAAGACGCAATTTCCGACCCGGGGTCGTCCGGGATCGTGGTTTGCGGGCCCGCCGGTGTCGGGAAGAGCCGGCTCGCACGAGAAGCACTGGAATCGGCGAACGGATGCGAAGTCCGGTGGATAGTCGGCACGTCCTCGGCGCGGACGATTCCGCTGGGAGCACTCTCTTCCTGGGTGGAGCCGGCGGTCAACGACACCCTTGACTTGCTCCGCCGCGCGATCGCCTCGTTGACTTCATCGCCGTCGGGCAAGACGGTCGTGCTGGGTGTCGATGATGTGGCACTGCTCGACGATCTGTCGACCTTTGTCGTGCATCAGATCATCCAGCGTCGCGCGGCCAAGGTCGTGCTCACCATCCGCGAAGGTGAACCCGTCCCCGACCGGGTCAGGGAGCTGTGGAATGGCGGACAGTTCGACCGCCTCGACCTGCAACCGCTGTCCAAAGGGGAGCTGGCCGAGCTTGTCTCGGCAACCTTGGGCGGTCCTGTCGATCGGCAGGCCGCCGAAAGGCTGTGGACGTTGACCCGCGGCAACGCTCTCTATCTGCGAAACATCGTCGAGCAGGAGGTTGCCGATGAGCGGCTCGAGATGCAGGACGGGTATTGGTGCTGGGTCGGTGATCCGGTCCTACCGCCCAGCCTGATCGAACTGATCGAAGGCCGGATCGGAGGACTGCCGAGCTCAGTCAGCGATGTGATCGACGCCCTGGCCGTCGGCGAACCCATCGAACTCGGTTCGCTCACCCGGATAACCGATCCCGGCGCCGTCGAGCAAGCCGACATGCGCGGCCTCATCAGCCTGCAACAGACGGCGAGCCGAGTGGAGACCAGGTTGGCCCACCCGCTGTACGGTGAGGTGCGGCGAAGCCGGGCAGCCCCGACCCGGCTGCGACGGTTGCGCGGGCTGGTCGCCGCCGAACTCGCCAACTCACCTGACCCCGACGACATGCGGGTTGTGGTACGCCGCGCAACGTTGAGCCTGGACTCCGACCTCGAGCCCGATCCAGGCCTGCTTGCGCGGGCGGCCGGCGGCGCGATCTGGTTATGGGAATTCCCGCTGGCCGACCGCCTCGCAACAGCGGCGATGCTCGCCGCCGGGTCCGCGGACGCAAAGCTGGTCCGCGCCTATGCCCTGTCGTGTACCGGCCGTGGCCGGGAAGCCGACGCGCTGCTCGCCGACATCCAGGCCGACCAGCTGGCCGAGACACTGCACGGGCGGGTGGCCTTCCTTCGTGCGACCAATCGGCTGTTCACCCTTGCCGACCCGGAAGGGGCGAAAACACTCATCGATGACGCATCGCGCGCGGCCGGGCCGCAGGCCCGCAGCTGTATCGATGCGTTTCTGACGGTGTACTGGGCGGCCATGGGCAAGCCGCATGCGGCCATCGAGTCAGCAGCCAAGTTCGTCTGGAACGAGTTACCCGACCTCGTCGCACAGCGAGTGTCCGCCTGGGCCATCGCACTTGCGCTCGGAGAAGTCGGACGTGTCGACGAAGCCGTGGCGGCGGCGAAGGCCGGCTACCCCGTTCCGATGCGCTCGTTCGTGATCATCACGGACGCCCACATCGGGGCGCTGCTGTTAGCCGGCCAGATCGCCGAGGCCGATGCGCCGGCGCAGACCATTCGACAACGCCAGATCGAATTCCGGGCCTTCCAGTTCTTTCAGGTTGGAACTGTCGCAGTGGGTCGAGCGGCCCTTGGCGCCGGGCGGCTCGACTCCGCCGTCTCGCTGCTGGCCGAGTCCGTAGAAACCGGAGAACATTCAGGCGGCGCCAACGGGTGGGGCTATCGATGTCATATGTCGCTGGCCACGGCGCTGGCGATGCGCGGTTCGACGGATGAGGCGGCCGCCAGGCTCGCCGCACTCGAAAGGCAGCGTCATCCCAGCTGGCGATACCTCGACTACGAGTACGCGATCGCAACGGCATGGGTGGCCGCCGGACAGGGCGCCGTTACCGAAGCGATCGCGATTTCGCTTGCCGCGGCCGAATCAACAAGGGCCAATGGCCAATTCGCCCCCGAAGTGATGTGTTTACAGACAGCCACCCAGTTCGGTGAGCGGAGCTGCGGGCCTCGATTGCGCGAGCTCGAAGCGCTCGTGGAAGGGCCCCGCGCCGGCGTCGCCGCAGCGTTGGCTGAAGCGCTGAATGCCGGCGATGGCGCCGAACTCCTCAGGGTTTCAGAGCAATTCGAGGAGATGGGAGACCTCATCGGTGCGGTCGACGCGGCGGCGCACGCGGCCACCGCCTACCGGCAGCAGAACCTGCGCGGGTCGGCTTTGAGATGCTCGACAAGGGCCGAAGCGTTGGCCGAGCAATGCGGCGGCGCCAGCACACCCGCCCTGCGCAAGGCTGTCGAGCGATTGCCGCTGACCGACCGCGAACGAGAGATCGTGATGCTCATCGGGGAAGGGCTGTCCAACAAGGACATTGCATCACGGCTGACGTTATCGGTTCGAACCGTCGAAAGCCACATCTATAAGGCGATGGCCAAAACCGGGACGACCTGCCGTGACGAACTCGCGGCGCTAATACCCCGGCGCCGGGAACTACACAGGGACAACGGCTCGCGTCAACTCAACTGATCGGACACCGCGGCGGTATCCAGCCAGATGTTTTCGCGGCTGATCAGTCCGTCGCCGCCTCCTCCGGTCGTGGCCCGGCTACTGAACCGCCTCTACGTGGTACCAGCCGCAGCGCCGCGAAATATCAGTAGTGCGTCACTGACATCGACCGATGGACCGCGATCGACGATTCCAGTAGCGATTCTCACCGATGGAGGGTTGAAATGTTCAACGAAGACATTGGTCTCATAACCCTCGATGAGGCCCAAGAGAAACTGGTATCGCCGGAAACCGTGCTGATCACCGAGCACCAGATTGCGCTCGGCACGGCGGCAGTTCTGGGCGGCCGTGCGACGGTTCCGCACCGGCCCCGGTGGATCGGTGCGACCCGCGTCGTGGTCGCGGCCGTGCACCGCGCGTTCGTGCCATCGACGCCGCGCGTCCGCCCGACCCGCCGCGTTTATCCGAAGCACTACGTGTTTCTGGAGAACGCCTGCATGGCGCGCGAGATGGAGCGCCTCTAGCAGCTGAGCCCGTCGCGCCCAGATCGCCGTCTGCGCCTGGATAGCCCCACACCGCAACATCAACGCTGCCCGGTAGGGCAGGATCTGCAGGCATGGACCAGCTATGGGTCAACCGGGCGGCCAGCTCCGAAGCCGCTGTCACACAACGACACCTGAAACGACTGTGGGGGGTGCCCGCGACTCAGCTGGGGGTGGTGGCCTGGCCGCCGGCGCGGCGGGAGCGATTGTTCGGCACCTGGCACTATTGGTGGCAAGCGCATCTGCTGGATTGTCTGGTCGACGCCCAGCAACGCGATCCGCAGCCGCACCGGCATGTCGAGATCAACCGTCAGGTTCGCTCGCACCGGCTGCGCAACAACTTCTCGTGGATCAACAGTTACTACGACGACATGGCCTGGCTGGCGCTGGCGCTGGAACGTGCCGCCCGGATCGCCGGGATCGAGCGTCGGCGCGCGTTACCGAAGTTGGCCGGCCAGTTCGTCAGGGCCTGGGCGCCCGAAGACGGCGGCGGCATCCCGTGGCGCAAGCAGGACCAGTTCTTCAACGCCCCGGCCAACGGCCCCGCCGGGATTTTCCTCGCGCGCTATGGGAACCATCTGAAACGTGCTGAGCAGATAGGCAATTGGATCGACCAGACGTTGATCGACCCCGAGACGCACCTGGTGTTCGACGGCATCAAAGCCGGGTCGCTGGTGCGCGCGCAGTACACCTACTGCCAGGGCGTGGTGCTCGGGCTGGAGACCGAACTCGCCGCACGCACCGGTGCCGAGATCAGGCAGCGCCACGCCGCCCGGGTGCACCGGTTGGTCGCGGCCGTGCACAAACACATGGCACCGGCGGGCGTGCTGGCCGGCGCCGGCGGCGGGGACGGCGGCCTGTTCGCCGGTGTCACCGCCCGGTACCTGGCGCTGGTGGCCACCACGCTGCCCGGCGACGCGGCCGACGACGTGTTGGCCCGCGACACCGCCCGCAAGATCGTGTTGGCCAGCGCGAAATCGGCGTGGGACAACCGGCAAACGGTGGACGGGCTGCCGGTGTTCGGGCCGTTCTGGGACCGGGACGCCCAGCTGCCCACCGCGGGCGGCAAAGAGGCGCAGTTCGTCCAGGGAGCGGTGATGGCTTCCGAGGTCCCCGAACGGGATCTGTCGGTGCAGCTGTCGGGGTGGATGCTGATGGAGGCCGCCTGTAACGTCTCCGCCGAGTCGAAGAACAGGAGCACCCCGTGAGCAATAAGGTCCACCACGACGCAGAGTCGGCTCTGCACGGTCTGCTGAAGGACGGGATGACCATCGCCGCGGGCGGCTTCGGCCTGTGCGGCATCCCGGAGAAACTGATCCAGGCTCTGGTCGACAGCGGTATCACAGACCTCACCATCGTCGGAAACAACGCCGGCGTAGACGATTTCGGCATGGGACTGCTGCTCAAGGGGCGGCAGGTGAAGAAGGTGATCGCCTCCTATGTCGGCGAGAACAAGGAGTTCGAACGCCAGGTCCTGGCCGGTGAGCTGGACCTGGCGCTGACGCCGCAGGGCACGCTCGCGGAGAAGTTGCGCGCCGGCGGCGCCGGCATTCCGGGCTTCTACACCCGCACGGCCTTCGGCACCAACCTTGCCGAAGGAAAGGACACCAGGGTCTTCGACGGCACCGAATACGTTCTGGAAGAAGGCATTCGGGCCGACCTGGCGATCGTCAAAGCATGGAAGGGCGACACCGCCGGCAACCTGATCTACCGCAAGACCGCACGCAATTTCAATCCCATGATCGCCACCTGCGGCGCAGTCACCGTGGCCGAGGTGGAAGAGCTGGTCGAGGTCGGCGAGCTGGACCCCGACCAGATCCACACTCCCGGCATCTACGTGGACCGCATTATCGAGGGCACCGGCTACGAGAAACGTATCGAGTTCCGCACCACCAGCGGCGGTGCCGCATTGAAGAACGACAGCCCCATCCGCGAGCGGATGGCCCAGCGCGCCGCGCAGGAATTGCGCGACGGCTATTACGTCAATCTGGGTATCGGCATTCCGACGCTGGTGGCCAACTTCATCCCGGACGGCATCAAGGTCACGCTGCAATCCGAGAACGGCTTACTCGGCATCGGGGCGTACCCCAGCGAGGACAAAGTGGACCCCGACCTGGTCAACGCGGGCAAGCAGACCATCACCAGCCTGCCTGGCTCCAGCTTCTTCAGCAGCGCCGATTCCTTCGCGATGATCCGCGGGGGCCACATCGACCTGTCCATCCTGGGCGCCCTCGAGGTCGCCGAGAACGGCGACCTGGCCAACTGGATGGTGCCGGGCAAGATGGTCAAGGGGCCGGGCGGCGCAATGGATCTGGTGTCGGGCGTCAAGCGGGTGATCGTGCTGATGGACCACACCGCGAAAGATGGCAGCCCGAAAATCCTCAGCCAGTGCACGCTGCCCCTCACCGGCAAGAGCGTTGTCGACATGATCATCACCAACCTGTGTGTCTTCGACGTCGAGCCGGGACAGGGGCTGGTGCTCACCGAATTGCACCCGGGTGTGACGGTCGAGGAGGTCCGCGCGAAGACCGGCTGCGACTTCAAAGTCGCGGTCTGACCCGGCGTCGACCGTGGCCGGCTACTCGGCTGCGGGCAGCCGTTCCGATTCGCGGCGGTCTGACTGCGCCGGGCGCCGCCGACCCCGATAGCTGCGCCAGGCCGCGATGAACGCCGGCATCAGCGAGACGACCAGGATGGCCAGCAGGATTTTCTGCAGGTTGTGGTGCACAAACGGCACGTTGCCCAGGAAGTAGCCCGCCAGCGTCACACCGCCACCCCAGAGGATGCCGCCGACGATGTCGAATCCCAGGAACAGCGGGTAGCGCATGTAGGACACCCCGGCGACCACCGGTGTGAACGTCCGGATGAACGGCGCGAACCGGGCCAGGATTATCGCCCAGGGCCCGTACTTCTCGAAGAAGGCGTGTGACTCGGTCACGTGGTGCTTCTTGAAGAACCGCGAATCTTCCTTCTTGAACAGCGCCGGGCCGATCCGCCGGCCGATGAAATACCCGGTCTGATCACCGAGGATCGCCACGGTGGCGACGGCGGGGGCCAACACCCAGATGCTGGCCGGTGGATTCGGGTGGGCGGCCAGCAGGCCACCGGTGAACAGCAGCGACTCACCTGGCAACAGAGGGAACAGCAGCCCGGTCTCGATGAAGACGATGATCAGGATCCCGGGCAGCACCGCGGACCCGAAGACGCCGTTGGCGCCCAACCAATACATCGGGTCGAAGATGTCGGGCAAGGCCGTCACGGCGGTGCTCATGATTCCTCAACATACCGGCGAAATGACTCTGGTCCGCACCAAGCCCGCACTAACCTGCGCGCCGCGCCGTCAGGTACTTCGCCGAGTAGCTGCCAACCACGCATCCGTGGTTGGGTAGGAGCAGCGATCAGGAGGTGTCTGATGCCCATCGCCACGCCCGAGGTCTACGCCGAGATGCTGCGACGCGCCAAGGAGCACTCGTATGCGTTTCCGGCGATCAACTGCACCTCGTCGGAGACGGTGAACGCCGCCATCAAAGGCTTCGCCGATGCGGGCAGCGACGGCATCATCCAATTCTCTACCGGCGGTGCTGAATTCGCGTCCGGGCTGGGCGTCAAGGACATGGTGACCGGTGCGGTCGCACTCGCCGAGTTCACCGGCTGCATTGCGGACAGATACCCGATCAACGTTGCGCTACACACCGACCATTGCCCCAAGGACAAGCTGGACAGCTACGTCCGCCCGCTGCTGGCGATCTCGGCCGAACGGGTGGCCGCGGGCCGGGATCCGCTGTTCGGGTCCCACATGTGGGACGGTTCGGCGGTGCCGATCGACGAGAATCTGACGATCGCGCAGGAACTGCTCAAGGAGGCGGCGGCCGCCAAGATCATCCTCGAGATCGAGATCGGCGTGGTGGGCGGCGAAGAGGACGGCGTCGCCCATGAGATCAACGACAAGCTCTACACCACGCCGGACGACTTCGAGAAAACCATTGACGCCCTGGGCCACGGCGAACACGGCAAGTATCTGCTGGCCGCCACCTTCGGCAATGTCCACGGCGTCTACAAGCCCGGCAACGTCAAGCTGCGCCCCGACATTTTGGCCCAGGGTCAGAAGGTGGCGGCGGCCAAGCTGGGCCTGCCCGAGCAGGCCAAACCGTTCGATTTCGTCTTCCACGGCGGTTCCGGTTCGCTCACCTCGGAGATCGAGGAGGCGCTGGGCTACGGCGTGGTGAAGATGAACGTCGACACCGACACCCAGTACGCGTTCACCCGCCCGATCGCCGGCCACATGTTCAGCAATTACGACGGCGTGCTCAAGGTCGACGGCGAAGTCGGGGTCAAAAAGGTCTACGACCCGCGCAGCTATCTCAAGAAGGCCGAGGCGTCGATGTCCGAACGGGTGGTCCGGGCCTGCACCGACCTGCATTGCGCCGGACAGTCACTCGGCGCCGGCTAGCCGCTGGCGGACTGGCAAACCTTCCACTGATCGTCGCGGTACTGCAGATCCAGGCTGCGGGTGGAGCGCACCTGCGGGTCATAGGCCATGAACGTGGTGACGTTCGCCTCGGCATGCTGGCCGTTCACCACCACCTGATCGATGCTGGCGATCACCGGATACTGCTTGGCCGCTGAGACCCGACGGTAGGTCTCGTCCCATGCGTGCTCGTCGTAATCGGCATAGCCGTCGCGGGTGGTGCCGCAGGTGATGGTGCGCAGCGTGGTCAGATCGCCCCGCTGGACCGCGACGTCGAAGTTCTGGATGGTGTGCCGAACCTGGTCTTCCGGCGACACGCTGGTGTGTTTGCCCCGGGTGAGCAGCACCGTGCCCAGGATCGCGATCGCGGCCAGCGCCAGCACGATCACCACCAGTGCCAGTATCCAGCCCCAGTTGAACTGTCTGGAGTTGCGCAGCTTCGCGCCAAGTCGCGGCGGGATGGATTGTGGGACAGCGGATTTGGGTGGCACCCCGAACTGCGTGGTGCCCTCCGGTGGCGTCGCGAAGACCTCGGTGGCGGGCTCCGGGGTGGTGGAGATGATGGCGGTTTCTTTGGCGTCGAAACCCGGCGCGGTGAAGCGACGTTCGCGCTGCGGCCCGTCCGGTACCTCTTGCGGACCGCTCTGCGGATCGGGTTTGTTGATCACCACGGTCTCGGTTTCGGAGTCGCTGGGGACCAGGGGGACGCTCTCGGTGGCGTCTTCTCCGGTTTCGAAGCCGGACTCGGCCCCCCACTCGTCGCTCGGTTCGGTGCGAGACTCGCGTGGGTCGAACCCGGGCCGTTTCGGCGTCCCGCCGCGGCCGGGTTCGGATGGGTTGGGCATGAGTACTACTGTCCTCCCGCTGTCGAGTGGGGTAGTTGCAGAGCTTAGCGACCGATACCCCGGCTCGGGGTGATGGTCGAGGTGCGTCACGCGGGCAACACGAGCGAGCTGCAGAATAGAGCCATGACGCCGATGGGAGATCTTCTCGGGCCCGACCCGATCCTGCTGCCCGGAGATGCCGATGCCGAGGCGGAACTGCTGGCCGGCGAGACCCCGGGCATCGTCGCCGCCGCGCATCCGACGGCGTCGGTGGCCTGGGCGGCGCTGGCCGAGCAGGCGCTGGCCGACGACCAGGCCATCACCGCCTACGCCTATGCCCGTACCGGCTACCACCGCGGCCTCGACCAGCTGCGCAGAAACGGCTGGAAGGGGTTCGGGCCGGTGCCCTACTCGCACGAACCCAACCGCGGCTTCCTGCGGTGTGTGGCGGCGCTGGCGCGCGCCGCCGACACGATCGGCGAAGCCGACGAGTACTCGCGTTGCCTGGATCTGCTCGACGATTGCGACCCCGAGGCGCGCAAAGCGCTTGGGCTCTAAGGCTTTAAAAGCTATCCGAACAATCTTCGTCGTCGGGGCAGTCGATCTGGACGGTAGCGTGCTCGAGTCCGCGGGCCGACAACACCGCACGCGCATCGTGCAGCACCCGGGTGGAGTCGCCGGCGCTGATCAGGTGTGCAGTGCACATGTCTTTGCCGGGCGACAGCGTCCAGACGTGCAGGTCGTGCACGTCTCTCACCCCGTCGACGGCGGCGAGGGCGGCGCGCAGTTCCTCGACGTCGATATGGCTCGGCGACGATTCGGACAGGATCCGCAGCGCGTCGCGGGCCAGTGAAACGGCCCGGGGCAGCACCCACAGGGCGACCAGCACGGCCACCACCACGTCGGCGTATGGCCAGTGCGTCGTCACGGTGACCACACCGGCGATCAGTACACCCAGGCTGCCCACGGTGTCGGCGATGACCTCCATGTAGGCGCCCTTGACCGCCAGGCTGCCCGACGAATGCGAACGCAGCAGCAGCGCGACGACAAAGTTCGCGGCCAGCCCGGCCAGCGCGACCACGATCATCGGCACGCCGGGGACGACGGGAGCTTCGCGCAGTCGCTGGATTGCCTCGTAGAGGATGAACACCGCCACGCCGATCAGCAGACCCGCGTTGGCGACGGCGGTGAACACCTCGGCGCGATGCCAGCCGTACGTGCGGGCCGGCGACGAGCTGCCGCGGCGGGCCAGTGTGACGGCGGCGAGCCCCATGAACACGGCGACGACGTCGGTCAGCATGTGGCCGGCGTCAGCCAGCAGCGCTATCGAGTTGATCAGCAGCGAGGTGGCCAGTTCCACCACAAAAAACGCCGCCAGAATCGCCGCGGCCATGATCATCCGCGGGATCAGCCGAGCCTCGTTCGAATCGGCAGGGGTGTGGTCGTGGCCGGCGCCCATCAGCGAAATATATGCACAATGACGCATATATGGCAAGGCTTCAGAACCAGCGACTCCAGAAGCGGGTCAGCGCGTTGCCCCAGCCCACCAACACGTTGGGCACCCCGGACAAGTCGAACAACGACAACACGATCCCGAAGAACCACTGGTTGAGCACCGGTGCCAGCAGCAGGAACAGCAGGATGACAAAGCCCCACTGCTTAGCCGGCGCCAGCGCGCGCTGGGTATCACGACTCAGATGCGGTTCCAGGGCGTCGTATCCGTCCAGGCCCGGGATGGGCAGCAGGTTCAGCAACACGGCGGTGAGCTGAAGGAACGCCAGAAACGCCACACCGGACCACAGCACCACGTGCGCCGGGTCGAAGAACAACCGGGTCAGTGCCAGCAGCAGCACCGCCAGCACCAGGTTGGCCGCCGCGCCCGCCAGGCTGACCAGGGTGCGACGGGCGGGCGTCATGAACCAGGTCCGCACATAGACCGCCGCGCCGGGCAAGCCGATCCCGCCCAGCAGGATGATCACCATCGGCAGCAGCAGCGAGAGCGCGGGATGGCTGTAGCGGCGCGGATCCAGCGTCAGGTACCCGCGCACGGCGGCATCGTGGTCGCCGAACCGCCAGGCGGTCACCGCGTGCCCGAATTCGTGCAGGCACAGCGACACCAGCCAGCCGGCGATGACGAAAATGAACACCCCCGCGTAGGCCAGCGGCCGGGTGCTGTTCCCGGCCGACCAGGCCAGTGCGCCGCCGACGCCGGTCAACGCGAGCAGACCCAGAAAGATAGGGCTGGGCCGTACCGATTCATGCTGGGGGGCGCGGAAGCTCACCGGTCGAAACTATCGGACCAGCAGCCAGCCTTCGATGTTGCGGTAGAACGCCGATCGCCGGGCGGCGCGGGGCGCGGCGACGCCGTCACGCACCACGGCGACCCCCGTGCTGCCCAGTTGTGCGGCGCGGCCGGTTACCCAGCGGTGCCAGAGCCGGCCGAGCCCACCGCGTTCGACCGCCGCCCGCAGGCCCGGCATGGCCGGCATCGGCTCGATCAGCACGCCGGCGGCGTCGCCGTCGAACAGCGTGGTGTCGTCGACCACCGCCTCGCCGTGGACGAACCGCTCGCCATCCGGCGGCAGCCAGCGGGCCCGCCCGACCACCGCTGACCCGGTCTCGTCGCGGATCAGCGTCACCCGGCGCGCCGAACCACGTCTGGCCCGCCGCGCCGCCCGGCTTCCACTCGGCAGCCGGTAGTTCCGGGTTGCCCGGGTGCGGCGGCGGGGCACGTAAGCCACCTCGACGTCGAGCCGCTCGGCGCGCAGCAGCCGGGACAGCACCGTGGCCAGCTCGGCGTCGGCGCCCACCACGACCAGCCGTCGGTACTGCCCGACCGCGGCATCGATATCGGTTTCACCGACGACCCGGTGGGTTTGCATGCCCCGCAACGGTCGGTAGGTGCGCCGTTGGTCGAACAGAAGAACCGCGGCGGCCCGATCTCCTTGCGTCACAATCTATCCAATCAAGAAGCACCTAATGCCGTTGTCTTCCAACATCTCTGGCCGGACATGAACCGCGACGCCGAAAGATTTTGCCATAACGACACGGTCACAACATGGTGTCGACTATGAAAGTTGTTGCAACGCTATCGGTAAACAACCGGATACTTTACTCCTGCCACAGGGCTGACGTTGCGCGGAATCCCGCCACGAGTGGTTGAGGGAACGGAGAACTACCATTCGCCGACTTACCGCCATCTTGTCAACCGCGCGAATCGCATTGCTCGTGTCGGGTGCCGGCCCCACGCGCGTCCGTTGTTGACGAAGCCGCTGTGCCCCGTTGGTGCCTTGCTGCTTTCGATTGTCCTGCTGTGCAGTGCATCTGCGACAGCCTCAGCGGACGAATCGATCGTGATCGACCTGGTGCGGCACGGGCAGTCGACCGCCAACGCGGCGAGCCTGATCGACACGGCGCCGCCCGGGGCCTCGCTCACCGCGCTCGGTCAGCAACAGGCGCAGACCGTCGCTGGGGTTCTCGCGGCGAAGGGTCCGGTCGCCGCGATCTTCGCGTCGCAGCTGATCAGGACCCAGCAGACCGCGGCGCCGTTGGCTTCGGCATTGGGGATGAATGTGCAGGTGTTGCCGGGGCTCAACGAGATCGACGCCGGAGTTTTCAATGGTCAGCCGCAGGTCAGCCTCGCTGGGCTGGCCTACCTGCTGGCTCCGGTCGCATGGATGCTCGGGCTACGGATCGTACCGATGCTGGCTCCCGGCTCCACCGACGCCAACGGGTTCGAGTTTCGCAGGCGTTTCAGCGGCGCGCTCGACACCGTGTACGGCAATGCCGCCACCAACGTCGGGCGTTTTAATGACGTGCTCCAGACGATGTACGCCAGTGCCCTTGCCAACCCGGTCCGCGCCGCGACCGGCAGGATCACCGAGGTGGCCTTCTCCAGCGAATTCGCCATCGGCGTCGGGACGATGATGAGCGTCAGAAATCCCGATCCGTTGCTGCTGCTTTTCGACCCGCTGCCCAATACGGGCATCGTCGTGATCCAGGGCAGCCCCCGCGATGGCTGGACGCTGATCAGCTGGAACGGGAAACCGGTGCATCCCGGTTGGTCGGGCCCGAAGAAGGGCCGGGGCGGCAACGGCCTGTGCCTCATGTTGGACCCGTCCACCAGGACCGGGGTATGCGCGGAAAAGCCGCCGTCGTCGGCAAGCGCTCCAGTCGCAGCGCCATACGGGTGAGGCCGCCGTTCCCGACGGCCGCCGGCCGCCGCGACCGCTGGCGACACTTCACCGGCTCTGTCACGTCGGTCTGGCCACGTCCTGGCTTAAGCTGATTTGCCCGGCTCCCAGCTGGCTATCGGCGGCCTGCACGGTCGCCAGGCTAGGGTGGGTCACCGGCTGGACCACAATACGCAGGCGAGATCAGGTTGGAGCGTGTCATGCCGGCAATCGTCCTCATCGGCGCCCAATGGGGCGACGAGGGCAAAGGTAAGGCCACTGACCTGCTTGGTGGGCGGGTCCAGTGGGTGGTGCGTTATCAGGGCGGAAACAACGCCGGGCACACCGTCGTTTTGCCCACCGGCGAGAACTTCGCGCTGCACCTGATCCCGTCCGGGGTGCTCACGCCGGGCGTTACCAACGTCATCGGCAACGGTGTGGTGGTCGACCCCGGGGTGCTGTTGGACGAGCTCAAGGGTCTCGAAGACCGCGGCGTCGACACCTCCAGGCTGCTGATCTCCGCCGATGCGCACCTGCTGTTGCCTTACCACGTGGCCACCGACAAGGTCACCGAGCGCTACATGGGGAACAAGAAGATCGGCACCACCGGGCGCGGCATCGGTCCGTGTTACCAGGACAAGATCGCGCGCATCGGGATCCGGGTCGCCGACGTGCTGGACCGAGAAGTGCTGACGCACAAGGTGGAAGCCGCACTAGAACTGAAAAACCAGATCCTGGTCAAGATCTACAACCGCAAGGCGCTGGATCCGCACCAGGTGGTCGAGGCCCTGCTGGAGCAAGCCGAGGGCTTCCGGCATCGCATTGCCGACACCCGACTGCTGCTCAATACCGCGCTGGAGGCCGGCGAAGCCGTGCTGCTGGAAGGTTCGCAAGGGACCCTGCTCGACGTCGACCACGGCACCTATCCCTATGTGACGTCGTCGAATCCGACGGCGGGCGGTGCGGCCGTGGGCTCGGGTATCGGCCCCACCCGCATCACCGCGGTGCTGGGGATCCTCAAGGCCTACACCACTCGGGTCGGCTCGGGTCCGTTCCCCACCGAATTGTTCGACGAGAACGGCGAATACCTGTCCAAGACCGGCGGCGAATTCGGCGTCACCACCGGGCGGCGCCGGCGCTGCGGCTGGTTCGACGCCGTAATCGCCCGCTATGCCACTCGGGTCAACGGCATCACCGACTACTTCATCACCAAGCTCGATGTGCTCTCCAGCCTGGAAACGGTCCCGGTGTGCGTGGGCTACCAGATCGACGGTGCGCGCATTCACGAGATGCCGATGACGCAAAGCGACCTGGCCCGCGCCGAACCGATCTACGAAGAGTTGCCGGGTTGGTGGGAGGACATCTCGCACGCGCGAGAATTCGACGACCTGCCCGCCAAGGCACGCGACTACGTGCTGCGGCTGGAAGAGCTTGCCGGAGCACATGTTTCATGCATCGGCGTGGGGCCAGGACGCGAACAGACCATCGTTCGTCGTGACGTTCTGGCAGCGCGCCCGTGACGGAAGCCGCCCAGGATCCCAAAGACCTCGACCCCGAATACGAACACCACGGCGGATTTCCCGAATACGGGGTGGCCAGTCCCGGCCCTGGTTTCGGACGATTCGTGGCGGCCATGCGCCGGCTGCAGGATCTCGCCGTGTCGGCCGACCCCGACGACGAGGTGTGGGACGATGCGGCCGATCGGGTCGCGGCGCTGACCGAGCTGCTGGGCCCGTTTCAGGCCGACGAGGGCAGGGCGCCCGCGGGGCGGACACCCGACCTGCCGGGCATGGGCAGCCTGCTGCTGCCGCCGTGGACGTTGACTCGCTACGAGCCCGACGGCTGCGAAATGCAGGGCCAGTTCACCCGGTTTCACGTTGGCGGCAACCACGCGGTGCACGGCGGGGTGCTGCCGCTGTTGTTTGACCACATGTTCGGGATGGTGTCGCACGCCTCGTCGCGCCCGATCAGCCGGACGGCGTTCCTGCACGTCGACTACCGCAAGGTCACCCCGATCGATGCGCCGTTGGTGGTACGCGGACGGGTCACCGGCACCGAGGGGCGCAAGGCGTTCGTGTCCGCGGAATTGGTCGACGCCGACGGCGCGTTGCTGGCCGAGGCCAACGGCCTGATGGTGCAGTTACTCCCAGGCCAGCCCTAGCTCGGCCGTTCACCGCGGTAACCGACCTATCCTTGAGCGGTGACTGACGGCCCCACCGATGGACGGGACGACGAGACGACGGCGCTCGTCGTACCCCAGCAACCTCCCGCGCGCGCCGAGGCCCAGCCGGCCGCTCCCGTGGACGGCAGGCCGACCGTGGTGCTGCTGGGTGCCGGCGACGTCAGCCGGGAGCTGGCCATCGCCCTGGGGCGTCTGGGCGCTCGGGTGATCGCCGTCGACCAGCACCCGCACGCGCCCGCGCATGGCGTGGCGGATCAGGCGATGGTGCTTCCGTTGACCGACGCCGGCGAGCTGTCCGCGGCGCTTCAGCGGCTGCGGCCCGACTTCGTGGTGACGGCGACGGACACCGTCGCGGCCGGGGCGCTCGATGCCGTGGCCACCGGATCCGGCGGCAATCACACCGAGCTGGTGCCCAGCGCGCGGGCCGTGCGGTTCAGCACCGACCGCGAGGGCCTGCGCCGGCTGGCCGCCGACGAGTTGGGGTTGCCCACCGCGCCGTTCTGGTTCGCCGGGTCGCTCGGCGAACTCGAGGCGGTGGGCGCGCACGCCGGATATCCGCTGCTGGTCAAGCCGGTTGCCGGGCCGGCCGGCCCGCGGCAGTCGGTGGCGGCACGGCGAGAAGACCTCGGGCCGGCCTGGCAGCGCGCCGTGGATACCGGGCCCGAGCAGCCCCGGGTGCTGGCCGAAACCGTGGTCGAGGTCGAGTTTTGCGTCACGCTGCTGGCGGTGCGCAGCGACGGTCCGAAGGGACCGGTCATCGAATTCTGCTCGCCCATCGGTCATCGCGGCTCCGCCGGGCGGGTGCTGGAATCCTGGCAACCGCAGAAGCTGAGCGACGCCGCGACAGACGCCGCGAAGTCGATCGCCGCGCGGATCGTCAAGGCGTTGGGCGGGCGTGGCGTCTTTGCGGTCGAACTGATGGTCAATGGCGACGAGGTGTATTTCGCCGACGTCACGTCGCACCCGGGTGACAGCGCCTGGGTGACGCTGCGCAGTCAGCGGCTTTCGGCGTTCGAACTCCAGGCCCGCACCATCCTCGGGCTGCCGGTGGACACCATGATGGTGTCGCCGGCCGCCGCTCGCGCGGTAGCCCCGGTCGATTCCCATGACCCCGCCGCGCTGAGCGGCGCGCTGAGCGTGCCCGAGAGCGACCTATACGCGGCGGGGCGCATTTACCGGGCACTGGCGACCGCGCCGGAGGTGGTGATCGCACGCGAGCGCGCCGGACAGGTCGCCAGCCGGCTCGGCGCCCGGGACTAACTCGGCTGAGTCCCAAGCTCTTTGGGAAGCGCACCGACGGCTTCCTGGCTGCAGCGGGCGTGCGGGACCTCGTTCGACGTACGTTTATTTGCCGCTCTCGCGGGTATTTGATTGGCATCTCGGATGTCTCGGTGGGAGGGAAGGTATGGCAATTCACGGAATCCTCAGCGCAATCGTTATCGGCCTGGTAATCGGCGCGCTTGGACGACTTGTTGTTCCAGGCAAGCAACACATCCCCATTTGGCTGACCATTCTCGTCGGCATTGGTGCTGCGTTCGCCGGCACGGCGTTGGCTCGCGCAATGGGCATTCCGACCGACACCGAAGGTATTGATTGGATGGAGCTACTGGTTCAGGTCATCGTTGCGGCCGTTGGTGTTGCCATCGTTGCCGCGGCATTCGGGCGAAGGCGGTCCGGCATCCTCAGACGTTGACGGTCGCCCTTCACGAGCCCGGCTGACGTGTCAGCCGGGCTCGCCTGCTATCCGCTGCCCCGTTGCGCTCGATCTGCTGGTGAACACCTCGGAGTACTGACGATCGTTAACTGATCGCCTTGGATCGCGATCCGTATGACGGTTGTGCGATCCGTGGCTCGGCGCAAAACGGATGGGATGGATGGCAATGCAGCGCCCCGCCGAGATGATTAATTCAAGACGCGCCACTTCAGCGCTACCAGCTGACGGTTGCTGGGATCGACATGTGTTTAAGAACCAGTGCGCGGGGTATGCGACTTATGCCCGTCTGCTTGGGGAACCAACGGCTGAATGCGAGGCAACCAATGGCTACTCGGCTGGGTGACCCCTACGCCGTGCTGGGATTAGCACCAACGGCGACCGCTGACGAGATCACCCGCGCCTACCGCCGTCAGGTGCGCACCCTTCACCCCGACACTAGAGCCACACCGCAGTCGAATCCGCAATTGGATGACCGACTACGGCAGGTTCTAGCGGCTTACGCAGTGCTGCGCGATCCTGAGCGCCGGGCGCGCTACGACCGCGCGGCCACTCGCTACGATCGCTACCGCCGCTACCGCGCAGCCACGCGCAGTCCCTCTGCTTCCGAAACACCAGGGAATCCGAGAAACAACCTGAATTGGGTTGACGGCCTGGGCGTGGTGGGAGTGACGGTTAGCTTCCGGGCGAACTGGCTTTCCGAGTGAGATAGTCACCGACACAACGCAAGTCGAATCGCGTCCGGGGCTTGCTCTGGCCGGATCGGCGATGGCTGGGATTCTGGAAAGCGCAAACCGGTGAGCCGGACAGCGGACCGCGGCGAAGGCGATCGCCTGCACTGCTGGGGGTTGCTTGGTGTCCTCCTGAAGCGCTGAAGATGAACTTCCGACGTCGCGAAAACCGTTGCAAGGCCTAAGAGTCGGTGCACCCGTCAAAGGCAGGTGCGATTGCCGCGACGCTCGCTCAAGTCTCGGCGCGCTCCTGCTCACTCTGCGGCTTGCCTTCCCCGTCGGGGCTCGGCGCCTGCTTGCCCTGCGCGGTTTCGGCGGGCCCCTGTTCGCCCTGCGGCTGCGGGCCCGACTCGGCGGCGTCGTCTCCTTCGAGCGCACCCTCAGTTGTCCTCGTCCGGCCGAGCGCCGCCGGCTTGAAGATGAATTTCTGCCCGCCGATAGCCAGGTCGAGGAGCATGCCTCCGTCGTCGAACACGTAGATGGACGTACTTGCACCGAAGCCCTTCGATGCCTGCGCTCCGGCCTTGACGATTTCCACCGCCGCGTCGGCCGCGAAGGCGTACTTGCCCTGTTTGAAGTTCTTGAGTGCACCCTCGTCGTGGAAGACGACGAGCTCGTGGAAGGTCGTCCCGCCGACCTGAACCCCGATCGTCAGCTCGACGATGGCGGCATATCCGGTCACGCTGTCTCCCTCGAATACTTCACCGAGCCCATACGCGCCGCCGAGGACTAGCGACGCCCGCCCGATCTCGGGCACGACAGCGAAGCCGGCCGACTCATCCAGCACCTTATTCAGGTCGGGGTGCTTGTTCTGAATCTGCTTCAGCGCGGCGAGCACCTCGGCGTGCAGTACGGGGCCGAGCTTGGCCTCCTTCTGCAGCGCCTCGAACGGGTCGCCGCCTACGGCTTCGCCGACCTTTTTGATCGGGGCTTTCAGTCCGTCGACGATGCTGCGAAATTTCGACATGGCCGCCCTCCTGCATCTGGATTTACTTGTCCATTTCGGCTTTGCCCTGCCTCTTAGACTCTGTTGTAGGTAAAGTCCTCAGGCCATTTGAGGATCACCCGTATCTTGAGGATTGCCTGTGTGACCGGTTGTAAACGACCATCTTTGACATGTGCCTCATTGCTTTATTCGGTGGGAGTGGTGAGCCCACGTCATCACAGCGCCGACAGCGGTAGCTGCAGCCACGGCAAGCGCGGCGGGGATCTTCCAGCTCCGGTGATGCGACACCACGCGTTCGGTAAGTTCGGTGTCGTCTTCGCGCGGCCAGGCGTGAGTGGTGCCTCCTTCGAGCGCACCCTTGGCGGTCCTTGACCGGCCGAGCGCGGCCGGCTTGAAGATAAACTTCTGCCCGCCGATCGCGAGGTCGAGGAGCATGCCTCCGTCATCGAACACGTAGGTGGACGAACTCGCACCAAAGCCCTTCGAGCCCTGCGCTGCGGCCTTGACAAACGCCACGCTCGCGTCGGACGCGAAGGCGTACTTGCCCTGTTTGAAGTTCTTGAGTGCGTCCTCGTCGTGAAAGACGACAAGCTCGTGAAATGTCGTCCCGCCGAGCTGAACACCGATCGTCAGTTCGAAGATGGCGGCGTACCCAATGACGCGTTCCCTCTTGAAAACTTCGCCGATCCCAAACGCGCTGCCGAGAACGAGCGACGCCCGGCCGATCGAGGGCACGACCGCGAAGCCGGCCGACTCATCGAGCACCTTCTTCAGGTCCGGGTTCTTGCTCTGCACCTTCTTCAGCGCGGCGAGCACCTCGGCGTGCAGCACGGGGCCGAGCTTGGCCTCCTTCTGCAGCGCCCCGAAAGGCTTCTGCAGCGCATCGAAAGGGCCGCTCACGGCGTCGCCAACTGCTTTGATCGGGGCTTTCAGTCCCTCGACGGTGCTGCGAAATTTCGACATGGCCGCCTCCCTCGAGTTGATCAATGAATGCCCTGTCCGGATGGACTTAAACGGCAAGAACGCCTGGTTCGTAACAAAATTCGAGCAGGGCAGGCACGTGGGTGGCCCATGCCGGAAGCTACTCGGCGCGGTGCTACGGATCTCACAGTCGACGGGCTCGGTCTGCTTGTCGCTGCCGAGGGTCCTTCTCCCGCTTGGCATTCCCGTCCTGAAGCTGGCGACATGGCGCGTCCCGCCGGCTCATGCCGGCCTAACTCAGGCATCTGGTCAGCGAGCTCGCAAAGACGATTGAGAAGAAGTCCCGATGCTGCCACTCACCATCAGTCGGTGGACAAGAGAGGCCCCAGTGGCCCGAGGTCGATGTTCAGATCTTCGGCCGTGAGGTCGAAATGATCACGGAGCTCGGCCATTTTCTCTTCCAACAGCATCAGCGTTGTGCCTATGCGCTCGATCTGTTCATCCGTCAGATCGCCACGGTCAACCCGTCGAATTGCCTGACGTTCCATCAGCTGCCGAAGCAACTCGACCAGTGTCAGCACCAGGCTCACCAATCCGCGCTCGACCGTCGCCGGGTCGGAGTTGATGCGCTGTCGCGGCGTGGGCACATCAACGGGGTTTACGTTGTGCTCCGCATCGGTCACGGGGTGCCTCCGGAATCACCGTCGAGTGCGAGCAACGACCCGACAGACGAAATCAGCGTGCGCAGCGAGATAGTCACCATGTCGACGTCGGCTATAGACAAAGTGATGTCACCGGTGATCACCACCCCGCCGGCAAGCACGCGGTCAAGCAGATCCACCAAAGCGATACGCCGGTCGTTGTCGGCCGGAACGATTTCACTCACGACGTCACCACATCACCTGCGAACGAGTATGGCGGCCATGGACCGGTGATTTCCAGCTCGATACCCGGTGACTGTTCGGCTACGGCTGCGACCGCCGCCCTGAAGTCAGCGACGCTGCTGCTGTCCACCAAATACGTTCCGTTCAACACCGTCCACGCGTCTCGCCCAGAGAGACTCCGGTCACTGGCGGGTTTGCGCTTCCCGTCGACGGCATGAGCCAGCAGCGCCGCGTGGATTCGTTCCGCCGCCGCGGCGGCGACGCGATATGCCTGTTCCTGCGAGGCGATCTCGCGTCGCCGCCGTAACAGGTAGGCGGTTCCGGATCGGCTTCCGGGGTCCTGTGGATCTTGTCCCGCGAGCTTCTTGGGGTCGGCGTAGGCCTTTACGCCCAGCTCGTCTCGACCGGTTACCAAGTTCAGTGCCGCATGGAAGTCGTCGCGCCGATCCTGGAGGAGCTGCTCAACCCGCGAGTCATTCAGGTACAGGGTCGCCATTCGGACCGGTATCACCGGTCCCGACCGCGCGATCGCCGAGATCACGCCATCGTGTGCACGGGCTTTGGCGGCCAGCCAGTCGAGGTCTTCCAAATTTCGGCGTAGGGCTTCCTCACCGAACTCACCCAGCCTGACCGTCCCAACCGCGGCTGCCAAGCTGGCCGTCGCTAGCGCGCGGACTGGTTCACCGGCGACGCCCTGCAAACCGGCGACGCGATCGTCGGCGGAATCAGCCTGGATAACGGCATACGCCCATACCCCCACACCGTCAGTCGACATCCCCACGCTCCGCCGACCGCGCATCGAGCGTACGACTTTCGCCGTTTCGCTGCTCTAGCTTTTCGATCCTGGCGCGCAGCTGCTCGTTCTCCAGTTGAAGCTCAGACTTGTTGCCGCTCAACCATGGATCATGCGTCCACCAATCGATGCCGACTTCTTTTGCCGTCTCCAGCGAGGCGATGACCAGCCGTAGCTTGATCGTGAGCAGCTCGATATCCAGCAGGTTGACCTTGATGTCGCCGGCGATGACGAGGCCCTTGTCAAGCACCCGTTCCAAGATGTCGCCCAAGTTCGTCGATTGCCCACTGCTCACCATGCCGCCGCCGTAACTGCGCGGAACAGGGGAGAAGTCATCGTCGGGAAACGTCATAACTGACTAGCCCCTTCCGTGGTCCGGCCGCGTAGGTAGCGACGAGTCCTGCGGTATGACAGCAGTTCTCCGTCGGAGTCGAGTAGGACCTCATAGAGAGCGAGGATGTCCGAGGACGACGGAACCCGACGGGCCTCAACGGCTTCCACCTCTATCAACCAGCCACCGTCCTCGGTCGGCGCGAGCGAGACCATCATCACCGGTTCCAATTCGGTCATGTCGGTGATGTACTCACGCGCAAGGTCAGCCGCCTCCCGCGCCGTCAGTGGTGGTGGCACGCCAATCTCCTCGGAACTTCGGCGGCCGTTGCCTTCAGCCATTGCTCTTCACCGATCCTCAAGAAGCCGTATGGTTTTAACGGCTTCTGGGGGCCATTCTGGCCTGGAGTATCTGCTGCTGGGCTTGCCGTTCCTGTTCCGCAGTGATCTCACCGCGCTCGCGCGCTTCCTGGAGCGCCTCCAGCTGTCGACGGGTAGTTGCAGGATCATGTAACTGCTGTTCAACCTGCCGCTGGATGACTTCACCAAGCCAAATTACGGCGCGTGCCGGTGCGAGCGGGCTGAGTACGATCGCGGAGAAGAACCCCATCTGTCAGCCCCCCGGTGCACCAGCGACGACGAAGTCATAAGCCGCGAGTGGGCCAAGCAGGCGCAATTGCATTCGGTCACCCCAGTTTTCACGCAGTTGGTTTAATGCCTGCTCGACGTCAGACTGCCGATCCGTCTCGGCAAGCATCGCAACATGAACCGCGTCATATTCGTGCGTCGGTGGCCGGACGTTGACGAGACTGGCTACATCCTCGAGTGCGTTGACGACCGCGTGGGTATCCGCCTGGCGTTTGGCTTCGATGGCATTGGAAATGATTTCACCGAGTGCCATTTGCGAATCGCGCGACGCATCTTCGGGTTTGTTGCGAATATCCTCGCGCAGCGCCTGGGCTTGTGTGTTCTCGGACAACACCTCACCCAGTATCGCCTTCTCGTTGTAGCGGCCCTTGACGATGTATTCAGCGCGGCCCTTCAGGGCTCAGTGCGTTTGCGCGAACTCATCATGGTGGTCGCGCAGCAACTCA